>JAFLBE010000028.1:0-26872 GCA_017303995.1 Bacteroidota bacterium | reverse complement strand
TGTTGATCTGAATTTATTGGTTTACAGGTTCCCTGTAACTCCGACCTCCGGGTCGGAGTGTATTTAATTTCTAATTCCCGACCAGAGGTCGGGGTTACATAGTGCAACAGCTACTGATCTGAATTTTTTGGTTTACTGGTTCCTTGTAACTCCGACCTCCCGGTCGGAGTGTAATTCAATTCCCAATTCCCGACCAGAGGTCGGGGTTACATAGTGCAACAGCTACTGATCTGAATTTTATTGGTTTACTGGTTCCTTGTAACTCCGACCTCCCGGTCGGAGTGTAATTCAATTCCCAATTCCCGACCAGAGGTCGGGGTTACATAATGCAACAGTTGTTGATCTGAATTTTATTGGTTTACTGATTCCCTGTAACTCCGACCTCCGGGTCGGAGTGTAATTGAATTTCCGATTTCCGACCGGAGGTCGGAGGTACAAACGTCGGGGCTACAAATTCTCAGATTCTGCCCTCAAATTTCACCACTGTTCCCTGTCCCGGCACAGAAACGATTTCGAGTTTGGCTTTTAAATCTTCAGCCCGGCTTCTTATATTTTTCAACCCGTTTCCTGAAGTTTCTTCTGATAAATTGAATCCTTTTCCATTATCAGTTAAGACCAAGGTTAAGTTTTTACCCGACAAATCTGCATCCAGTTTTATTTCGGTACACTGACTGTATTTTAAACTATTATTTATAGCTTCTTTAAAAATTAAAAATAAATTCTGCCGGTATTCAATGCTCAAATGAACCGATTCCAGCACTTTGATATTTTCGGTTTTAAAGCCAACACCCGATGCAGCAAACAAATCTTCATACGATTCCTTCAACCTGATAATCAGATCATAAAGTGAGTCTTTGGATGGATTTACCAGCCAGACAATATCACTCATACTTTTAACCAAAGCCCGGGAAAGGTGACCAATTTTTGTAAAATTTCCGGCTGCAGCTTCGGTATCATTTTGTTTCAAACTGAGATTTCCAAACTCAGTCAGATAAAAAATTTCAGTCAGACTTGATCCGATATTATCGTGAAGATCAGCCGCCAGCTTTGCCCTGAGGCGTTCAACCGCCAGTAATTGTTGTACCCGATTATAAATCAGCCAGGAAACAAGAAGAACAAACAAAATGACAGCCAGAGAAATAAACCACCAGGTTTTCCACCAGGCCGGGTGAATTTCAAAAGTTGACTTAACCGGGTCACTTTTTATTCCCCATTCATTCACTGCAACCACCTCAAAGGTGTAAGTACCCGGACTCAAATTGGTATACTGAATCAGCCGTTCCTTCCCGGTCATTGGCTTTTTATCAACACCGGAAAGCTGCCAGGTATAGGTGAGCTTCTGGGGTGAAGGAAGATCAAGTCCGACAAATCCAAACTTGAGGTAATTCTGATCCCAGGAAAAGGATACATTTTCGGTTTTCTCAACGGGTTGGTCGTAAAGCATGAGTCCGGTTAATTTCATTCCGGGTGGGAAAACCGGTTCCTTGTCTTTTTCGGGATTATAAACAGAAAGCCCGGATATAGTTCCGAACCATATTTTTCCGTCTGAAGCGATAAAGGACGAACCCAGATTCTGCTCATTCGAAACGAGTCCGTCAGATTTCATCAGGGTTCTGATAATCCGCTTCCCGTTTTTATTTACGAGGATGTTAATTCCCATGTTCGTAGTCAGATAAATGTTTTGGTTTTTATCCTCCAGAATGTTGTAAATGGTATTGTCTGTTAAACCCGATTTTGCATCCAGATATTCAGCCTTGCCATGATCCAGAATGGTAAGTCCGTTGCCGTCAGTTCCGATGTACAATTTTCCGTCTGAAGCCTGTAACGCCGAAATGATGTAATCACCCCGGACACCTTCTTTTTTTCCGACGGAAGAATATCGCCCATCTTTCAGAATTACCAACCCATTTCCGTCAGCGCAGAAAAACAACGATGAATCGGGACCTGCTTTAACCGACCAGATGATCGTATTTTTCAGAAAATCACTTTCAGGCTGGGTGATTTTCCCGTTTTTGAGGATATTGACACCTTTTCTGGTTCCGATGTAAACAGAACCATCATGTGCTTCAAGGGATGAATACACCCGCTGATGAACCAGCCCGTCTTTTTTTCTAATGGATTTTATTTTTCCGGCTAAATAAATGCCAAGACCATCAGACGTTGAGAAATAGAGAGTTCCGCTTTTCCCGGCCGAAACAGACCAAACCGTCAAATCAGGAAGCCCCTGAGACAAGCCAATTTTTGAAAACCTGCCATTATCCAAAACGAAAACACCGTTTCCATAACTGGCCAGAACCATTTTTCCGTCTGGTCCTTCAGCCACACCCAAAATTGTGCTTTCTTCAATTTCTTTTGAATAACTTTCCAATTTTCCAGGTTGATAAATGTCGACGCCACCACCACTGGTTCCAAAATAAACAGTTTCATTCTTTGATCTGAAAACCGTATAAACTTCCTTTGCGGAAAGTCCGTTTTGAATGGAAATAGATGAAAACTTTCCATCTTTAAGTTCACTGACGCCGTTATCGGTACAAATCAGCAAACGGTCATCGTTCAATGACGTTATCGACCAGACTGTATTTCCCGCTAAACCTTGTTGGGTTGAGTAGGATGTCCATTTATCATTCCTGAGAACTGAAAGTCCGCCAGCCATAAATCCAACCCAGACAGCACCATTCTTCATGGGTAAAACTGATCTTACAATGTCACCACCGAACCCAGTGCCCTTCTGATGGTGGATGAAGGAATCCTTTCGCCATTCAGTTAGACCACCGCCATCCGTTCCGATCCAGAAAGTTCCGGTGCCATCCTGTACCAAACACCAGATATTATCACTAGAAAGGCCATCTTTGGTAGTAAGATGCCGGACTTCTCCTTCAGTCGGCAAAATCCAGATTCCGTCACCAAAAGTACCGATGTAAAGATTTTCTGATGTATCGAGGAAAAGAGAAGTGACTGACTGACCAGCCAGTTTTGACTGAATTGAAAGCGTATCAAATTTTCCGTTTTTAAAAGTTGAAACCCCGCCGCCATCGATTCCGAAAATCAGAGTTCCATCTTTTTTTTGCACAATTGCTGAAATCCGGTTTCCGACAAGTCCGTCCTGTGTCTGAAAATTGGTAAAGTCATACCCGTTCCACCGGCTGAGTCCGCCAAAGGTTCCAAACCAGAGAAACCCGTCATCATCTTCGAAAATGGCGGCAACCTGAGACTGAACCAGGCCGTTTTCTGTGTTGAGATGTTTGTGAATGCGAACCTGGGAAAAAACCGATTCTGAAACCAAAGCCAGAATCAGGATGACTATTAATCGGTACATGGCAGACTCCTTCTCTTCAAAAGATAAGGTAAAAATGTGAAAATTTGTAACCATTGCCTTCTGCAGTTCAATCCCACCAGTGAAACCCGGAGTCCATCTGGTTTGAACCTGAGCCGTTTTTTAATTTTATTTGTACCGCACACGAATGTTAAAAGGACTTATGTCACCCAGATTTGAAATCCTGAAAGAAACCAAAATCGTCGGTAAACGATTGTCCATGTCGTTAATCCAAAACAGAACCGGTGAACTCTGGCGCAGTTTTATGCCCCGCAGAAATGAAATTCAAAGCAAAACAGGAACCGATTTGTTTTCTTTACAGATTTACAGCGAAGATTTTTTTTCGGGGGATTTTAATCCGGGCGGCGTTTTTGTAAAATGGGCTGCGGCTGAGGTTTCTGACTTTGATTTTATTCCGGATGGAATGGAATCCATGACGATTCCTGAAGGATTATACGCCGTTTTTTCTTATAAAGGACCTGCTAGCGACGGACCCAAAATCTTTGGATTTATCTTTGGGGAGTGGTTACCGGAATCTGGTTATCAAGTGGTTAGCCGTCCGCATTTTGAACTTTTGGGCGAGAAATATAAAAATGACGACCCGGCTTCAGAAGAAGAAATCTGGATTCCGGTCAGGAGAAAAAATGAAACTAAACCCTGATGCAACTGTTGATGATTACCTTTCAGCCTTTCCGGAAAAAACCCGGAAAATGCTGGAAGAACTCCGGACTTTAATCCGGAAAACAGTTCCGGAAGCAACTGAAGAAATCAGTTACCAGATGCCGGCTTATAAATTGAATGGTCCCGTGGTTTATTTTGCGGGATACGAAAAACATATCGGTTTATACCCGACACCCTCAGGAATTGAAGCTTTCCAAAGTGAATTACGAAATTATAAATGGTCTAAAGGAGCCGTTCAGTTTCCATTGGATAAACCGCTGCCAGTTGATTTAATCGTCAGAATGGTGAAGTTTAAAGTGGAAGAAAATGCGGGGAAAGTGAAGAAAAAAGGAAAATGAAGCTGTGGATTTGAACATTAGGAATGGATCCCGGCTCCCCGATCCCGATTCTCGGGCCGGGGCAGGCTATTGCCGGGATGACATCTAGTTTGGCGTACACCGTACAGCGTACCCCGGAATGCGGTTACTTCACAAATTTCTGTAAAATCTGATAAACGAAACATCCCACGCAAAACCCGAGAACCGATTCAATAAAGGCACAGGATGCAAATAAAACGGCTACAACAATTGCCGAAAAACCAAATCCAAAAATGGCCAGAACTGCAGTTGTAAGTGAGAAAAGTAACCCCAACATGGCTGCAAAACGTTTTGGTGCTTCATCAGCCAAATCGGCCGGGATAGAAAATGACTTTTTCACCAGAAAACTGATTTGATTCAGGGGACTGAAAGCCGGTTTTCTTGCCAGACGAACAGCAAAATCATAAGCCAGAAATACCGGAATAATCCAGGAATGGGTGATCAGAAATCCGAAAAGCCAGATCGCAATCTGTCCGGCATTCAGGCGGACAATATTTTGATCGATGGTACGTAATGCAACTGGGCAGACTTGTGCCATAGTAAACTCCTTTTTTAATATTTGGGAACGGATGAATCGATTTCATCCGACCAGCGGAGAATTCCGCCTTCAATGTTATATAAATTGGCAAATCCTTCAGCAGATTCAAGTTGCTGAATTGCCATTTCACTTCTTTTTCCGCTGCGGCACAGAACTGCCACCGGTTTATCCTTTGAGATCCTGTTTTTCTGAACCAAAACCGTGCTTAGGGGAATGAGATCACCACCAATATTGCAGAAAGTGTGCTCATTCGACTCCCGAACATCGATCAGCTGGAAGTCTTTTTTTTCATCGATCCATTTTTTTAATTCGGCAACAGAAATGGTTTTTACTGACATAATATTCCTCAATACATTTTACCGCTGAGACACAGAGGGCGCAGGGTTATTTTTTTATTTTATAATAACAATCATTTTATAATTTTATTGTATTTCTCTGCGTTCCCGGCGCCTCAGCGGTTAGGCATTAAGTGCCTGACTGATGTCGGCTTTAATGTCTTCCGGGTGTTCAAGTCCCACAGAAATTCTCACCAATCCTGGTAAAATCCCTACGGCTGCCCGTTCTGCATCAGTTAATTTTGAATGTGTGGTCGATGCAGGGTGGGTTGCAATCGTTCGGGTATCTCCCAGATTTGCAGAATGAGAAAGCATCTCAAGCGCATTCAGGAAATCACGGCCCTTTTCAATTCCACCCTTCACAATAAAACTCACAACTCCGCCGCCAAGTTTCATTTGTTTCTTTGCCAGTTCAAATTGCGGATGAGAAGGAAGAAACGGATAAATCACTTTTTCTACTTTGGGATGGGTTTCAAGCCATTCTGCAATTTCCAGAGCTGATTTGCAATGTCTGTCCATTCTGACGGCAAGTGTTTCCAAGCTTTTTGATAGCAGCCAGGCATTGAAGGGAGACAGAGATGGACCCGAATGGCGGGCAAAAAACCGGATGTCCTTGATAATGGATTTAGGTCCGGCAACAACGCCACCGATTGCACGGCCCTGACCATCAATAAACTTCGTTGCAGAATGGATAATCAGATCAGCGCCAAACTTAACCGGTTGTTGTAGATAGGGAGTTGCAAAACAGTTGTCGACCGCCAAAAGAATGTTGTGTTTTTTGCAGAGCTTGCCAAGCCACTCCAGATCAATTATATCCAGAGCAGGATTTGATGGCGTTTCTACAAAACAGAGTTTGGTGGATGGCAGAATAGCAGCTTCCCAGGTCTCGGGAGAAGCAATATCCACATATGTATGCGTTATTCCCCATTTTGGCAGAATCATAGTGAGAATCTGATGGGTTGAACCAAACACAGACCGGGAAACCAGAATATGATCGCCGGTTTTCAGCAGGGCAGCAAAGGTTGTGAAAACTGCCGACATGCCTGATGCAGTTGCAATTCCGTCTTCAGTTCCTTCAAGGGCACAGATTTTTTCTACAAATTCAGTGTTGTTCGGGTTTGAAAAACGGGTGTAAATATTTCCGGGAATTTCATCTGCAAAAAGGGCACGGGCTTGTTCTGCATCTTCAAAAACAAAACTCGATGTCAGGTAAAGCGGAACAGAATGTTCCCGGCTTTCCGTCCGTTTGCTTTGATTCCGGATGGCTTTGGTTTCAAATTCCCAAGGTTTTTTACTCACTTTGAAACTCCGGGGAGAATTTCATAAGTGTAAGTGATTTTGGCAGTTTTCTCGAGAACACGGGCAACCGAGCAATATTTATCAATTGAAAGTGCCAATGCTCTCTCAACTTTGTCTTTATCCAGATTTCCTGTCAGGGAGTAATGGGCATGGATGGTAGTAAACAGCGAGGGTTCAACCCCGGCTTCACGTTCGGCATCAATCGTAACCTGAATATCCTCAAGATTTTGTCTGAACTTTTTCAGGATGGAAATCACATCAATTGAACTGCATCCGCCAAGTCCCATAATTAAAAGTTCCATGGGGCGGGCGCCCAAATTATGTCCGCCGAGTGCCGGACCTGCATCAATATGCACTTCTTTGCCAAGTTCATTTGTGGCAAGCAGGTGAAATGCGTCGTCTTGTCGTTTGAGTGTGATTTTCATGGGTTTTTGTTGTCCTGTTTCACAGACCGCCGGATTTCTTGGTTCATCCGGACGGCCCGTGAAGGCATTGTTCTTGGAGGAGTATGCCTGTTCAATTATTATTGGATAGGAGATTGGTTCTGATAAAACTTGGGGAGTGTTTTTCAGTCCTTCCATCAAGCCTATCCGGCATGCCTTTTCTTATGGGAATTATATCCGGAGATTTGTCCGAATCAGATTCTTTAAGCAAAGATAATTCGCTAAAAACGAAAAGTCAAAAATAATATTCGGCACAAATAGCTAAATACGATATTGTCTTGATTTATTGTTTGTTTAAATGTTCTTTTTTGCGGAATTTATTTTGGGTAATTGCCTTTCTGTCGAATTTAATTTGTATGGTCATTTGTTCGGAAAAAGGAAAAATTTCTTTTTATTTGGCTAGTCGCTCAGAAATTTTCCCTTTTTTCAGCTCGACTTGTTTCTTTCCCTCCGGTGATCCCCCGAAAGCCCGTCAAAGGCCGGGTTTAACGCGTTCGGGGCAGGCAGTAATATGTGATCCGTAACCATCCCGTCCTCCCGAAGTAAATTCGGGATCTTCGCTTCGCTCGACTCGTACCTTGTAACTTGTCACTTGCATTTTGGATTGGAAGCCTTTCCATAAAATCACTATATTCGGGAACAACAACAACCCGGAGACCTGCCATGGCTTCACGTTTTCTTTTCAGCCTTCTTTTAACGGTTTTTTTCATTCAAACCGGTGCTTCTGCACAGACATTTTCTAAAACCTCTATTGCCCAGGGGTATGAGTATCGGGCTGATACAACCTGGTTTTTATTTGATTCTGAACTCTACGGACAAAAAAATGTAGAAAAAGTAGTCGTGACCGGTGCCTTTGCAGGCTGGAGTCACGACATGAATGATAAATCACGGATTATGAAATCTGTTGATGGCGGGAAACTCTGGATAGTCGGATTTCCCAATCCTGAATTCAGAAATATCGGCGTTTCGTCTCCTTTTAAATTCAGAACAAATGACGGAACCTGGCTCGATCCGCATTCTACTGCACCAAACAATGAAGGAAATAATCTGATTTTTATGCGTGGAATCAAACCAGCCACGTTAAAAGCAGAACTTCAGAATAAACGGGCCATCTGGGCAGAAATCTCAGGCGACAATTTTGAACGGTCGTTAAATCCAGCTGATTATAAACTCACCGATGCAAAAGGTCGGGTAATCCCTGTCGCAGCTGTAAAACCCAATACAGCAATCCAAACTCTGATTGTTCCGGGAGAAGAACTCGATATCCGCCGTGTTTATTATCTCGAAATTCCTTCCTCAAATTTAAAGTGCATGATTTCTTTTGATGGTTGGTTCAGAAACCTGTATTCACCCAAAGAACTGGGTGCAAACGTTTCTCAGGATAAAAAATCCACTTTGTTCAGGATTTTTTCCCCACGTGCAGAAGGTGTTAAACTTTATCTTTACAAAAACTCAGATGATAAAAAAGCCTATAAAACCGTTGAAATGAAAGTGGATGATCAGGGCGTCTGGGAAGCTACTCTTTCCGGCGATCTGAAAGGTGTTTATTACGACTTTACTGTTCATGGACCAGATGAGCCAGGTAACCATTTTTACGAAGCAAATCCGGTTCATATCAATGATCCGTATGCACGGGTAAGCCTGGATACCTGGGGAAAAGCCAGGGTTTGGTATCGTACCGTTCCTGCATCCCCGTTGAAAAAGGGAATTCCGCCCATGCAGGATGTTGTGGCTTACGAAATCCACGTTCAGGATTTTACTGAAAAGTTACCGGTTTCAGAAGACCTGAAAAGAACAATCCCCGCCATGGTTTTACCGGGATTGAAAAATGCAAAAGGGGAGAAAATCGGGTTTGATCATATTGTCGATCTGGGTGTGAACGTTGTCCATCTCATGCCCATGCAGGAATATCTGCACTTTCCGGATGCAGAATGGCAGGAAGCATTTAAAAACGATCCGTTTTTTACTGAACAGGGCGTAAATCTTGAGAATTATGACTGGGGTTACCGCACCACTTTCGCTTTTGCGGTTGAAAGCCGGTACCGCCAGCGTGGAACTGAGCCTGGTGCAGAACGTGACCAGTTCCGGAACCTGGTTCAGGCATTTCATAATAAAGGAATTGCCGTGATTGTGGATTATGTGTTTAATCACACCGGCGAAAATATGGATGGCCGGACGATGTTTTTCAATTTCTCTGTTCTGGATCCGGTTTATCATTACCGCACAAAAAATGGAAAGTTGATTGGCGAATATGGAAACGAAACCAAATCTGAAAACCGCCCGATGATGCAGAAATGGCTAATTGACCAGGCCAAACACTGGATTGATGAATTTGGTGTTGACGGATTCCGGATTGACCTTGCCGGCCAAACCGATCAGCAAACTTTGATTGCGTTTGTTGATGCAATCGGAAAAGATAAAATCGTTTATGGCGAACCCTGGATCGCCAGCCAGGATCCTGAGTTCGAAGCGAATCCCGATTGGGACTGGTATAAAGTTGATGCACCACTTACTTTTTTCCAGGATGATGCCCGGAATGCATTCAAAGGTCCGTCGTTCTTTGATCCGAACGGAAAGGTAAATGTTAAAGGATTTGCAGGCGGTGATACGACCATGCGTAAAAATGTCATTTTGGCTCTGAATAATGGCTTCCCGGAAGAACGTCAGCCAAACCGGGGAATCAATTATCTCGACATTCACGACAACTGGGCCTTGGCCGATCAGCTTGCAGTTAAAAATTATGACGGCAGACTCGGCGTGGATGAAGGTTCCTTCAAAATTGCAGCAGCTTTGCTTTTTACATCTTTGGGTCCGATCGTTCTTCATGGCGGATCTGAATTTATGCGCTCGAAGGGAGTTGCACCCACAACTGAAAAAATAGGAACCACCAAAACCGGTAAAATCTGGTTCAACGGTCGGCGGGATACAAACACGCTCAGAAAAGCCAACCTGTTTATCTGGGATGATCTGGGTAAAACCCGTGCTGATGAAAGTTCTTACTTTTCCGGTGAAAAATCGGCCAATGATTACCTGAACATGAATGCTTACTGGCGTGGACTTATTGCCCTGCGCATGAGTGAGACCGGTAAGATTTTCAGAACAGCAACCATGCCTGGGGCAGATTATTATCAGTTTATCACGCCGGCAAATCCGTATTTAATAGGTTATGTTGTTGACAAAAAGGTTTTTGTTCTGGTAAATTCTGAAACCAAAGAAAATACCTTTACCGGTGTTTCGTTGCCTGAAGGTAACTGGAAACTCGTTGGTAATGACGTCAAAGTTGATCATGTAAACGGTGTTGACGGGACTGATAAATCACTTGCCGGCGGAAAACCGGTTGATCTTTCTCTGCCTGCACAATCTGTAAAAATCTGGGTTAAAGACTAAGAGAAAACAGCTGGATTCCTCCCGCACGGGGGAGGAATCCAGTGTTTGGTTCTTAAAAAACAACCCATGCATCTTGAAACCCGTCTTCTTTGGTCCCTGAGCGGAGTCGAAGGGCTATCTTCCAACTTCTACCTTCTACATTCTGATTTCCGTATTTTTGTCCTCTCATTTATACTTTACCCTTTAAAATTTACCATTATTCATTGTGAACGCCCGTTTCCAGAAAAAAAACCGGATTTTACTGACTTCCTTTCTGTTTATCGTTCTGGTTGTATTTGCCCAGATCGTGTGGTGGATATTCTTTCAGATCAGCAACTCAAAAACCACCTCGGGAATTTCACTGAAAATGGCAGAAAAAACCCGGTCTGTGGCAGCCTGGCATTTGCATCAGGTTCTCATCCATTCCTCAGGCGACGAACAGAACGATCTTTTTGCGGGGAAAATTGTACTTTCCGGAGATAAAATCAGCCAGATTTCCGGCGATACAACCGGCTTCTATCTCGTCAATAAATCGGGCGTGCATTTAGGATATCCGGTTGAGTTTTCAGGTTTATGGATGGTAAGATCCGGGGAAAAGGGTGAGAAAATCCTCGATCATATCCATGCCGGAAAACTTCGTGATTGGGTTCAGCAAAACTATCCGCAAGTTGAGATTTACGGAATTGCCATGGTCACGCGGCCGTGGTTTTTGACCCCTGAAGATTTCAGGGTTTCGGTTGAACATGTCAATAAAATCAATTCTGAAACGGAACGTCAGCTGAGAATGTTCATCTGGGAAGGCGGATTTTTTATCCTGCTGATGATAGTTGCTGTTGCCCTGCTTTACACCAACATTCGGGCAGAACGGATTCACAGTCACCAGGTTCACAATTTCATGCTCACGGTTACTCATGAACTGAAATCACCCATTGCTTCGGTTAAGCTTTATCTTGAAACCTTGCTGAAACACGATCCGCCAAAAGAAAAGCGATCCGAGTTTTTAACAAAAGCAGTTGAAGAAGCCGTCAGACTTGAAGATCACATCGAAAATATTTTGTCAGCTTCCCGGCTTGAAAGTCAGACTGAAAAAATAAGTTTTACCGAACTAAACCTTTTCGAACTGATTGAAAACTGGTTTTCAACCGGTAAATATCACGAATCCGGCCGGATCGTTCTGGAAGATTCGCTTAAAAAAGATGCCTGGTTGCTGGGCGACGAGAAAAAACTCAGATCTGTTTTTACCAATCTGGTAGATAATGCCCTGAAATATTCTGAGGGCCAGGTTTTTATTGCAGCTTCAGATGGAAACGGAAAAATTAAAATCACGGTTAAGGATCAGGGGCAGGGTATTCCAAAATCAGCACAACCGTTCATTTTTAATAAATTTTTCCGGGTTGATGATGAGTTAATTCGAAACACAAAGGGCGTCGGGTTGGGTTTGTTTATTGCCAACGAATGTGTGAAATTGCATAAAGGAACGATTCTGGTGGATTCTGACACAGGAAAAGGTTCCGAATTTGTTGTCGAACTGCCAGGAATTAATGAGGCCTGAAATGGAAACCCGGATTTTACTGGTTGAAGATGAAACGAACATTGCCGATGCCCTGAAGTTCAATCTTGAACATGAAGGATATGCTGTCACCATTATCAGTAATGGAAAAACTGCCATTGAGATTTTCGAAAAACAACGGTTCGATCTGGTCATTCTGGATCTGATGCTGCCGGGTGCAAACGGATTTGATGTGCTTGAATCCATCCGGATAAAAGATGAAACCACGCCGGTTCTTATTGTTTCTGCCAAATATCAGGATACAGACAAGATCAAAGGACTGAAAATCGGTGCTGATGATTACCTGACAAAACCGTTTAATCTGGAAGAATTGCTTCTCAGGATTCAGCGGTTACTCAAACGGTCAACGTTGGTTCAGCAATCTTCATCGAAGCTTTTGGTTGATCAGCATTCTTTTGGTGAAAACACCATTTTCTTTTCCCGTCAGGAAGCAAAAACACATGCAGGACCTGTTGTTCTGACAGCAAAGGAAACTGAAATTATGAAACTGCTGATCCAGAATGATGGCGAAGTGGTTTCCCGTGAAACGATATTAAGCCGGGTTTGGGGCTACGATGTGTACCCGACAACCCGCACCATTGATAATTTTATAGCCCGGCTCAGAAAATATTTTGAAACTGACCCGGGAAATCCAAAATACATTCACTCCATCCGTGGCGTGGGTTATAAATTTACCGGAGTCTGATGTCTTTGTTTAAAAATGATCTGATATTACGTGCCGCCCGTCGTGAACCTGTAGAAAGAACCCCGGTCTGGATGATGAGACAGGCCGGCCGTTACCTTCCCCAATACCGTGCAGTCAGAGAAGGCCGTTCCTTCCTCGAAATGTGCAAAACCCCCGAACTTGCTACTGAAGTCACCCTTCAGCCGGTTGATCTGATCGGGGTGGATGCTGCCATCATTTTTTCTGATATTCTCGTCATCCCGGAAGCAATGGGTTCAAATCTTGAACTGATCGAATCAAAAGGTCCGGTGATTTACAATCCGGTCAGAACGGCTTCTGATGTTGAAAATCTGAAAGTGATTGATGCTGTTTCTGATCTGGGTTATGTGCTTGATGCCATCAGAATGACGAAAAAGCAATTGAATAACCGGGTACCGCTTATCGGATTTTCGGGTGCGCCCTGGACGTTGCTGACCTACATGGTTGAAGGTGGTTCATCAAAATCGTTCAAATTTTCGAAATCCATGATCATGGATCAGCCTAAAACGGCTCACCGGCTCCTGAAAGATTTGTCGTTTGCCATTTCAGATTATCTCATCGCTCAGGTTGAAGCCGGCGCTGATATCATTCAGATTTTTGATTCATGGGCATCGGCGCTTGATCCGGTTTATTATGAAGAATTCGGGTTGCCGTACATCGAATTTATTGTGGATTCTCTCAAAGTTCTGGATGTGCCGGTGATTGTTTTTGCAAAAGGCGCCAACGCTTCTCTTGAAAGATTGAGCAAGTCGGGTGCGCACGTTCTCGGGCTAGACTGGACGATCAGTCTGGCCGAAGCAAAATCCCGTGTAGGAAATTCAGTTGCGCTTCAGGGAAACATGGATCCGTCGTTTTTATATTCCTCGCCCGAATCCATCGAAAGGGAAGTAAAGCGTATTCTTTCACTCTGGGGTCCCGAAACCGGACATATTTTTAATCTCGGACATGGCATTCTGCCAGACGTCCCGCCTGATCATGCAAAAGCCATGGTCAATGCCGTCAAACAATTTTCAGTCAGATAGAAGTTAAGGGAAGCGAAGGATTATTTTGGAAGCGCAGCAATTTCAGGAAGTTTTAGAACTGATGCACAAGTACAGTCAGGCCGGACCCAGGTACACGAGTTACCCCACGGCGCCTGAGTGGAAATCGGGTTATGAAGAAGCAGATTACAAAAAACTGCTTGCCCGGATGAAAGGGTACGAAGATGAACCCATTGCAATGTACATTCACATTCCGTTTTGCGAAGAACGGTGTTTGTATTGTGCCTGTAATGTAACTGTCAGAAATGATCATTCAGTTGCCGACCGGTATCTCGATCATCTTGAAAAGGAAATCAAACTCGTTTCCGGCTATCTCGGATTCAAACCCAAAGTTCAGCAGCTTCACTGGGGCGGGGGAACGCCAACTTATCTGAGTCCGGTTCAGATCACCCGGCTGATGAAAGTGCTTAACGATCATTTTGACATCAATTATCTTTCGGGTGAACTGGCAGTTGAAGTTGATCCGGTTGTGACAACGGCGGAACATATTCAGACTTTGGCCGATGAAGGATTTACCCGGTTTTCGTTTGGTGTGCAGGATTTTGATAAAAAAGTGCAGGAAACCGTTCGGCGGATTCAGACTTTTGAGGATACAGCCAAGCTGATTCAGGAAGCACGGAATTCAGGCGCAAAATCCATCAATATTGATTTGATTTACGGTTTACCCCATCAAACCCGGGAATCGTTTCAGGAAACACTGAATAAAGCCCTGATGCTGTCACCAGACCGGGTTGCCATGTTTTCTTATGCACATGTTCCCTGGATGCACAAACATCAGCAGGTGCTCGAACAGCACCCCAGACCGGATGCCGACCTGAAAATGGAATTGCTGATTCAGGCCAGAGAGTTTTTCGAGAAAAACGGCATGTTTCTCATCGGACTTGACCATTTCTCAAAACCGGAAGATGAATTGTACGATGCCCTTAACGAAGGAACGTTGAAGCGGAATTTCATGGGTTACACGGTGATGGAAGCTGAAAACATTCTCGCCTTCGGCAACTCATCCATCGGGTATCTGCTGGGTTCCTACATCCAGAATGACCGGACTTTGAAAGGATATGAAGAAAAGCTGGATGCCGGTTTACTTCCCGTTGAAACCGGATATAAAATGACGAAAGATGATTTCGTAAGAAAAACCGCCATTATGGAAATCATGATTGCCTTTGTGATTTTTTACGACGACTTCAAACGAAAAACCGGTATTGAATTCCTGACCTATTTTGCCAAAGAACTCGCTGAAATGAAAGACATGCTGGATGACGGAATGGTCCGTCTTTTCCCTGACCGTTTTGTCGTCACTGATAAAGGTGAATTGTTCCTGAGAAATATCGCAATGCGATTCGACAAATTCCTTTCCGACAAACAAACCGAAAAGAGATTTTCGAGCACGGTGTGAAAGACCGGGACGGGTTACGGGTTACGGGTTACGGGTTACGGGTTACGGGTTACGGGTTACGGGTTACGCAAAAAATTGAGATCAAAATTTATATTTTAAAAGACATTTTATCAAATAAATGGTACACAAGAACCTTGAGGTTTGGCAATTAAGTATGGAGCTGGTTACAACTTTATATGAGGTAACCAGAGTGTTCCCAAAGGACGAAATTTATGGAATTACCAGTCAGATTCGTCGGGCTGCCGTTTCCATTCCAACCAATATCTCTGAAGGTGCAGCACGAAACCATACCAAAGAATACATTCAGTTTTTGTATATTGCACTTGGTTCAGCATCAGAGGTTGAAACACTTCTTCAGATTTCAAAAAATCTTGGATATTTGACTGAAACAAAGGAAATTGAAAACAAACTCGATTCTGTCAGGCGATTGCTTGCTGGATTAATCAAATATTTGTCCTCCACCCGTAACCCGTAATATGTAACCCGTTACCATGATGAAATCATTAAAATATAAAATTCTCGAATTCTTCATTCTGCTCTGGGTGAGGGTCAACTTCCGCAGAAAAAGAAAAGATCGTTCCGCCTGGCGATAATTTTGTTTTCTTCCCGCATTTTCCCCCCGGTAACCCGTAATATGTGACCCGTAATTGCCTTTAAATTCCCCCCGGTAACCCGTAATATGTGACCCGTAATTGCCTTTAAATTCCCCCCGGTAACATGTAATATGTAACCCGTGACCTCCTCCGGAACAACTCACCCCCAAAATTTTGTTCAGGTTTCCAACAAAGGAGACAATGAATGAAATCTGCTTTTTTTACATTATTAACAATTACCTTTTTTTCTGCTTCGGCATTTGCCCAATCCGGCGGAACGATTACCGGTATAATTACCGATAAAACCAACCGCCAGCCCGTTCTGGGAGCCAATGTTTTCGTGATTGAAACCGGTCGTGGCGATGCAACAACCGCAACAGGAGAATATAAAATTACCGAACTTGAGCCGGGAACCTATTCACTCAGAGTTTCATATCTTGGCTATACGTCTGTAACCAAAACAGATATTGTGGTTAGTAACGTTAGTTTCACAAGAGTAAATTTCGATATTGAACCGGCTGATCTTGAACTTGAAACTATTGAGGTGACAACCAGTTACTATCAGAAAAACACCGATAATATCACCAGTTTGAATGCCTTTTCCTTCGAAGAAATTCGCCGTGCACCAGGCGGACAGGAAGATATCGTCAGAGCAATTTCTGTTGTTCCCGGTGTTGCAACCCAATCGGGCGGAAGAAATGATCTTGTCGTCAGAGGTGGTGGCCCGTCCGAAAATCTCTTTTTGATCGACGGACTTGAAGTCCCCAACATCAATCACTTCGGAACGCAGGGCGCAACCGGTGGTCCGTTAACACTGGTTAATGTAGATTTTGTGGACAATACTGAATTTGCCACAGGTGGATTTGGTGCGAGGTACGGTGATCGGCTGTCTTCAGTTCTGAATATTTCACTCCGTGAAGGCCGTCAGGATCGCTGGGGAAGTAAAACGAACTTAAGTGCAACCGGGTTTGGAGCCAATATTGAAGGCCCGGTTGGTCAGGACGGTAACTTCCTTTTTTCTGCAAGACGGTCGTATCTCGATTTTATTTTTAAAGCTGCCGGATTTGGCTTCATTCCTGAATACTGGGATTTCCAGGGAAAATATGTTCAGCGGATTGATGATAAGAATAAACTCCAGTTTTTTGGGATCGGTGCCCTGGACAATGTGTCTTTTGATAATGCCAACCGAAAAAACCGATTATCCAATTCCCAAATTCTCGGAAGTGACCAGAATCAGTATGTCATTGGCGGAACCTGGCAGCATGTGACCTCTGCCGGACTCATGAATATCACCCTCGGCCGGAATTACGTTGATTTCAGCAGTGCACAAGCAGATACCAATCAGGTTAAAATATTTGATAATCAGGCTTATGAAGCTGAAAATTCAATCCGTGCTGAAATGATTACCCGTCTGACCCCAAAAGTTGAAATGACAGTTGGTGGTCAGTACAAGTTAGTTCAGGCAAATTCAAAATTAATTGTCAACGCTAAAAATCCTTTTGGCGATGTTTTTAATGTCAATGAAGACAATGATTTAACGGCTCATAAAGCCTCCTTTTATCTTCAGGCAGCTCACGACTGGGCACACGGATTTGATTACACCGTCGGACTCCGTGCTGATTATTTTTCTGCGATAAAAAATGAACTCGCACTTTCACCACGGGTTTCACTCGGGTTTAATCTGAATGAGCTGAACCGGTTTACTGCTTCTGCCGGACTTTACCACCAGTCACCCAGTTACACCTGGCTTGCTAATAACTCGAATAATCAGAATTTGAATCATTTGCAATCCATTCAAACAGTTTTAGGTTATGAGCACATGTTCCGTGCAGATACCAAATTCAGAGTGGAAGCGTATTACAAAGACTATAAAAACTATCCGGCGAGTACCAGCAGAACCTATCTTGTTCTAGCCAATACCGGCGCAGGTTTTGGCGGCCAGCAGGACGGATTTGCCAGTTTTGGGTTTGATGATCTGGTAAGCAAAGGAACGGGTTTTTCGCGTGGACTTGAGTTTCAGATCCAGAAAAAACTGAGTGAAGTGAAGCTTTATGGAATTGCTTCACTGAGTCTGAACGAAGTGTTTTTCACACCTCTTGACGGAAAAGAATACCGGGGAAGTTACTCCCAGCCGATTATTTTTAATCTTTCTGGTGGCTACCAGTTTGCCAATAACTATGAATTGGGTTTGAAATTCAGAATGGCGTCGGGCTTGCCTTACACGCCATTTAATTCTGACGGAACCCAGAATGTTTCTGAATACAACCAAAAAACGCTGGATCTCACCCATCAACTGGATGTAAGAGTGGATAAACGGTGGAATTTCACAGCCTGGAACCTGATTACCTACATTGATATTCAGAACATCTACGGACAGGAAAACCAGTTTTCAGTTCAGTGGGATTTGGAAACCCAACAGGTTAGAAAAGGAAGTTCCATTGGCGTACTTCCTACAATTGGGATAACAGCTGAATTCTAAAATTGTGGTAAGTGGTAGGTGTTAGGTGGTCAGTGGTTTTTACAAGTAGAAAACCGGACACTGAGCGAAGTCGAAGTGCACGGTTTTCATCACTGCAAACTTATCCTATGTAACACCGACCTCCCGGTCGGTTTTCTTTTCCCTGAAAAAAATACACCGACCGGGAGGTCGGTGTTACAAAATAACTTGCCACTTATAACTTTCCTTTCCCCGCTTCCGGAATTCACTTTCCCCGATTTGTGTTATCCTGGGTATGAAATTCATTCCAATCTTTTAATCAACAACAGGTTACATGTTTAAATCAGATTATCTCTCCATCAAAACGCTTGGCGAACTTCGCAAATCGGGTTATCAAACCCTTTCCGTAAAAGATGAAATGCGCAGAAATCTCATTCAGCGTCTTCAGGCGAAAGAACGGTTTTTCGAAGGCATTCACGGTTACGAAAAAACCGTAATACCAGAACTTGAAAATGCCATTTTAAGCAAACACAATATCATTCTGCTCGGACTAAGGGGTCAGGCCAAAACCAAACTTGCCCGGCTTCTGGTTCAGTTGCTCGATGAATACATTCCGGTTATTGAAGGCAGTGAAGTTAATGACAATCCGTTTAGTCCCATTTCTATTTTTGGCAAGGATCTGATCAAGGAAAAAGGGGATTCAACTCCAATTACCTGGGTTCATCGTGCTGAACGGTATGGCGAAAAACTGGCAACGCCCGATGTAACGGTAGCTGATCTGGTTGGTGATATTGATCCGATCAAAGCTGCAACCCAACGGCTTTCTTATTCTGATGAACGGATTCTTCACTACGGAATTATTCCCCGCACGAATCGTGGCATTTTTGTAATCAATGAATTGCCCGATCTTCAGCCGAGAATTCAGGTTTCGCTGTTTAATATTCTGCAGGAACAGGATATTCAGATCCGCGGATTCAGAACCCGGATTCCCATGGATATCCTGCTGATTTTTACGGCAAATCCTGAAGATTACACCAATCGCGGATCTATTATCACGCCGTTGAAAGACCGTATTGATTCCCAGATTATCACTCACTATCCGAAAACGATTGAAATTGCGAGAAGAATCACCGAACAGGAATCGTTTCACGACACCGGCCGTTCAGTTGAAGTCCACATCCCCGACCTGATCAGAAATCTGGTTGAGCAAATTTCCTTCGAAGCAAGAGAAAGTGAATTTATCGACCATAAGTCTGGCGTTTCTGCCCGGCTTGCCATTTCTGCCTTTGAAAATCTGGTGAGTCAGGCTGAACGGCGGGCTATTCTGAACAACGAAACTGAAACCACTATCCGGATTTCTGACCTGTACCGGATTGTTCCTTCTATAACCGGCAAAATTGAACTGGTATATGAAGGTGAGCAGGAAGGGATGCAGAAAGTTGCGCTGGCGTTGATAAACAAGGCAGTGAAAACCCAGTTCCGGAAATTTTTCCCGGATCCGGCATCGTTTAAAACCGGTGATGAAAAGAATCCTTATAAAACAGTGATTGACTGGTTCACCAAAGGCCGGAATCTCGATCTTGAATTTGATGAATCCGCAAAAACCTACCAGGAAAAACTGGCAGCAGTTGACGGGTTGAAAAATCTGGCTGATTCCCGCATGAAACTGATCGGTGATGCTTCTGAATCGCTGGTTGAAGAATTCATTCTGGAAGGATTGTCGTTGTACTCATTACTTGGAAAAGACTGGCTGGAAGAATCAGTCACCTTCAAGGATATGATGGGCTCCATGCTGAAGGGCATGAAGTTTGATGAAGAATAAACAAAAAACCCGGCTTTAGCCGGGTTTTTTGTTGAAAGGAAACAATTTGAAACCGATTTTATTTATTCGATTTCTCCACCCATCAGTCTGACCATATTTTTCAATGGTTCAACAGGAAGGGTAAATGGGTCAATCAACTTTCCATCAGGAATTTGAGCTGAAATTTTTCCAAATTTCATTCCTGCAGGAGAATTTAACTCAACTTGTTTAAGAGCAGCACCGTATTTCGCATTAATTGCCTGAACAAAATAATTGGCAATCAAAGCCTGACCTAAACTTGATGGGTGAACACCATCATAGGAGAATAACCCGCCGGTAATAAAGGCGGCAGTTACTTTTTGACCCATGTAGTATTTGCCATTGGCACCACCAGCAGCTACAGCAGTGAACTCAGCGCTTACATCAGCAACTGCCCAGCCTTTGGTTGCTGCAATTCCTTTAATGGAACCGTTAAATTGCGCAACTGCAGTTTTTGCAATTACGATTTCAGCGGGATCAAGTACATACTGGCTACCCAATGGAACAGCTTTGGCAAGGCCTGCAAAAGTTGATGTTCCATTTCCGATTGCTGAAGCACCAAGTAGTGTAATCATTCCTCTATTGTAAATCTTACCAGAGGCTAATGTTGTTGCATCCACATAAATACTGTCAACCGAGCCACTGGAATGTGAATAGTAAATTTTCCCTGAAGGAATTTTACCAACAAGACTTACATTCACAGTTGTAAAAAACGGAATTGAAGTTACATCCGGTATGGTTGCAACCACAACTTTGGGTTGGCTGGCCAGACCAGAAATAGAATCAGCAATTTGTTGATACTTGGTTTGAAATACGCTTGCATCGGTTGGTGCAGAAGGACTGACTCCACCCGAGGTTGCGTAGCCAAGAACGTCATTATTTCCAAGCCAGAAAGAAACCACTTTTGGTTGGTAACCTTTCATGGAAAGCCACAATGAAGATCCTGGACTTCTGAGTGTAAGAGCAAACAACCCATTGTTTCTTGATCCACCAACTCCACCGGGTCCGACAACGGCATCAGTACCCGTTGAATTTATTTTTACATCAAAGAAATCAGTGGCATATCCAAGAGGTGCTGAACCTGGAATAACCAAAACAGATCCAGGAATTCCCATATTGTTGTAGGGTCTTGCCAATCCTTTATTAATTGCCCTTTCAAAGATTTCAGAAGATGTAGCAAGTGGCACAGCTACTAAAACCGGGCTGCCGGAAGGAGAAAATGATCCGTCCCACTTCAGACGACCACCGGTTCCTTCACCGCTTAAGGTTGGGATTTCAAATCCGGAAACACCTGCTGATTTTGCTAAAAGAACTGTATATCCTGCTCTTTGTGCTTCTTCATAAAGTGCGCCAGACTGGTATCCTGCAGTAATACTGTTTCCTATGGCCATATATTTGGAAAAATCAGCACTTCCGGTATTAACATCTTTTTTGTGGTCCTCAAAATCGGAACATCCGGCTAGAACCAGAATCCCAAATGTACTGAGGTAAGCAAATTTTGTCATATTTTTCATAGTTTAGCTACCTCTGATTAAAATTTATAGGTTAAGTGAGCCCCGAAAAGGGTCGCTTTGGTGTTGTAATATCCATTGAAGTCAAATTCGTTATCCGTTACCTTTTTTTCGTCCCAGGCAAGCAGAAGCAGATAGGCATCAACAGTCAAAGCATCGGTAATGTTATAACCAGCACCTAAAGTGTAACCAGTTCTGGCAGCATCCGGAAGGGAAGGCTCAGAATATTTGGTATCAACAGGGTCACTATCCATGAGGAATCCGGCACGCAGGGAAACAACTTCAAGTCCAGTATATTCTGCACCAACACGAATGGTATTTGTGTCTTTCCAGTTTCTGGGTGAGCTTGAAAGAATTTTATCCTGATCGGTATTTTCAATTTCAAGTTTTTCATAACGTGACCATTCAGACCAGTTATAATCTGCAGTGATCATCAGGGTTGGCATAACTGCAACAGCAACACCAACATTCAATGTACTGGGTAAAGGAAGAACTACTTTTCCTTTTCCTTCGTTTGCGAGTGCAGCAGGTGTCTTGGCATCACTGATTTCTATGTCCCCAGTCATTTCGAGATCGGTAGCAGCTTTATAGCTAATACCAACACTGATCATATCAGAAGCTTTCCAAAGGGTAGAAACCCCCCAGTGAATTCCAGATCCGCTTCCGTCAAGTGAAACATCACCGGCAAGACCCGCAACTTCTGCTTTTTTGAGAAGTTTTGCATTGGCATAAGACCAGGCAAATGTACCGGCAACTGACAGATTTTCCATTAGCTTATAGGAAACAACGCCCTGAACGTGAACATTTTGTAGATGAATTTCCCGGGAAAGATAATCACCAGGCCATCCTTTACCCCATTCAGTTCCTAAACCGTACGGAGCAAAAACACCGGCACCGAAGGTCAGGTCATAGTCCCATGCGTATGTGAAATAAAGCTGAGGAACAACAAAAAATAAATCGTTTTGTTTATAAATGGTATTTGAGGCTGACGGGTTCTGAAACTGGCTTTCTGGTGAAACAAAAGTTGAACCGATAGTCAGATTCATTCCGGGGATAAAAGAAATACCAGCCGGGTTGAAATAAATTGCTGATGGATCATTTGCCAGTCCGGTAAAGGCACCAGCCATAGCCGCTGCTTTTGACCCCTGTTCAGGGATGCTAAAACCGCCGGCCATCGCTCCCATTGGAAGCAGGCAAGCCATTAGCAATGCTGCAGTTTTTTTCACAGAAACCTCCGATGTGAATGTATGTTTTGTCTGTTTGTTGTGTTGTTTGATTCGATTGCGAAAGGCGATTTTAAAGTGATTTTCCGCAAAAGTCAATCCTTTTATGAGTTGAATCACTTATTTGGTCGCAGTTTCGTGTTATTTGACTGAAAATGTGGAAAAATGAGTCAGTTTTGGTAAGAAAATGATATTCAAGTCTTTAGAAATAAATTAATGAGTTTCAATTCATTAATTTATTCAGGTTTTCTTTTAAATCAACCCGATTTATGGTGATTTTTGTGTTATTTGGATGGCAGGAAAGTAGCAGGGGATCTGAGGAAACAGATTGGCGGTAACCCGCCAATCTGTTTAATAATAAAGGAAAATGAAAATCAGCGGGAGCAGAATTCCGAGAGCAGTCAGCCAGGCGCCACGACCCAGAATTCCCTTCGGACCTTTAATCATGAACAACCCTGAAATGGCAAGGAAAACCAGAACAACCGCATAGATATCGGCAACGTAGGTCCACATTTCTTTGGCATGATTCAGGTGCAGATAGTTGAAAACGTGAAGAAACCAACGTTTTTGAACTTTCTTCTGGTCAATTTCACCGGTAACCAGATTTGCAGATATCGTATTTCCATCCACAAATAACTGAATTTCTTCGGGTGAGGGTCTGAAGGAACTGGTCAATGGTTCGGTTTCCCCGATCTGAGGCAACAGTATTGCAGCAATTGCTGAATCAGATGCATCAGCAGGAATCAGGTCAGGAGAAAAGGTACCGGAAATATTTTCAATATTAAAATTCGGATTCCAGTCGGCAATATGGTTGACGGCAAAACCGGAAACTGCATAAATAACAGTTAAACCAAAGGCAATATAGCCAAGATCACGGTGGAGAAGACGATTCCATTTTCTCCAGGAAGAGAAAATGCTCATTCGTTAATTTTCGCTCCAAGTCCTTTTATTTGATACCAGGTTGAATCGGTCAGGCCGGTGAAGTCAGGTTTTGTCCCATTTTCTTCAGCTTCTTCTTTCGCTGCTTCCATCCGCTCTTCTTTGGTCCATGTGATTTTGTAAACTTCACCCTCGACAAGAGCCTTTTTTCCCTTTTCAGTCATCGGGAAAACAATCTCGCCATCCTTCACTTTAATTTTGATTTTGGTGTACGGCTTGTCTCCAGCCAGTTCCATCCAGCATCCGCGGTTTTCGCATACATTAACGATAAGACCTTCTACCAAAACTTTTTTTCCGACAAATTCTGCCGGTTTTTCCAGAATGGATGAGATTTTGGTTTTATCCTTCAGGGTAATCTCTTTCCCATATTTTTTCTGCGCCTGAACCTGAACTGAAAAAATAAACATAACAGAAAGGGTCATTAAAATGAACTTTTTCATAAAATCCTCTACAAATAAAAGACAAAATTAGCGGATTTGATTCCGGTTTGGCAACCCCGATGTCAAAAAACAACCAAACGATGGCATTCCAATATTTTGGAGAACAGTTGAAAATTGACGATTTTGCACCTTTTTACTTCCACAGAGAGTTTTATGGCAGATTATTCAATTTCCCTTGCTGTTTCAAATGATGCTGTCAGGCATTGTTATCCAGTTATTTCCCAATTACGTCCCCATTTGTCTGAATCGGAATTTGTAAGCCGGGTATCCATCATGAGACATGAAGGTTATCATCTGGTTTATCTTGAAAAAAACGGAGAAATTATTTCTGTTGCAGGCTATCGGTTTTCAACCATGCTTTCCCGGGGTCGGTTTATGTATATTGACGATCTGGTAACAGATGAACCATACCGCGGAAAAGGGTACGGTAAAATTTTGATGGATTGGATGTTTCAGAAAGCCCAGGATGCCGGGTGCAACCAGATTGACCTGGATTCTGGCGTTCAGCGTTTTGATGCCCATGAATTTTATTTCCGGAAAAAGATGAAAATTATTTCTTATCACTTTACCAAAAAGATTAAGTGAGAACGGAAAGAGTTGCTGAATGAGCCGCTTGGTTGTTGCTGGATTTTTGTTTCCGCTTTTATTTACTTTTCCGGTTCATACTCAGGCTCCGGTTCTTTCTGAAGTGAAGGCTTCTCAGCTGAAGCTTTTATTTACGGGCGATCTGATGGCGCATCTGGAACAACTGAATGGCGCTAAACTAAAGGATGGCAGTTACCGGTTTGATTCCTCTTTTTCAAAAATAAGCTCAGTTTTATCAGCAGCTGACCTGACCATCGGGAATCTTGAAACCGTAATCGGGAATAAAAAAACAGGCTATTTTGGCTATCCGCAATTTCTTACACCCGTTTCCTACCTGTCTGCATTAAAAACAGCCGGATTTGATGTTCTCACAACCGCCAATAATCACACTTTCGATGGCGGACCTGCAGGAATTACCCGAACACTTTCAGCACTAGACTCGCTTGGATTTCTATCAACAGGATCTTTTAGTGATTCCCTGAAACCCAATCTTCTTTTCACTGAAAAAAACGGAATCAAACTCGGACTTCTTGCTGCAACTTACGGCATCAATGGGTCGATTCCGAAAAAGGATGCCTGGCGGCTAAATACACTTGATACGGTGAAGCTTGGAAAAGTTTTAACCCAGATTCCTGAAATGCCAGATTCCCTTCGTCCTGATTTTATGATTGCCAGTCTGCATTGGGGGAATGAATATGCCCTGGCCCCAACTGATGAGCAAAAAAAACTCGCTGACTGGCTTTTCAGAAAGGGAATTGATGTTATTGTGGGATCCCATCCGCACGTTGTTCAGGGATATGAAAAGAAAAAAGTACTTGTAAAAGGTGATTCAACTGATCACACTGTCTTTTTTTCATTGGGAAATTTTATTTCTGCTCAACGAACTTACCCGAGAAGTTTTGGTGCCGCTCTCTCTTTAATGATTGAAAAATCACACGAAACAAGAAAAACAAAATTAACTGATTTCGATTTACTGCCTCTTTATGTTCATCAGGATTTATCGAAAACCGAGTCCCGCTATGTCGTCTGGCCTGCCGGATACAAAGCTGATTCGTTGATTGCAGAAAAAGTTGTAAAATTAAAAGTGAAGGAAGCGAGGAAGTTCATTCTTAGCCAGCTTTCAAAATCAGATTCCATTTTTGTAAGGTAATTATTTTATTTCGTCGTACAACGTAGAGCGTACCCCGTACAACGTATCACCCCGAAGCCAGTTCGGGATCTTCGCTTCGCTCGACTTACCACTTGTCACTTATAACTTGTAACTGATTCCCGCCCCCTTTTATTTCCCGTCTTATTTTATTACTTTAGTGGAAGCGCTTTTAAAACGGAGAGATACCTGCTTTATTCTTCATATTTCATTGCAAAACCCTTAAATTGCAACCAATCTTAACTGCGGTATAGTATATAACCGCAAATTCTAAATTGATTAAGCCTGTTTTTACCAGTTGAAAAAGGATTCGTATGCCGAACCAAACTACGTCCACCAAAAAAACAAAATCAGAATCTGAACAAATTAAAACCCCGAAACCTAAGGCAAAAAAACTGACAACCAGATCGAACGAACTGCTCGCAAATGATAAAGACGGTTTAAAAGCCTCCATCATCAATCACCTTGAATTTACCTGCGGAAAAGATGAATTTTCTGCGACCAAACTTGACCGGTTAAAAGCCGTAGCCCGTGCTACCCGTGACCGCATGATTGAACGTTGGCTTGAAACCCAGAGAACTTATCATCAGAAAGATGTAAAACGGGTCTATTACCTTTCACTTGAATTTTTAATTGGCCGCACACTGGGTAATTCCCTTCTGAATCTGGGAATTTATGATGAAGTGAATCAGGCCTGTAAAGAATTGGGTATGGGACTTGATGAGCTTGAAGAAGTTGAAGTCGACGCCGGACTTGGCAACGGTGGTCTGGGTCGTCTTGCCGCCTGTTTTCTAGATTCAATGGCGACACTTGAACTTCCTGCATACGGTTATGGAATCCGGTATGAATACGGAATTTTCTATCAGCGGATTTTAGACGGATATCAGGCAGAAATGCCCGATAACTGGCTGCGCCATGGCAATCCGTGGGAATTTGAACATGCCGAAGATTTATATCCCGTTCATTATTACGGAAATGTTGAAACCATTGAAAACGGTTCAACCCGGTATAAATGGGTGAACACTGAAGAAGTCGTGGCCATGGCTTATGATATGCTGGTCCCCGGATATAAAAACAATACAGTGAACAATCTGCGTTTGTGGTCCGCAAAATCTTC
>JAFLBE010000027.1 GCA_017303995.1 Bacteroidota bacterium | reverse complement strand
TTTTTGCTCCTTTAAAGGAAAGTCACATGCGCACAGCAACCATTACGCGAAATACCAAAGAAACCCAAATCCACATTGAACTGAATCTCGATGGAACCGGCGTTTTTTCAATCGGAACCGGAATTGGGTTTTTTGATCACATGCTTGAACAACTCAGCCGGCACTCTGGAATGGATCTCTCCATTCAGGCAAACGGAGATATTCATATTGATGATCATCACGTAGTTGAAGATGTAGGCATTGCACTCGGACAAGCCATCGCTGATGCCTTGGGTGACAAAAAGGGAATCAGCCGGTACGGTTATTTCTACTGTCCAATGGATGAAACACTTGCCAGAACTGTTCTTGATCTTTCCGGCCGGCCTTATTGTATTTTCAACTCTTCTTTCCAGAGAGCAAAAATCGGGACACTCAGTTCTGAAATGATCAGAGAATTTTTTATTGCGCTAACCAATTCACTCAAAGCCAATATTCATATTGAAGTGTTGTATGGCGTGAACGACCACCACAAATCTGAAGCGATATTCAAAAGTTTTGCCCGGGCATTTAAACAAGCGGTAACCGTTTCAGGAAATGAACTTCCAACGACAAAGGGAATGCTTTAGGGGAAAGCTGTTGGCTGTTAGGTTTTAGCTGTTGGGTAAATACAAATCAGTGTAAAATTAAATCCGGTTAAAAAATAAAATCAAAAAGTAAGTGGTTCCAAAATATATTTATTACCTAACAGCCAAAAATTTATAACTAACTGCGTATTTTCCTTACCTAACAGCTAACAGCCAACAGCTAATAGCTTATGCCCTTACCAGGATTCAATCCATCACAATCAACATGAAGTGAAAACCAGTCGTGAACCAGCACGACTTTTTCAACCCACTCTTCCCATTCCCGGTCAAACACTTTCAGGTCCGTTGATTTAACTGCAAGCTGACGGCGGTAAAGTCCGGAATCGATTTCAACGGGTATGATGGTCATTTCCCAACGAAAAGACGGCTGGCGCGTCCAACTTAACACCAACGAATAGTAAGTTTGTGCAAGCCGGATCAGATTTTCTTCCCAGAGATCCAAAGCTGTTGCTGTCATTGGATAAGGTTTTAATAAAACCGGTCTGGGAAAGTCAATCTGAGTTTCATCAGAAAATTGAGACGCAAGAACCGAATCGAGCCGTTTTAAATCGGGCAGAATTGAATCTGGATGAAGCTGTTTCCAGCTGATTTTGGAGAAAAGGGCATCGACAGCTTTTGAAACAAGCGAAACCCGTTTAGGTCTGGTTTTATCGTTTAGCAGAATGAAAAATTCTGACGAGACGAACAAATCATCTTCAAGAACGATTCTGAAATGCTGAAAAACGGGGGCAGCTGCCAATTCTAAATATCCGATACAAAAAGAAATCAGCCATTCCCGGTCTTCGCCCTGATACTTTTGCCAAACCGAATCAGGAATCCGCCCAAGTGAATATTTCCGGATAAAATCGGTATGGGCCGATGGCTTCAGGAATGGGGGGATTTCAGATTGATTTTCCGGCATGGGTTAGGTTTCTTTGCTTTTTGTCACTTAACAAAGATAATACCCTATGACGACGCTTGTTCTTATTCTGGTTGCTCTCAATCTACTTTTACTGGTTATTCTGCTCGTACTGTCTTTCCGGAAAAAAGAAGATCAGGCCGACACGCTTTTAAATCCGCTTAACCAAACCATCAACCGTGTAGAAACGTCGGTGCGTGAAGAGATCAGGATGTTTCGCGAGGAAACGAGCAAAACCGGACGTGAAAACCGGCAGGAACAAACTGACAGCCTGAACAAATTTCAGCAGATTCTGATTCAGCAGGCAGAAGTTCAGTCAAAACAACTTGAAGTTCTCACCAAAACCAATCAGGAAGCCCTTCAGCAACTCACCCAGCGCATTGATACCCGCATTGTCGAACTGGCAACCCGGCTAGAAACAACGCTCAAAGACAACCGGACCGAACTTCAAACGGCGCTGAAACAGTTTCAGGAATCCTTCCAGAACAGTGTAAAAGAGTTTAACGATCTGCAGAAGCAAAAATTTGACGAAATGGGCCGTCGTCAGGATGAACTGATCAAATCCACCGAACTGAAACTCGAAAAAATGCGCGAAACGGTGGACGAAAAATTGCACAAAACCCTCGAAGAGCGACTCGGACAGTCCTTCAAACTGGTTTCTGAGCAACTTCAGGCGGTTCAGAAAGGACTCGGGGAGATGCAAACGCTGGCGGTTGGCGTGGGTGATTTGAAAAAGGTGCTGAACAATGTGAAAACCCGTGGCGTTCTGGGTGAAATTCAGCTTGGCAGTCTGCTCGAGCAGGTTCTGACGCCGGAACAATATCTCACCAATGTAAAAACGAAAAAAGGTTCTGCCGATGCTGTTGAGTTTGCCATTAAACTTCCCGGAAAAGATGAAGAAAACAACTCAGTTCTGCTGCCGATAGATGCCAAATTCCCCTATGATAAGTACAACATTCTGCTGGCCGCCTATGAAGTTGGTGATCTGGCCATCATCGATCAGGCACAGAAAGATCTTGAGAAAACATTAAAGGTTATGGCCAAGGACATCCGGGATAAATATCTCGATCCGCCGCACACAACCGATTTTGCCATCATGTTTCTCCCGTTTGAAGGACTTTATGCGGAAGTGGTGAGAAAAAGTGCCCTGATTGAAGAATTGCTGAGGGATTATAAAGTAACGGTTACCGGTCCAACCACATTGGCTGCCATTTTAAATTCGCTTCAGATGGGATTCAGAACGCTGGCGATCCAGAAACGGTCTGGAGAAGTCTGGCGGATTTTAGGCGAAGTAAAATCGGAATTTGCCACTTTTGGAACGGTACTTTCGGCAGCTCAGAAAAAGATTAAGGGTGTTGATGAAGACCTCGACAAACTGATCGGAACCCGGTCAAAAGCGATTGAGAGAAAACTCCGTGATGTTCAGGTTTTACCGGCAGCCGGTGAACCCATTGCTCTTATTGAACCGGAAACTGAGGATTAGGACAGGCGGGAGGGGATAATTCGACCGCAGGGACGCTCCCAAGCAACTTCGTTGCCGGGTCTAAGGAAAGAGCGCAGAGCGGTGGGAAATTTTTTATTGAAATTTCGTAGAGACAGAATAACATTCAACCCGTGATCTGACGGGTTGGTAGAATTACTTATTATATCAAGCCACCGGGTTATAACCCGGGGCTATTCAACTTAAATCCCTCCGGGATTTTGAATTTCATTTACCCTTTAATAATCGAGTAATTTCTGCATCAATCACGGTAATTAGAATTTCCGTACGAAGTACCCCCCGAAAGCCCGTCAAAGGCCGGGTTTTTAACGTTCGGAATCTTCGCTTTGCTCGACTTGTAACTTGTAACTTTTATAACTTATAACTGTTCCTCCCCCGGTGAAATAAATCACATATTTGCCACAAATTGTCAAAAAAAAAAACGATGAATGAGTGTTTTATTTGCTTTTGGTGTTTTATGAAGTTAGGTTTATCTCATTCCTTTCATCTGAACCCGGAAACCAAATAACCAATTTCAATTAATCTTATTTTGCTTTTTTAGGGAATTTTAAAAGGACAAAAACCCGGAGTGGCGTTTGTTTAGAATTGATGATCCTGGGACTATTACAAACATTTTCTTAATAAGTTTAAAAATATGAAACATATAAATAGTACTTTTTGCTTTGCCTTTTTGCTTTCCGGCGTATTAATAACCTCGTTTTCGTGCCAGGAGCCAACAGAACCTCAAAAACCGGATAACCGAAGCTTGTCACTCTCCTTGACAGACGTAGATGTCTTCACCGCTTCCCTTTCTCTTGAGACAAAAGATATGATACTTCCGGCAACATTAACCCTGACCCGGAACGGTGAAATTCAATCTTCTTTTTCCCTTCACAAACCAGATACCACGATTTACGATTCAACCCTGAAAGCCTCAACAGATTACACCTGGCAGGTTCTGCTTAAAAAAGGTGACCAAATTGAAAAGAGCAGCAATGTTTTGACCGCCAGAACTCTGGATACCACCAGTCATGACTTTACTTGGCGGGTGGATACCCTTGGTTATTTTCTGAGCATTGTAAGGGATGTTGCCATTATTGATGATAACAACATCTGGGCCGTTGGGACTTTTTATAAAAAACATGCGAACCCCGATTCAACTGTTATGGATGAGTATGGCATTGCAATTTGGAATGGGGTAGAATGGAAATTGAAAAGGGAATACTACATTGAAAATGGGAAACCTGATTTAAATTCATCTGTTGATCCCGAAGCAATATTTGTTGTTTCTCCTGATGAGATTTGGATGAGTGCAGGCAGAACACTGATTCGATCAAAAAATGGGAGAATGCAGTTTTTTAACACAGGGTTGCTCAATGAATATGAAGGCATTTCAAAAATCTGGGCAAAGGATGCGAATAACGTTTATTTCGTCGGGATAAGAGGGGCAATATTATTTTACGATGGTTCCTCATTTACCAGGATTCCCTATCCAGAAAATATCAATTTTGTGGATATATGGGGTGATAAGGACGGCGTGGTCAGGGCAGTGGGAAATCAATTAGAGTGGGGATGGGCATCAGTCGTCGTAAAATTGACCTCCACCTCAGTAACAAATGAGGTGGAGGGTTTGAATCGGGAAGATCTTGATGAAAATGTTCAAACAGACATATTTACTTCAGTTTGGTGGTCAGACTCCCGGAAAACCTGGTTTGTCGGGAATAATGGAGTTTCTTCGTTTCAAAACAAAAAATTTAAACGATTGTTTTCAAATGCATATGGTGAGAACAATAACCATTCAATTTTTAACCGTGGAAAATCAAATACCGATATCATGTTTTGTGGTATTTATGGTCAGGTTTTTCATTTTAATGGAGCAACAATTGAGAAATTCAATAACTTTTTTCAATCTAAAAATCCATCCTATCGTCTTGATAAAATTTCATATAATGGAAGGATTGTTTGTTTGGGAGGTTCTATAGGGGGAACCGGAAGCTTTGAGGATCAAACCCGGGCAATTGTGGTTATCGGTAAAAGAAATTAGAAAAACCCTGTCATGCACCCGGCATGACAGGTCCGAGAGATGACAAGAAATTCCAACAGTTGTTGGCACAATCAGGAATTCTTGCCGGCACGGAAAACTTTCCCGGGTAAATTTACAGATAAAAGGGAAAAAAGCAATGAGGAAAATTCATTGGGTTTTGTGTATTAGTCTATTTGCGATATTCTTCCAGCCTGAATTGGGGTTTGGGCAGAACCAGAAGGCATATCCAGCAGGAATAGAAGGACATTCTGCAAAAAAAGATTCAACGGGTAATATTATCGTTGGAGCAAATGGATCCTATATCGGGAAAATGTCTACTGAGAAAGCAGTTTACCGTGCGGTCGTTTATTATGATCTTTCCAATACTTATATCCCAGCGAATTCTGTTTTAAAGTCGGTAAAACTTTCCTACAATGCGAATTCGGGTTCCACGACTTCAAAAATTGTAACCTTAAATACATATTCAATTCCAAACAACTCTACACATCCGGATTGGTATAAAAAAATTGCAACGGGAGATAATACCATTTTAGAGTCAGTTGCTAATAATGATGTTGTCAATGAACTTATTAGTAATGCCAGCCAAAATTCCACCTTGTTTAATCTGATTAATACAAATTATCAGAAAAGCAATGTAAACGATAGGTATATTGCCTTTGGTGTAACCATGAACAATGATGAGAAAGAAAATTTGTGGGGCTCATTTACCCTTAACCTTGAGGTCGAGTATGAACCACATTTTCTTGTAACAATAAAAAATTCATTTAACAGTGGTTCGATTTATGTGGATGATGCTTCGGGAACCGGCTTTGTTCAGCACAACTCGGGCAAAGAGTTTAAATATGCGGTTGGAAAAACCATTCAAATTAAATCAAGTGTTGATTTAAATTTGAATAATTACTGGTATTTTTTTACCAACTGGACAAGTAACAAAGGCGGAACCCAAACAGCAAATCCATTTTCACTCACCGTTTCAAAAGACGAAATCTGGACAGCTAATTTTGATCAGAAAGTCAAAATAACTTTTGCCAATCAGGAGGGAACAGCAAATCTTGACAATTCATATCTTAAGGTAGGCACCGAAGATAATGTTAAGTCGGGTGAATTCAGATATCTGGTCAATAACTCAGCACCCACAATTCAAACCAAACATGAAACCTGGGATAATAAAAGACTTAAACACAACAATTGGAATGATTTGGTTTCTGAATACAAAATGGGACATTCAATAACTGTTAATGCTAACAAAATAATTGATTTGGCCAAATTCAAAGAACTTAAACCGGTGACTGTTGCCTCCACTCTGGAAAGCGTCCAGATTCCTGGGCCGGTAGAAGTAAAAGATCCGTGGTACGTAGATGGTTCCGGCAATCAACCCGAGACATGGGTGCCTTATGCATCCGGTTTCAATTCTGCCACAATGCCAAATGGCGGAGTGTTTTTACAAAGTCAATCCGTTTCCAATCCTCAATACCCCTACTACAAAATCAGGGTACCCCAAACCGCAAACTTTTCCGGGCTTGATGGGTCCTTCCAGAACTGGTCAAGTTCCAACAATAATGTTACCAATTCCACAAGTCCCGAAACTCCAGTTGTTTTCAGAAGTCCAAATGATCTTATTACCGCCAATTACAAAGCTATGATGGCTTCAAAAACAGGAGGGTGGGTACAATCCCAATCCCCCTACACAGCAAACGGAACAAGTGCGGTGGCGTACTTTTCTTCCATCTCAAATGGAAATCCAGGGTTATGGTTTCACCAGGAAAACGGATCAGTTGTCAAAGAGGTGAACATTGGTGCGGAAGGGTTAGGCACTATTGACCTTTCGAATGCCTCCAATCTGCTCTCTGTTGCTGTGGCTGATTACAATAAACAGAAATCGTATATCGGATTTTTTGGCTATGAACCCGGGAACGACAAAATACTTGCAATCGGGGAAGTTGTAAACGGGTATTTAACCGGATTTAATCAGGTCATGGAGGGTTACATAGACGCAATTGTCGATGGGCTTTCCCTGAATGCAAAACTCTATATTACACCTTATACCAATTTAACAGGCTTTCCTGCTTCTTATAATAAATTTCTCGTTGTGGTTGTTGATGGCCTTACCGTTTATACACGTGCCGCAACGATGAGTAATGGACTGGTTTCCAACTGGGAGCCCTGGTCTTCATTTACCGTAAACTCAACGCCAGTTTTTTCTACCAACGGGAAGACACCCTATATCACCTGGATACATAACGGCAATCTGGTTGGTCGCAAATATCACCAAACAAACTGGGTTCCAACCTATACCCTGTATTCCAATTCCGGTGGCAATTTCATTAATTTTGCTGCCACTGTAAACTCAACTGATGATCTGATTCTGATGATGACCCGTCAGAATTCATTAAACAGCCGGTCCATGTGTTTTGGCAAGCGGTATTACTCCGGAAGTCTAGCTCCCGTTACTGTGCTGGAAACCATGGGTTTTTCCTTGTATAATGCCTATTCATTAGCCGCAGAAAATGGAAAAATACTCGCAAGTATCGGTAAATCATCCCCTGATGGAGAAGTTTTTAACTACTTCCTCTGGAAACATGACGGAACCAGATGGACGAAGGAAACCACCGCTTTTTCCTCAACTCCTGCCCGTTTGCTTCATAATGAAGTAGACGTTCGGCCGTATGAATTTGTAACGTCTACGACGCCGGCTTTATATGCTCTGAAAACAGCACCGGTTTCCTGGCCTGCCGGAAACCCGGGAATGAACAAAGAAGGTGATGAAAACGGATTCAGTATTGTAGCCGCACAAATTGGTGATACCCTGAACTGGTACACGACCGTCAGTCCTGAAGCTGTTGATTCGATCGTCGTAGATTCTACCGGCATCTGGTCTATTGTGGTGAATCAGGTTTCTGCAAAGAATATTCTCATTTCCGGACTTAACCGGTTTGGTTCTGCCATATGGGTAGATACAAGCAGCACGGTTCTGTTTGCACCGGCAACTGCCCGTTACACGTTCTGGGTTGTAGATCCGGCAGGGAATAAAATGAGAGTTCACAAGGAAAGCAGTGAATCTGATGAAGCAGAATTTGTTCTTGAAAACAAGATCTCCGTTTTCCCGAATCCATTTAACCCAACAACGGTTTTCTCGGTTTCAGTTGCCGAACCTTCAACGGTAAAACTGCATGTCTTTAATCTGATCGGTCAGCAGATCGCTGAGGTGGTGAATGCCGATCTGAATGCAGGTGTTCATGATTACCGGTTGAATGCCGGTTCCTGGTCATCAGGAACGTATTTCTACCGGTTACAGATTGGTGAAAAAACCAAAACCGGTAAAATCCAACTGGTGAAATGATGGGGATAAATCGACCGCTGGGGCGCTCCCAAGCAACTTCGTTGCCGGGTCTAAGGAAAGAACGCAGAGTGGGGGGAAATTTTTTATTGAAATTTCGTAGAGACGTGATTTATCGCGTCTCCGTATTTTCCGAATTTTCGTAGAGACGGGTCTCAGATCTGTCTCCGCATTTGCAATTGAAGACAAAAAAGGCGGATCAAAAATCCGCCTTTTTTATTATAAACCCAATCTTTTATTTCAGTAATACAACCGGTCGGGTTGAAACCCCTGAAGATCCCGAAACCGTTAAATAATAAACTCCGGATGCAGGCATCACCCCAACTTTCGAGTTAACCGACCACCGCCACTCGTTCTGGCCAGCAGACAGATTTACTTTTTCTTCATAAACCACCTGACCCAGCACATTTGAAATCCGGATGGTGGCAGGTTCTGCTTTTCCGCTGTTCAGAATGACTTTCATTTCCGGGTTAAACGGATTTGGATAGGTAGAGATAATCTCAATCTGGCTTGCAACCTGAACATGCGCGGCTTCAACTGAAACAGCAACTCCGCCCCAAACCAGATCTGCATATTCAGGATGATCAATGTACGGATTTCGGTTTTTCTGGATGGCGTAAACCGCATTGTTCCGGTCAATTTCCTTCTGGCTGACTGGATCCTGATGATGCCACTTCCACATCATATTCAGATACCACTGCTCAAAAGCCGGGAAGGTATTTCCGGCAAGAACGGCATCTGATGACGCATTATTTTTTTGCCAGTTTGAAACAATATTTTCGTACCGGGTCACCATGTAAAAAGATGTTCTTGCAAAATCCCCCTTGTATTCATCAATAGGTTCAAATACTGTTCCTGAATATCCCGGGAAGGAATTTGTACCCTGCTTGCTCCCATTCTGGCTGGTATAGGATGGACTGTTCACTTCCCCGAACGGGTAATTACTCCGGCGGTTATTTACATAACCATCAGTCGGATACAAATGATACAGATCAGAATACATGGGTGAAGCATCGTTAAACCAGGATGCCGGAAACGAGTGTTCCCTGTTATAACAATCACCTTCTTTTGAATAACTTCCGCACTGTTTTGAACCGTGAGTCCAGGAAATATTGGAATACATATCCCAAATTTTTCCGTCAGGACGGCTGTCAGTAGAAACAAAATGAGAGTACAAGGATCCGTAAGAAACGGAAGTATGTCCTTTGATGATTCCGTACAGATTCGTTTTGAGTGTTGCTCCGGTACCGGTTGCCAAGGTGTAGTAACCAACTGGAATTCCAGTTCCGCCACCTGAAGACAAGGTTGTCACATTTGCCTGTGGAACAATTCCGTCTGTCTTGTAATTGATATCAGTACCGGAATTGGTATAAGGAAAAATTTTAAAGTAATAAGTGGTTGATGAGGATAATCCAGAGAAAATTGCGTTTTCAACAGAAGCCGGAATGTCACGCGTAAACCCGGTTGAAGCCTCGGTAACACCATCAACAGGAGCAGTAATTGCATTGAAACCGGAATTGCTTCCCTTGATCAGATAACCATCGGGAATCGTAGTCCCCGATGCATCCGTCCAGTTTAAGGAAAAATTGGTTTGTCCTGGATCAGGTGCTGAAAATAGAGTTGGATAAGTACTGGGTTCTGGCTTAAGCTGACTGCCTTCCAAAGTTGTAACCGAAACCTGCTGAACCGAACCATCAACTTTATAATCAATGTTGCTCCCAGAGTTAGTAAACGGATAAATCTTGAAATAATAAGTAGTTACAGGAGTCAAACCCGAATAGGAAAGCGTTTGTGTACCATGACCAACGACTTTTATTAAACCGGTTACAGGCTCAGAATCGCCATCAACAGGATCTGAAATTCCATCAAAACCAGAGAGACTTCCTTTTACCAGATAGCCATCAGGAACGGTGGTTCCGGTAGCATCGATCCAGTTTAATGTCAGGCTTGATGAAAAAAGAGAAGCACCTGAAAAAGCTGTTGGATGTGAATCCGGTTCAGGTTTGGGTTCACCTGTTGGTGCCGTCCAGGTTAAGTCGTCAATGGAAACCCTAACAGTTTTTACTTCAATGGTTAGGGTGAAATCACCGGCAATATTAATATCAGGAAGGGTTGCCGACTCTAACGTCGCAGAAATAGGAATATCCGTACCGATTTGGTTTCCGTTAATTTTAACGGTCAGCAGACCACCCGAACCGGAAAAAGCCTGAATATGTGAGAATGTGAGACTGCCGATTCCTCCGGGAATACCAATACATTCGAGTTTTTCAACGGTTGTACGACCATCGATAGTGATTGCCGGACCTGTCATAGTTAAATCGGTACGGGCTTTCGATGCTGACCATTGAAGTCCGTTATCACCGGTCCAGGTTTGAGCTGAATAACTGCTGCTTCCGGTTTTGATGTTGGTAAAAGTCTCGGTTCCCTGGGCAAAAAGTGACGTACTCAGGAAAAGGAATAAAAACGAGAGTCTGAACATTTTCATGGTTTGGTCCGTTCTGGTATTTTTTTGGGGCTATAAAGGTAGGAAAGGATTTGGAAAGATGAACGAATTCCGGGACCAATTTTTAGGAATAGTATTGGTGGTCACAATCTGGGGGAGGGTAAAAGTGTTGGTCACTGAGCGGAGTCGAAGTGTCCAACACTTTTTACAATAAGCAGAAAAGGTAAAATTGACAAGATTTACGTTTTTGAAGAATGACAAAAAGAGGGCACTTCGACTCCGCTCAGTGACCTCTTTTTTCAAATCTGCGGAACCGGACCAAGCACATCTTCAATGCTCATGTACTTGACTTCACCGAGATTCAATCCTTTGATTTTTTCTTCGATTTTCGCTTTGTCACCAACAACTACAATAACAAGATTATCAGTTCTGATGTAATTTTTAGCAGTTTTAACTGCAGCATCCAATTTTACATTCAGAATATTTCCGGTGTAGGTATTGAAATAATCCTTTGGCAGCCCATAAAAGATCTGGCTGACAACGTTATCGGCAATACTTTGCACATCAGCAAAATCTGAAGGGAAACTCAATGCGACATAATTTCTTGCCCGGGAGAGATCCTGCTCACTGATTTCTGCAATTCCGTTCAGTTCTTTCATGAATTCGTAAATGGCCGAATCGGTCACTTCAGTCTGAACGGCTGAAGCCGCCAGAAAGGCACCCGTATTTTTCTGGAAACCGAACCGGGAGGAAGCTCCGTAGGCATACCCATGTTCTTCGCGGATATTCTGGTTCAACCGGGAAGTAAACGATCCACCCAGAATCGTGTTCACAACTGTCAGATTAAAGTAATCGGGTGTCATCCGGTTGACGCCTGCATGTCCGATCCTGAGTTCAGATTGTGCGGCACCCGGTTTATCAATCAGATAAATCACACGGCCAGCAACAGAGGGAACAGGCAATTTAGGTGTTTCGAATGATTTGCCGGCTTTCATCTTCCCGAATGCTGTTTCAAGTTTATTCTTTAGTGTTTTCTGATCGATTGCACCGGCAACCACAATCCATGCATTCTTCGAATTGAAATAGGTAGTGTGAAACGACTTTACTTCTTTGGGTGTGAAGGATTTCAGTGTCGTTTCAGTCCCGGCAGCACCACGACCAAAGGCATGTTCCTTCCCAAAAATAATCTGGCTAAACGCAGTTGAAGCAATCACTCTGGCTTCATCATGGTTCTGACCCAGACTAACCAGTTTTGATTTTCTGATGCGGTTAAGTTCTGTTTCTGCAAAAGTTGGATTGAGAACAACATCTTTCATCAGATCCAAAGCCTGATCAACCCGGCTGGTTGGAGCAAACAGGTTCACGCCCATAAATTCAGATCCTGCATAGGCATCCAAACGAATACCCAGGAAGTCAATTTCATCTGCAAGAGCCAAAGCATTCCGCTTTCCGGCACCTTCTGTCATAAGATCTGTGGTCAAACCTGCTAGTCCAAGTTCTGACGGTTTTTCAAATGCAGATCCGCCACTTACAACCAGATTAATCTGAAGCAATGGAACCTGATCTTTTCTGACAAAGTAAACCGGAATCCCGTTTGACAACTTAAAAGTTTCCATTGCAGGAACAACCAAAGGTTGAATCGGACCCAAATCAGGTGCTTTTGACCGGTCTGGGTTTTGAGCAAAAACAAGTACGGGAAGTGCTGAAACAACAGCAGCTAAAATTAGTTTTTTCATGGTTTCACCTCTGTTGTTTTAACTGCCAACTCCGTGGCTCCTTTGGGTACAAAGCTGAGAATCAGCCGTTTATTCAGATCAAGATAAGTTTGAGTGACCGATGAAATATCGCCGGTATCAATCGACTTATACCGTGACAAATCCTCATTGGCCCAATCCGGATTTCCAGTGAAGCGGAAGTAACTGTTCATCATGTCAGCTTTTGCCTCGATAGACTGAAACTGACTCAGGTAACTGACTTCATATTGATTAACAACTCTTTGAAGTTCCCGCTGTGAGGGTGATTCAGCTTTAAGTTTTTCAATTTCTTCGTCAATCACCGTTTTCAACTGATCGAGATCAATTCCCGGGCGTGCCGTAGCAATAATGATAAGCTGGGAAGCCAGTGCCCCTGAGTTTTGAAAAGCGTTCACATCCTGCGCAATCTGAAGATCGTAAACAAGGCGTTTATACAATCTGCTGTTTTTTCCGCCGGCAAGAATCTGTGCTGTGATGTCCATTTCTGCATCACCGGGAGAAAGCGACCGTGGCGATTTAAATGCCATGTACAATCTCGGAAGCTGAACATTATCTTCAATCGTCAGAGTTTTAAGTCCGGAAAGTTCAAATTCGGGTGCTTCGGGGCGTATTATGGTTTCCCCTTTTGGGACATCATGAAACCACGATTCTGCCAGTTTTTTGGCGTCGGCGGTTTTTATTGCACCGGCAATAACCAAAGCAGCATTATTCGGACGGTAATATTTTTTGTAGAACTCAAGCACATCCTCATAAGAGGCGGCAGTTAAATCTTCCATATAACCAATCACCGGCCAGTGATACGGATGGTTTTTCGGATAAAATTCACTGGAGAGATATTGCCAGGCAAGTCCGTAAGGACGGTTTTCGTAGGATTGACGACGTTCATTCTTCACAACATCGCGCTGTCCGTCAACTTTTCCTGGTGACATGGCGTCCGGCAGAAATCCCATCCGGTCAGACTCCAGAAATAGTGCAAGACTTACGGCATTTGCAGGAACTGTTTCGTAATAATTGGTGCGGTCATTGGTGGTTGAACCATTATTATTTCCGCCAGCCCCTTCAAGCAGATTATCAAAATCACCTTCTTTTACATTTCCGGAACCTTCAAACATGATGTGCTCGAAAAGGTGAGCAAATCCGGTTCGGCCCGGTTTTTCGTAGGACGAACCCACGTGATACCAGACATTCACAGCCACCATCGGGGTTGAGAAATCTTCGTGAACGATGAGAGTTAGTCCGTTATCCAGCGTAAATCTGGAATACGGCAGGCTTAGCCGGGAATCCTGTGCCTGAGCTGCAAACGATCCTGCCAGAAGCAGGATAAGAATAAGTCGTATCATGTTTTTCCTTTGAATTAAAAAAAGTCATTGTATTGAATTTAACCAGTAACTTGTGACCCGTAACCCGTGACCAGCTACTTTCCCTTCAGATGCAAATCAAGAAACTTCAGGATGGCTTCATACCCTTTTTCCTGGTTTTCCTTTTTAATGAATCCGTGTCCTTCATCCGGAAAAACAAGATATTCAACCGGAACTCCGTTTTTCCGTGCTTCTGCAACGATTTCGTCTGACTCAACTTTCAGAACTCTCGGATCGTTGGCACCTTGAAGCACCATGAGCGGTTTTTCAATTTTATCTGCGTGAAAAAGCGGAGAAATACTTTTTAAATAGGTTTCGTCTTTCAGACTTCCCATTTCAATTTCAAGTGCTTTTTTAAAAGATTCCCAGTAAGCCGGCGAATTGGCCAGGGTTCTGACCCAGTTTGAAACGCCGAACAAATTAACACCGACAGCAAATTCCTGAGGTTGAAAAGTTAAAGCTGCAAGAACCATAAAACCACCATAACTTCCGCCAATAATTCCAATTTTATCCGGATCAATCCAACCTGTTGCCGCCAGCATTTTCTTTGATTCCACACAGTCTTTCAGATCGCCATTTCCATGATCCCGGTCATCAGCTTTGAAAAAGGTTTTTCCATATCCGCTGCTGCCCCGGTTGTTAATGGCATAAACTGCGTAACCATGATTAACAAGATATTGAATCAGGGCAGAATATCCGGTTCGTGACTGACCACCCGGACCTCCATGAACCCAAACCAAGGCAGGGACTTTTGCTGTATCTGATGCATTTACCGGTTTGTACAAAATCCCAGGAATCTGGGTACTGTCAAATGAAGAAAAACGTACAACCTGAGCATCAACCAGATCTGCAGAATTAATTGCAGGCGATAAGGAACGGGTTAATTGTTTTGGGTTTCCACCTGCCAGGTTGAAAATAAATAGATCGTTGGGGTTTTTACCGCCACTTGCATAAAAGGCGATCTTACTTTCATCCGCTGAAAAAACAACCGATTTAATTTCAGCATTTTCAATTTTCGGAAGCATGGTCTGAAGCATCGTTGCGGTTTCAAAGATTTTCAATTCGGTTCTCGCATCATTATTGATTCCGATCACCAAATACTTTCCTTTTTTCGAGAAATAGGCGTATTCAACATCCCACTTTGTTTTTTCAACTACTTTTTTGGCTCCGGTTTCAAGATTTTGCTTAACCAGATAAAGGAACTCGTCATTTTCATTGGTCAGGTAGTAAAGGTCTTTTCCATCAGGAGAAAAGGTTTGGGGGAAATTGGCAACATCACCTTCGTGCGGAGTCAGATTCTTAAGTGACTGGGTTTTAGTATCAAAAAGAAAAATGTTATGGTCTGAGGTACTTTCACTTTTCATCAAAGCAAGAAACCGTTTATCAGGTGAAACGGCGGCAACATCAAGACCCTCAGTATTTTTAAAAATCATTTTTGGCTGATAGGTTTTAACATCCAGTTCATAGACATCAAAATACCGGGCATCCCGTTGATTGTGGGCAACAAAAAATGAACGGTTATCCTGAGCAAACCCAAGAAATTCTGCTTTTAAATTTTCACCTGGAGTGATGTCTCTGAGTGTAGAATCGAGCTCACGAACATAAAGGTGTGAAAGTTCATTTCCACCTTTATCAGAATAAAGCAAAACACGGTCATCATCGGGGAAATAGGATAGGGCAAAAACTGCATCCGTTTTCGATGCAGTCAACGGAACCGGATCTCCACCGGCAACTGGAATATAATAAGCATTGTATATTCCAGACTTGTCATTGCTTACCAGAATCTTTGACTGATCAGAAGAGAAAGAAGCACCCCTGAAATTTACTGTAGAAAGAAATTCAGAGATTGAGTAAGTCTTGAATTCTGGCTTGGGTTGTTCCCGTTTACATGAATAAACAGAAAGAAGACTAGCTGCAATCAGAAGAAATGTGCCGGTAAATTTATTTTTCATGACAAAGTCCGTCCTGTCTATGTAGAATTTAAAAAGGGTTTTAGTATACGTTACAGAAAAAAAAGGTTTCAGCGTTTCCTCCCGTTTCAAAATTTTAATTATGATAGGATGAAGAAACTTCTAAAAAAGGTCAGCGTAAACCGCCGATAGAGCTTAAAACCCGCAAACCGAAAGAAAAGGCCATGAAAAAGAAAGTTATTATTTCCTCCATTTGCGTCATCATCATTGCCGGTGGCGCATTTCTGTTTTTTACCAACTCCAAATCACATGATGAAAATCAGTTGCCTGAGGTTTCTGTTCAGAAATTAACCATTGTCGATAAAGTTCTTGCTGTCGGAAATATTCAGCCTACACAGGAAATTCAGGTTAAATCGAAAGTATCGGGAATTGTTGCCCGGATTTTTAATGATGCCGGATCCTACGTTAGAAAAGGTGATCCGCTGATTGAAATCAAACCCGATCCAACCCCGACAGAACTTGCAGATGCAACCCGTCAGGTTGATATGGAAAAGAACAATTTCGAAACCATCGAAAAGGAAAAGGTCCGTCAGGAATCCATGATGAAAAAAGGACTTATTTCCAGCAAAGAATATGAAGCCATAGAACAGGAATACACCGCTGCCCGCCTTCGTCTTGAAAGTGCCCAGGATAAAATTACGCTTCTGAAACAAGGAAAAGTTAACATCAAAAACACCGAATATTCTTCAATTATCCGGTCAGAACTTGATGGTTATGTTTTAGAAAAAATGGTTAACATTGGCGACCCTGTTGTTCCGTCTTCTTCCTTCCAGCCCGGTCAGCCGGTTATGACTTTGGCTGATATGAAATCACTCATTTTTAAAGGAACAGTTGATGAAATCAACGTCGGGAAACTCCAGATCGGAATGCCCGTTGAACTGAAAATTGGTGCGTTGCCAAAGGATGTAATCAAAGGCCGGTTAAGTAAAATTGCATTGAAAGCAGAAAAGAAAGACAACGCTACCAACTTCCCGGTTGAAATCGAAATTCTGCCCGATCAGAAAATTACGCTTCGGGCCGGTTATTCTGCAAATGCTGATATCATCATCGATAAAAAAGAAAATGTACTTACCCTGCCAGAACGGGTTGTAACTTTTGTAAAAGATTCCACTTTTGTAACCGTTTTGGATACTGCAACTAAAGTAAAATCCAAAAAGCTAATCAAAACCGGTCTTAGCGATGCCATCAATATTGAAGTCACTGAAGGTCTGAAAGAGAATGAAAAAGTTCTCGAACCTGAAGTGAAATCGATTAAATAGCCAGTGACGGAAATACCAGTGACAAGGGACAGGGGACAGGTGACTGAAATGCTGGTTACGGGTCACGGGAAAACAGTCATCAAATTTGTCATCCTGAGTACCAGCTTTGTACAGCAAAGCTGGTTTATCGAAGGACGAAGTGCCCGTTTTTTGAGGACTGTACACATCCATCCAAACCAAACAAACAACATTAAACATCAACTATCATGCTAACCTGGATCAACGAATTTTTACTGGACATGAAAGCACAGAAACTCCGGACGACTCTGACGTTGTTCGGAATTATCTGGGGAACCATTGCCATCGTGGTTTTACTTGCAGTTGGTGAAGGTTTTAAACATCAAACCGTCAAAAACATGCACGGCATGGGATCACAGGTTGCTGTCATTTTTGGCGGAGCAACCACCAAAGCTTATGGCGGCTTCGGTCTTGGTCGTTACATCCCCCTTGAAGAACTCGATGCCAGTCTTCTGAAACAGCGGATTCCTGGTGTAGAACATGCGACTATGGAATATTCTACCGACGGAATTTCAGCCAGTTATAAAAACAATGTCATGAAACCCGGACTCACCGGAGTTGAAGAAATTTATTCTGATTTGCGGAATGTGTACGTTCTGGCTGGTGGCCGGTGGCTGAATCAGCTCGATATTGACCAGCAAAGACGGGTGGCTGTTATTGGCAACAAAGCAAAAGAAACGCTTTTTGGGATGGAAGAAGCTGTCGGGAAAACCATTTTTGTCGGCAATTCGCCATTTGTGATTATTGGTGTGATGCAGGAAAAAACCCAGAATTCAAACTATGGAACCTGGGACGCCGACCGGATTTTTATTCCCTACACAACTTATAAAAGTATGAATCCGGGACAGCGGGTCAATGTGATTCTTTACCGGGTGAAGGATCCGACTCAATCGGAAGAACTCAGAAAAGATGTTCGTGGGGTACTGGCCCATCACCACATCTTTGACCCAACTGATGAAGGCGCCATTTTTATCTGGGATACCGTTGAAGCTGATAAATTTTTCTACTATTTCTTCCTCGGGTTAAATATTTTCCTCGGTGTTCTCGGTGCTTTTACACTTGCTGTCGGCGGAATCGGGGTTGCCAACATCATGTTCATTGTCGTTCAGGAACGGGTCAAGGAAATCGGAATCCGCCGGGCAATGGGTGCAACCAAATCGTCCATCATGATTCAATTTTTGGTTGAAACGTTGTTCATCGTGGGTCTGGGAGCCTTTATTGGATTTATTATGGGAATGCTGATTTTAAAAGGAATCAATCTGCTTCCATTTCAGGAGGGAATCGGCACCCCAACACTTTCATTTGAAGTTGCAGCCATTACCATTTCAATCTTGATGGCAATCGGATTAGCTGCTGGTTTGATGCCAGCCCGAACCGCTGCCAATCTCGATGTTGTTGAATGTTTAAGAGCCTGAGAGGACAAATACAATGTGGCTCATTTTAATCAGAGAATTTTTTCACGATCTGCGGACCCAAAAAATCCGGTCTTTTCTCACCATTTCTGCAATGGCATGGGGAACGTTCACTATCACCGCCTTGCTTGCTTTCGGTTCTGGCCTTGGCAACGCCTTCATTAAAGGTACACTCGGCTCGGGTAACCAGATTCTGATGATTTTTGGTGGACAAACCAACCTTGAATATGAAGGCATGATGAAAGGCCGGTTTATCAATCTTGAACCTGAGGATGTTCCTCTTCTTCAATCCTCCATCCCTGAAATTGACATGATCAGCCCAACCTACGGCACCTTTGTTCAATTGAAACGTGGTAAGGCCATTCTTAACACATTTTGCGAAGGTGTGAATCCGCAATTTGAAGATATGAGAACCATGTATCCTGTTCAGGGTGGACGGTTTCTCAATGAAAAAGATATGGAAGACGGCCGCCGGACGCTCGTACTCGGAAATGAAGTTGCCGAAGAATTATTTGGTCAGGAAAATCCCATTGGCGGACTTGTTTTCATGGATGATCAGCCTTACACCGTTGTTGGAATTATTCAGAGAAAAACCCAGATGGGCATGAGTATGGGACCTGATACCAGACGGGCAATTGTTCCTTATACCACTTTTCATAATGTTTACGGTTACCGCCACCTGCGTTCTATTGTTATGCATCTGAAAGTTCCCGGCATGAATGAAGTTGTGAAAACGAAGGTTTTTCAAACGTTGGGAAGAAAGTATAAATTCGACCCGAAAGATGAGCGTGCACTGGGAATCTGGGACATGGTTGACATGATGAAAATGACGGGTCTTGTTGCTCAGGGTTTTAATATGTTTCTCGGGCTGATCGGACTTCTGACTTTAATTGTTGCTGGTGTGGGTATAGCAAATATCATGTATGTGGCTGTCAAGGAAAGAACCCGTGAAATAGGAATCAGAATGGCAATCGGTGCAAAGAGAAGCCAGATTTCACTTCAGTTTATGATGGAAGCTGTACTACTTGCATTCACCGGTGGTTTTATCGGGCTAGGATTAACCTGGGCAGCTGTAAAAGTTGCATGGCTTGTTCCAAGTGATCCCAAAAACCTGTTTGACCCCATTGAAATGCTGGCAAGACCAGAAATTTCTTCGGCGGTTATGATTGGGGTCGTGGTTATTCTTGGCGTTATAGGATTGATGGCGGGATTTTTCCCGGCAAGGAAGGCTGCAACCGTTGATCCAATTGAGAGTTTGAGATACGAATAGGGAACCAGTGATAAGTTACAAGTGGTCAGTGGTAAGAAAAATCAGTGATAAGTCGAGTGAAACGAAGATCCCGAACGCTTTCGGGGTTACAAGTTATAAGTGGTCAGTGTAAAGACAATTCAGTTACAAGAAAAAGGGTTAAAGCTCCCCTCGTTTGAAAAGATGTTAATCCCGATTTTATCGGGGGAGAGGAAATCAGTCGCTTGGATGATGGGGTGGTTTTCTTGAATTGGATATTTAAAAAATTTGCAGATGTGCCCAATCACTTACCACTTATAACTTATCACTTGTCACTTTCCCTACAATTTCCCCAGACTTTTTTCATAGTCATTTTTATACTGGACAATTGCCTTGAAAATAGCATCAGCAACTTTTTGCTGACCTTTTTCTGAAGAAAGAAATTTCTCTTCATCAAGATTTGACAGAAAACCTGTTTCAATCAGGATGGAAGGCATACTTGGCGTCCAAAGAACCATAAATCCAGCCTGTTTCACTCCACGGTTATCCCGGTCTGCATGATCTGAAACATATTTGCTTACGTTGATGGCAATTTTCTCTGATTGTTCCAGAAAGGCTGACTGAGCCATGGTTAGCAAAATCAGATTTTCTTCGTTGAAATCCTTATACTTTTCTTCGTAATTATCCTCATCCAGAATTACCGCATTTTCACGTTTTGAAACTTCAAGCGCTTCGTCAGATTTATTCAAACCCAGAAAGTAGGACTCAACACCGTTTATGTCTTTTTTCTTGTTTGCGTTGCAGTGAACTGAGATGAATAACTTTCCCTTTGCCTGATTTGCAATTTTCCCGCGTTTATCAAGCGGAATAAAAACGTCTTCGTCACGGGTATAAACAACCTTGATATCAGAAAATTCCTTCTCGATTTTTTTGCCGAGTTTCAGAACTACTCCCAATGTCACATCTTTTTCACGTGTGCCTTTTTTCCCGATAGTACCGGGATCTTTTCCACCATGACCGGCATCAAGAACTATCACGTCAAGTGCCCACTTATCCTTCATGTGCGGATCACTTTTTACCGGAACCGGCGTCGCAATTGGCGTTAGCCCACCGGTTGAACCTGACGCTGCTTTCCGGATGTTCATGACCAGTTCACGGTTAGCTTCTGAATATTCAAAATCAACTGTTGAAACCAATGCCGGATTCACTTTTACAATCAGCTGAAGAGCCCCTGATTTTAACGGTTTTGCATCAATAAACTCAACAAGTCCGACAGGTTTGGTTGCATTCAAAGCTGCAATATCTGCGCGAACATTTACCAGGGTGAGATAGTTTTTCCCTGATTCATCCTTACGGTTTTCAAAATCTTTGAGTGGCTTGTAGAAGGGAAATCTGAGGAGGGTTCCGTTTGATTTTTCTTCGATGACGATCCGGTCAAGATCGACCATCCGGTAAGAAATCGAAATTGTGGCTGGGCCTGAATTTGGATCAACTGTACCCTCAACCACTAGCCGGAGAAGGTTTTTAAGGGTAACAACATCAATCCAAACATCACCTGATCCTGGAACGGCAACAGCAGATAATTGAAAAACCGTTTTTTGTGTTTGATCAGTCAGTGATTCAGCAATCAGGAAGGGGTTTCCGTCCTGAACTTTAACCTGGTAAGACTGAAAATAGAGTTGCAATAGTCTGCTGGCAGGATTGTAACTGGTTCTGGCTCCGAGTAAACCGGCAACCTCAAGTAGACGAACGCTTGGGTCCCAGGGTAAATCAGAACTTTGCAGAATTTTGCTCTGAACTTTTTCACCCCAAATCTGAGTTAAGGTTACGGGACCTGCTTCTGAGGCGGCCGAAACCATAAATGACAAAAAAAACATTCCAAGGACCGAAATTGCTCTTCTCAAAAAACCACCCGTCATTCGCCTGTCCTTACCGGTAATTGACAAACTGCAATGGGAAAGAAAGTTCTTTCTCCTTGAGCAGTTTAATTATATCCTGAAGATCATCCCGGTTTTTACCCGTAACTCTTACCAGGTCTTCATTGATCTGTGCCTGAACTTTAACTCCGGAATCTTTGATTACTTTGGTAACTTCTTTGGCTTGTTCTTTGTCAAGTCCAGAGATCAGAGTAAAAGTTTGACGTGCTGTTCCGAGTGTGGCCTGCTCAATTTTCCCGGCAACCAGGCATTTAATCGAGATTCCTCTTTTGATCATTTTATTCTGAAGGATATCAACAACAGCAGTCAATTTGTATTCATCATCAGAGTGAATGGTCAGCTTCTTATCTTTTTTATTCAGAATAATTTCTGTTTTTGATCCTTTAAAATCATACCGGGTTTGAATTTCCTTTTCCGTCTGGTTGACGGCGTTATCCATTTCCATAAAGTCCAGAATTGAAACGATATCGAAAGAGTTGGATGCTGCCATGGCTCACCTTTCCTGAAAAATGAAGAGATTAAAGTTAACTTTAGGACCGGATTTTGGTTTAATCCGCGAAAAATCAGATATTTTGTAAAATTACGGGTTTACACTCACAATTCAAACCTAAGTCCGCACTCAAAAGGGCAATCTGCAAGCAAATCGCATGAACGAAACTCCCCGGAAAATACTGATCATCAGACTTTCTTCTCTTGGCGATGTTTTACTCACCTCGTCTGCACTGAGTTCCATTCATCAGTTCTGGCCGGACTGCGAAATTCACTTTCTCACCAAAAAACCGACCATTCCACTCATTCAGTTCCATCCGGCAGTAAGCAAGATCTGGCAATATCCAACGGGCAAAGATGAACTTGACCGGTTAAAATCAGACCTTAAAAAAGAAAATTTTGATTTGGTTGCCGACTGGCAGGGAAATTTCAGAAGTCTGCCGTTTCGGAAACTTGGAAAGAAGTCTGTTTCCTTTCCAAAACACCGGTTTAAACGATGGCTTTATATCAAGTTTAAACGTCCTTTTAATCCAGGACCTGTACCTGAGCGATATCTTCAGACGCTGAAAGACTTTCAGGTTCCCGATTCTGGCGCTGGTTTGTCGCTTATCATTCCCAAAACCATTGAGATCGATACTGAAAAACGATTCCTTCAATGGCGTGGATCTGAAAAATCACCCATTTATTTCATTGCCGCCGGAGCAAAACATGCAACCAAAAGATATCCGGTTTCTTTTTTTATTGACATCATGAATATGCTGGCAGAAATGCAGCCTTCAGCACGGTTTATCCTTCTTGGCGGACCTGACGAACTGGATACAGCCAATCAAATCAAAAAATCTTTCCCCGATAATCAACGGGTCTGGAATGCAGCCGGTGGATTTTCTTTGCTGGAATCTGCGGAAATTATCAGGCTTTGCACGGCCGGATTTTCAAACGATTCCTTTTTGATGCACGTTGCAACTGCTATGCAAATTCCGGTAGTTGCCTTCTTTGGTTCGACTACTCCTGCTCTCGGTTTTGCACCATTCCGTTCACCGGCGCTTATTGTTGAAGATAAAACGCTCACTTGCCGGCCGTGTTCCCATATCGGCAGGGATTCCTGTCCGCTTCAGCATTTTAACTGCATGAACAATCTGCAGCCAGAACTCTGGTTTCCGGTGATTTACCAGTTTTTACTTTCCTCGTCGGAGTTAAAATGAGCAGGTGGCTGGTCCTAATTATTTATAATCTTTTCCTGATTGTGCTGGTCATTCCTGCGATTTTGCTCCTTTTTCTTTTTGATGCCAAGTTCCGTCAATCAATTCCAGTCAGACTTCGCTTACTGAGTGACCTGATTGCACTCCGGGCAAAAGTGAAATCCGGTGAAAAACTGATCTGGATTCATTCAGCTTCGATGGGTGAATTTGAACAGGCACGACCTCTGATTACCGAACTGAAGTCCAGAAATCCATCTGTGAAAATTCTGGCAACTTTTATGAGTCCGTCTGGTTATGAAGCACGGAAAAAATATCCTGACGTCGATTTAGTCCAATATATTCCGCTGGATACACCATGGAGTGTTGTTGCTTTTTATTCCGCACTTAAGCCGGATGTGGGGATAATAATCCGGTACGAATTCTGGCCAAATCTGATTCTGCTGGCCAAGTCATTTAATGTTCCCTTGTTTATGATCAACGGAAGCCTGAAACCCAACGCCCCGTACGGAAAAGGATGGGCACGGTGGTTCTTTCATCCGATCTTTTCATCCTATCAGAAAATTCTTACCGTCAGTGAAATTCATACCACCAGATACAAGGCCATTGTTCCTTTTCATCCGTACATTAAAACCATGGGTGATACCCGGTTTGATCAGGTGATCAAAAGATCAAAAGACAGTGATGAACTGGTCACCAAACTTACCGATCCAACCAGAACAACGGTCGTGATTGGCTCATCGTGGGAAGAAGATGAAAAACGGATTTTCCCGGCTTTTCTTAAGTTGAGATCGTCTCACCCTGAACTCAGACTGATTATTGTTCCTCATGAAATCCATGATGAAGCCTTTACCCGGATTCAATCGGTTTTCGCAGGTTTGAAAGTTTCGAAATTCAGTGACTGGACCGGAGAGCCTTTTGATGTTTTATGGGTAAATGCCATGGGCAAACTCATCAAAATTTACCAGGCCTGCTCTGCAGCCTACGTTGGCGGCGGATTTGGTGCCAGCATTCATAACATCCTTGAACCTGCAGTATATGGAATTCCTGTGGCGCACGGACCGAAATACTTCAGAAGTCCGGAGGCTATGGATATGCAGTCTGAAAATATCACAACGGTAATCCAGTCAGAAGCTGATGCTGAAGTCTGGCTGAGTTCTGTGGTTCTCAACGAAAAAAACCGTTTGAAAACAGGAAAATTAACCCGTGACTTTGTGTTCAGGTATGAAGGGGTAACATCGGGAATTGTGACTTTGATTGTTGGATGAGGAGGGTTACAGGTCACGGATTACGGGTTACGGGTTACAGCCTGCCCCGAACGCTTTCGGGGGGTTACGGGAAAATACTGGGACACAAGACATTTCTTCAAAATAAAATCAGGAAAAATCCATGAAAACTGCTGTAATCGGTGTTGGTCATCTGGGTAAACTTCACGCCAAAATGTATTCGAGAATTCCGGATTCTGAATTTACCGGTGTTTTTGATGTGAATTCGGATGCAGCCATAGCGGTAGCAGAAGAATATGGAATCAAGGCCTTTTCTTCACTGGATGAAGCTTTCAAATCAGTTGAAGCTGTCAGTATTGTAACTTCTACGCCTTACCATTTTGAAGTAGCGAAACAGGCTATTCTGGCTGGTGTACATGTATTCATTGAAAAACCAATTACCACCACCGCCGATCAGGCAAAAGAACTGATTGCCCTTGCCAAATCGAAAAAGGTCAACATTCAAGTCGGCCACATCGAACGGTTTAATCCGGCTATCCTATCCATCGAAAAGTATAACATCCAACCCATGTTTATTGAATCTCACCGTCTTGCCCAGTTCAAGTTACGGGGTGCAGATGTGGCGGTAGTACTCGACCTGATGATTCACGACATCGATATCATTCTTCATCTGGTGAAATCACCTGTCGTTCGGGTTGATGCCAATGGTGTTGGGATTATATCGGGAACAATTGATATCGCCAATGCGCGGATTCAGTTTGAAAATGGCTGTGTTGCGAATGTGACGGCATCCCGGATTTCCCAACATCCCATGAGAAAAATGAGGATTTTCCAGAAAAACGCCTATCTCTCGGTGGATTTTTCAGCAGGAAGCTGTGACGTTTTCCGTATTGCGGATCCTGATGAGGAAGAAACGACTCCAGCCTTAATGCTGGGTCAGATTGATGTAGGTCCGGTGAGCAAAAATATTGTTTATGAGCAACCGGAAGTCAGGGAAGTTAATGCCCTCGAATATGAGATTTCACTTTTCCTTAAATCGGTGAAAAACCAGACAATTCCACCTGTGTCCGGTGAAGACGGATTGAAAGCGTTGGAAATTGCACAGGAAATCATTGCCCAGATTGAGGCAAATGTAAAATCATTGACCGAATAGGCGTTTTAAGCTGTTAGCTAATAGCTTTTAGCTGTTAGGGAAAACCGGATTCTTTGGGTGTCATCCCGAGTGATTTTTCGCAAAGTGAAAAATATTATCGAGGAACGCCGTGCCCCGTTACTTCTGAGAACTTGCCCGGTTGCACAAAACACAAGCGGGGTTGGTTTTATTTCTTAAATCTTCTGGGAATTACCAAACCACCCCATCCCGATCCCGCAAACGGGACGGGATTTCCCCTCCTTTAGAAAAGGAGGGGAGTTTAAATCAAAATACCTTTTACCTAACAGCTAATAGCCAACAGCTTAATTTTCTAGCTAAAATAAATCCATCCGGCCAGAACCAATGCTACGAGAAGAACAGAAAGGATAATATTGGTTCTTTCGTACAATCCCGTCGTCAGATCATGAATAACCCTTGACCGACCTTTCCAGGTAAGCAGGGCAACGACCTGTGGATCAGGTGCTGCAGTTGCAAGTGACACCACAGCCTGAATGATCAGCGAGATCACAAACAGGAAGGTTGCAAAATGCAGGAAGTTCATATCAATGAACCAATGCATCGGTCCCCAGTCTGCACCCTGAGATTTGACATACAACTCACCGAATAAACGGGTAAATCCGATAACCAGCCCTGTAAACAAACCGGCAATTGCACCGTTTGCATTCATTCTTGGCCAAAAAATTCCCATCAAAAAGACGGCTGCAATTGGAGGTGAAATATACGCCTGAACACTTTGCAGATAAATCCAGACCTGACTTGAAATGTAAGGAATCAGCGGAACCCAGAGAATACCGATGATCACCAGTGCTACTGTTGAAAGCCTTCCAACCATAATAAGTTTGGATTCAGACGCATCCGGGCGGATTTTCTTGTAATAATCAATGGTGAACAAGGTTGAAGCCGAATTGAAACAACTGGCAAGTGATGACATTAAAGCAGCAAGCAACGAAGCCATTACAATTCCACGAACACCGGTAGGCAGAATTTCCTGCACCAGCCATGGATAAGCTTCATCCCCTTTTATTGCGGGGTTCAATGCTTTGGCAATCAATCCGGGAAGAACCAGAATAAAAACCGGAAGGAGTTTTAAAAATCCGGCAAAGATTGCTCCCCGTTGTGCGTTCGGAATATTTTTAGCACTTAACACCCGTTGCACAATAAACTGATCAGTACACCAGTACCAGATTCCAAGAATCGGTGCACCAAAAAGAATTCCAGTCCAAGGATAAGCCGGGTCATCTGATGACTTCCACATATCGAGATAGGATGGATCCAACTTTGCAACCATATTATCCCAACCCCCAACTCGGTCAAATCCCAGAATCGTCAGTAACAGCGCACCAAGTATCAGAACAGCAGATTGAATCACATCAGTATAAATAACGGCTTTCAATCCGCCGATAACGGTGTAAATCCCGGTAATGATAACCAGAATCAAAGCCGATGTCATCATATCCCAGCCAAAAACAGAATTCAGAACCACGCCACCTGCATACAACGTTACTGAAATTTTTGTCATTACGTAAGCAATAACTGAAACGGTTGCCAGATATTTTCTGGATCGGGGATCAAAGCGTTTTTCGAGAAATTCGGGAACGGTGAAGACTTTGGAACTGAGATAAAAAGGAACAAAAACCCAGGCAAGAAGCAGAAGAATCAAGCTGGCAAGCCATTCAAAGTGCCCGACGGCAAGTCCACCGGAAGCACCTGCACCAGCAAGTCCGATAAAGTGTTCAGAAGAAATGTTGGCAGCAAATAGTGAGGCTCCGATTGCCCACCAGGCTACATCGCGGCCGGCAAGAAAATAATCGGTTGAGTTTCTTTCTTTACGGGAAACCCAAACCCCGATGAATAAAACAAGGGCGATATATACGCCAATGATCAGGAAATCAATACTGGATGACATAGGAAGCTCCGGATTTTGGAAAGTACAAATTTAATCACTTTTTTTATTGAAATGATTATTTTTTGAATTTCGGCGTAAAAATCAGATCAAATTGACTGTTAACTGCTTCCACCTTAATTTGTAAGTAAATAAAAGGTTTCTGATTATGAAGTTGAAATTCGTTCTGGTTTTTTTCCTGTCCTTTGCTCCCATTCTTGTTTTTGCACAATCCAAGGCAGTTAAAACTATTATCCGGTTGCAGGATTTGCGTGCAAAACCGGCCTCGTTTGCACCCTATCTTAAATCAAATAACTCTGAAGTTGCCGAGAGGGCTCTTTTGGCGCTTGGATCAGTTCAGGATCCTGAAGCAACATCGTATATTCTTGAAATCCTCGACCACCCAAATCCAGCCGTGAGACGTGCTGCAGGATTTGCTCTGAGTCAGTCTGGTAATACAACCGTTTTTCCAATTGTTAAGAATCGGGTATTAACTGAAACTGATCAGGCAGCAAAACAGGAGTTTGCCCGGGCTGCCGGGAAACTGGCGTCCCTGGGTGAGGCTGAAATTCTGCTGGATGCCCTCCTTTCCCGTAACGATCAACTTGCAGCAGCAGAATTTATTACCCGTTTATCCATCCGACCACTGGTTTCAGAAAAAATTCTTGCGAGTGGTGAAAAATTGCTCAACTCTGAAGATGTTAAAGTTCTTTCTCTGGCTACCTATGCACTAAACCGATTTAAGAAACCGGAAAATTGGTTTTCATCAGTTGCCTCACAACATTCAAGATTATCGACTTCTCCATCAGCACAGGTCAGAATGGGGTGGGCATCCCTATTGGGAAGTGCTCAGGATACTGCAATAATCAGTTCGATTGGTTCGTGGCTTTCCAAAGAACCATCACCTGAAGTTCGTTCAAACTTAGTCCGTTCTGCCGGTCGGATTAAATCAACAAATACCTTCAGGCAAATTTCTGTTCTTTCTTCAGCCATGTCAGATCCAATCCCGATGGTTCAAATGGCCGCTCAACTTTCACTGTTGCCACTTATTCCAGAAAAAAACACACCTGAATTTGAGTATTTAACAACAGTATTGGGCGCCCGTCTTTTTGCAGTTTCAAATCCGTTATCTAAAACTGATATTGACTGGATGATTTTATCAGCAAAAGCCGGGCTGCCCTTTTATGAAAGCTTGCTTCAACAGCTCGGAAGTCACCCAAATCCGGTCCTGCGGGCATATCAATCATCCATTCTTGCAGAAACCGGGAATCCTGCTGCCTTTACAAATTTGAGGACTCTTCTTTCTGATGAATCCGTTCCGGTAAAAACGCTTGCAGCAACAGGACTCATGACGCTCAGCAGAACGCTTTCTTTGCCGGCAGTAAACGTTAAACCAGACATCACCCTTTTTCTTGAATCAAAGGATATGGCCTTGATTTCTATTGCCGGTGAAGCTTTGGCCGAAAAACGATTCCAATATCCAGGATTTGAGAAAGATTTGGTGAACATACTTAAAGGACTCGATCCAATAAATGATGTTGAGGCTATTCAATCTGTTATCAATACACTCGGGCCTATTGCCGGAACTGAAATTGATTCTGTCTTTGGCGCTTTGTCTGGCTCAACAGAAAAGGCAATTTCTTCACTTGCCATTCAATGGATCGGTCAACGTTCTGGTGTTTCTTTTACCGTCAGACCGCTTGTTGATACAGAAAAACCCGATTTACCTGATTTGTCTGAGCTGGAATCTGTATGGAATGGAAAATGGCTTGAAATCAAAACCAACAAGGGAATCGTGATTTTGGAATTATTACCAAAAGAAGCCCCTTTAACCTGCCTCAGAATGGTTGAATTTGCGAAGGAAGGGTATTTTGATGGATTATTTTTCCACCGGCTGGTTCCCAATTTTGTGATTCAGGGTGGTGACCCAAGAGGTGACGGTTGGGGCGGACCAGGGCTTTCTATGCGGTCAGAATTTTCAACTGTTAAATATGCTCAGGAAGGGATGGTGGGAATGGCTTCTGCTGGAAAAGATACTGAAGGAAGTCAATTTTTCATTGTTCACTCAGCAACACCACATCTCGATGGCCGGTATACAATCTGGGCGAAAGTAGTATCAGGTATGACAGTCGTTCAACAACTGGAAATCGGGGATAAAATGGAAACTGTTAAGGTATTGAATAGTCTGCCATTAACAGTAATACCAAAAGAAGTAAAGAAAAGAAAACGAAAGTAACTTACTGAAAAAGAAAACCCCATTTGCTTTTATCTGAAGCTTTGCCTTTTTGAGCCCAACTGCGAAAATTTTCAAGTGTAATGAGACCGACGGGGCCATCATAAATTCCGCCATTGAGGTAATTGTCATAAACCCGGACTGCAATGACGTTAGCCTTGTCTGCAGTTAATGAGCCGGGTGGAATCAGATATGCACGTAAGACCCGAAATTCATCATTGATCTGGGAATCATTCCCGATTTTACCGGTTCTGCCAAGAAAACAGCCGTTTAAAAAGGTTTCGTCAACATCATCAATCCTGCCAAGTAATAATACAAGGGGCTCACTTATCAGTTTCTCTGGTGCTTTAAATTCTAGTCGGTACCAACCAATCCCATTATAATTGGTAAATCCCTGAGTTTCCCAAAGTGCGGGAACAAAAACTTCTTTCCAGCCATTTTCAGTGAGAACCTGATCTTTCCGGTTGAGTCCGTCTCCTGCTTTAAACTTCCACTTGCCCTGAAGATTAAAATCAGGAATGATTTCACCTTCCCGCTCATAGAAACCAACTTTTCCTGAGATAAATCCGCCAGAAATCTGATCATCAAAAACACGGATTGCAAGAACATTTTCTCCGTTTGGATTTAAATATTCGGGATGAATAACAATTTTTTGGTAGGTGTTAAAGGCGGTGTTAAAATCTGGGGGGAATGATCCTTCCGCACCAATTTTCCTGCCGTTCAGGAAGACTTCACTTACGTCATCGATATAGCCAAGATGGAGATACAATCTTTGGGTGGAAAGATTTTTCGGAAGGATAAATTTCTTGCGGTACCACGCGAAACCGTCATAACCTGGATAACCCTGATCTTCCCATTCACCGGGAACAGAAATTTCGGTCCATCGGGTATCATTGTAACCTGGAGAAACCCATGAAGAGTCATCACCCAGCTGAAATTTCCATTTTCCTTTCAGGTCAGCAATGAGTTTCCACTCCTGTGCAGAACAGAATTCTGATGAAATCAGCAAAAAACCAAATAAAACCAGAAAATGTTGCATCTTCCCCTGCTTTTCTGGTAACAAAATTATCCCTTTAAAAAGTCAGCCATGTTGCTCTGGTGTAAGAGTTGGTAAAATCTTGTAAGGCAAGTTAAATTCTAATGTAAGATGGGGGTATTTGGGGAGTAAATTCTTCGATTCGATGAAAGGATTACCTGAATTGTAATACAGAAAGAGAGATTGTGATTAGAGAGATGGCGGGCAGGTTCAAAACCACAAGAAGAACCGGGTCTGAAACCCGGTCATTCTTGTCAAAGGGGTTACATTCTTTCGGGTGCCGAAATTCCCAGAATATCAAATCCGTTTTTCAGAACAGTTTTTGTGGCAACACATAGTGCCAACCGGGCATTCCCGAGTTCTTTTCCAACACCAATAACGTAATTCGAATGATAAAACTTGTGGAATTGGGTAGCCACTTCATTCAGATACACAATCAGGCGGTGTGGTTCATAGTGGGTTGCGGTAAGCAGAACAGTTTCAGGGAACTGAAGCAATAACCTGATCAGATCCAGTTCATCAGCATTCCCAAGCGGACTTAAATCCACCGAATCAGAATATTTCAACTCGGCAGCATCTTCCGCTTTTCTGACAATTGAGGCAATACGGGCATGAGCATATTGAAGATAGAAAACCGGATTTTCATCCGTTTCTTTTTTCGCAAGATCCAGATCAAAATTAAGGTGTGCACCCATTGATCTCATCAGGAAGAAAAATCTCACCACATCCGCGCCTGCTTCATCAGTCAGCCAGTCCAGGGTAATAAAATTCGCTTTCCGGGTCGACATTTTTACTATTTCGCCGGCTTGCGTTACGGTCACAAACTGGTGAATAAGAACTGTAATCATTGCCGGATCGTAACCCAGAATTTTCAGGGCAAGCAAAACGTCAGGATAGGTAGCAATGTGATCTGATCCGAAAATATCTACGACTTTGTCAAATCCACGCTTGAACTTTTGGATGTGGTAAGCAATATCAGGTAACCGGTAAGTAGGCTCACCCGTGCTTTTTACCAGAACTTTATCCTGCTCATTTCCAAAATCAGTCGTTTTGAACCAAACGGCACCATCTTTATCGTAAGTGACGCCTTTTTCTCTGAGTAACGCCAGTGATTCATCAACATGTCCATTTTCATACAGCGAATTTTCATTGTAATAAACATCATGGTTGATGCCAAGACGACGGCATGAATTTTTAATATCTTCAAAAATAACAGCTTCAGCTTTATCCTTGAACGGAATCACATCATCAGAACCCCTCAAAGAATCGCCGTGTTCTTTAATCATTTCACGGGCAATATCACGAATGTATTCACCCTGATAATAATCTTGGGGAAACTCAATCTTTTCGCCAAACTCTTCGAGATATCTCAGCCGGACAGAATCTCCCAAAACCCGCATCTGACGACCGGCATTGTTGAAATAATATTCACGCACAACTTCGTAACCCAGCCATTCCATCAAATTGGCAATGGTATCGCCCAAAACTGCCTGCCTGCCGTGACCAATCGTAAGCGGACCAGTTGGATTTGCAGAAACAAACTCAACCATCACCCGCTGACCCTTGCCAACTTCATGGCGGCCATACGTTGAACCGGTTTTCAGAAGGGCACCAACTTCAGAAATAAAATACGCTGGCTTGAACTTAAAATTGATGAATCCCGGGCCTGCAATCTCAGGCTTTTCGACAAGTTCTTCAGGAATGGAAAGTAAATCGAGAATCTGCTGGGCAACCGCCCGCGGATTTGCTTTGGCTCGTTTGGCCAATGTAAAAGCTACATTGGTTGAAAGATCACCATGATCCTGATTTTTGGGAATTTCGAAATAAATGTCTTCAGGAAGGAAGCTCATACCGGCTTTGGCCAGAGCTTGCTCCAGATGGGACTTCAAAAAAGTTTTCATGTTTTATTCTGCAGAGGAAGGAGTAAAAACGAGTCCGGCAGGTGTATCAGTCACTGTTTCAAAAGGTGCATCACCCCAAAGGCGATCGAGACCATAGAATTCACGGGCATCTTTGTGGAAAACGTGAACAACCACGTCAACATAATCAAGTAAAACCCACTTCATATTCTGGGTTCCTTCAACATGCCAGGCACGCCAGCCATTTTGCTCAAGACCCACTTCAACGGAATCTGCAATGGCCTTTACCTGGGTATCAGATTCGGCAGTACAGACAACGAAATAGTCGGCAAAATCAGTAACACCTTTCAGTGCCATGATTTTTACATCGAGTGCTTTTTTATTGAGGGAAGCTGTGGCGGCAAGAATTGCATACTTTTTTGCTTCGTCAGCAGTTGTGGTGCGTTTTTGTTTTTTTAAAGGCTTAGGTTCGTTCATTTTTTATTAAATGGGGCTAAAATTTTATAATCTTTTCCGATGACCAGAGTCAGATCGGCATAATATTCGTAACTGATCTGGGTGAGAATTCTTCCGGATGGAAGTCCCAGAACATCGGCCAGTTTTTTGGCGGCAGCTTTATCACCAATCCGGTCAAGCACAACCGTATTTTCAGTGTTAAATGAAGAGTAATTTCCCTTTTCAACTACGTCAAAACCTTGTTGCCGGAGAAAAGCAATGGCCTGATCAGTAAGTTTGGGGATTCCGTTTCCGTTAAGTACCTGAATCTGAATGACCAGTTTGGGGTCAATTTTTTCAGGATCCAATCTTGACGGATCGGAAGGCGGATTCATAAACCGGATCGCCAGTGAAACCACAAAAAACAGGCAAAGCAAAACTGCAACACCCAAGGTGGCGTTTACAATCCAGGGTCGTTTGGGTTCCGGGAAGAAATCCGGCTTCGGAAGTTCGGGTTGAGGGGTCAGATCCTGGTCTTCAGACATTAACGCCAATAACCATAATACCGGTTCCAGGGATCCATTGAGTCCATCAAACTATATGGGCTATATCTGTTTGTGAACATGGAATTGCTACCGGGATACTGACTGAATGCAAAAGTGACCAACATATTTTCTGCGGGGCGGTACTGAAGGCTCAAATTTTGAAGATAAATCTGTGCACTTTTTTGCTGAGGACCAAAAGTCTGGGTTCCAAACGGATCATGAGCAACACCAACATCCATGCGCATGACAACCGGCGCCTGAAAATTATAAATCAGTGTATTCGTGTACAATCCTTCAGAAAAAGTATTTCCGCCACCGAACGATGAAACGCCAAATGAATAACTGTGATGCATTTGCAATCTGTTCATATCCAAAAGGTTTAAACCGCCTGCAGATGGACGAAATACAGTCGGTCCTGTCATGGCGGGCGGGTTATTAACCCGTTGTGCTTCAACAGTAAAAGACATCAGCAATATGAAAAGTAGAGTTGTCTGGAATTTCATGATGTACAAGTTAGCAGATTTGTTACCAATTTTCAAGAGTTACGCAGATTTACTCATTATCAAGGGTCGTAGTACCGTTCTCCTTTTTGGAAGCTTTCTTTTTCAGCGAATCGGGCTCCCGATTCGAAGAACCGAATCCAACAACCTTTACTCCGCCTGAATTGGGAACATATACCTTGAAACCTGCACTTTGTTCCCGTTGCAGTTTAACCTGCTTGGCAAGCTCCTGTGTGTCTTTCAGATATTGATTAAAAGCTTCATCCAACGCGGCTTTTTTAGCAAGCACTTCTTCTGGCTTTAACCCGTTTCTGAGCGAAAAGAGAAGTTGATTGGCTTCAACAAGGGTTAAACCGGTTTCCTTTTTGGGGGAATTTGATGCAACCGAAACTACACCTGGTTGGGATGGCGTAAACAACCGCTTTTGAGTTTCAACAACCGCGTAAGACGGTTCAGCTCCAGCTTGAAATTCGCCCGGAACCAGCCGGGAAAACCGAGGAACTGCCTGACGCAAACTTCTCACTGTAAAAGCATCAACCGAAATCAGGGCATATTCATTTTCGTCAGAAGAAGAAACTTTTACCAGATCAGTACGTTCAGGAAATGAAATCATTAACGAAGTTTTGACCAGGCCAGATTCTTTTCCAGTTAAGACGGCAAGTGCATTTTTCAGATTTTCATTTACTTTTCCACCAAGTAAACCAGCCAGTTTTTGCTGAATTTTTTCTTTCAGTTGATAAACAGACGGATCAACCAGGAGTTGCCCTTTTCTGTCAACCAGAATACCACCACAGAGAATTCCGGCAAATTTCTGAAGTTGAGAATTGATTTCAGCTTCTCTTTCAGAAGGAAAAAACTGGTCAGCCATACCGGAAAGCTGAAGGTAAATTGTTTCGGTTTTTTCGTCGGATGCAGAAACCAGAAGGCCTGGCCTGCCATCATCACCCGTGACAAGGCGAACATATTCTGTTCTTGCAGGATCAACCGGAACCATCTCTTGATAAAGAAAAGCAAGCATATCTGAAGATTTGAGTCCGGTAATCAGTGGTTGAGCAGAAGAAGCCGGCTGAGCAGAAGAAACAATTTCCTGAGTGGGTTCAGTTTGGGGTTTGTTTGAAACCGAAAAGAAGACAAAAACACCAACGATCATCAGGGCGGAACCTGCAAATGCAAGTTTGCCCCAGCTAAGTTGAGGACCTGCAGGCTGCCGGTCAATTTTTTCCATCAGACCTGCATAGAAATAAGGATTAGAAGGGACATCCTTTTTCCAGTCTTCTTTGATTCCTGTCAGGAGGGATTTTTGAAAGGAAACATATTCCCGGCAACCTTCGCAACCAGGCAGATGGGATTCTACCTTTTCGGCTGATTCCGGGTTGAGCTCTCCGTCAAGATACGGATCAAGCTCATCCTGAAAGTTTTTACATGGATTCATTTTCGTGTTCAGCATCGTTTAGTGATTCCTGGTGCCAGAAAGGAGAAATAACGTCTTTCAGGGCAAGACGGGCACGGTTCAATCTGGATTTTACAGTTCCGAGTTCGAGATTTAGAACTTCGGCAATTTGTTCATAACTCATATCTTCAAAATCACGCAACACAATAATCGTCCGGTGTTTCTCAGATACTTTTGAAAGTCCCCACCTTACCAGTTCAATCCGCTCTTTTTTCAGAAGCGCTTTGTCTGCCGTGGGGCTCATTTCCATGGGGTCGAGTTCCATTTTTTCCATACTGAAAAAACGGCGGACCCGGCGACGTCTGATTTCATCACGGCAGTGATTAACTGCAATGCGGTAAATCCAGGTACCAAGGTTGGAACGGTGTTCAAACCGGTTGATTGAGGTGTAAACTTTAATGAAAATTTCCTGAACCAGATCATCCATGGTATCGGGATCTGAAAGAATGGAGTAAACCAGGCCTCTCACTTTTTCCTGATACTGACGAACCAGTCGCTGAAAGGCTTTTCTATCGCCCGACTGACAGGCAATGGCCAATTCATAATCCGGACTGTTCTCATAACTGATGGGTTCATCCAAAACGGCTGCACGTGCATCCATGGGTAAATCCTTCCCGTCGTGTTTAATTTCGTTATTCATGCTTTTTGTCGATTCATGAAAGTAAAAGTTCCAACGCGTATAACGGAGGTTTAGATACCCTTGTTTCAGTTTAGGTTTAAAGTCATTGATTTGTGCCCTTTGGGGAAAGGGTTAATCAGGGACAGGGGACGAGTGACAAGGGACAGAAACCAGATCACAGGTTAAGAATTACATATTACGGGTTACTTATTACGGGTCACAAATTTCAAATACAAAATATTCATAAAACAAAATCGTAAAGGTTGCTTGAATATGTTTATTCTGAAATCAGAATTCAACTTTTTATTTTTTTGCTGATCCGAGAATTAAAATTCCTTTTTTTCTCAGGGATGTTATTTCAAATCCGGCATTCCGGATATCCTGCTCAGTTTCCCGGTTCAGATGACACCCGGCTGCTGCCAATTTCCAAACCGGATGAATTCCGGAAAAAAACCATCGTGTCATTTTCCCTTCCGCCTGAACATGTTCAAAAAACCGGAGTTCGCCTCCCGGTTTTAAAACCCGGTAAATTTCTGACAGCACTTCTTTCGGACTGGTAACCGAACAAAGTGTTAAAAATAAAACGACAGCATCAACTGAGTGATCCTGAAGAGCATGTAACCTTTCTGCCCCGGTTTGGTAATGAACCACTTCAGGAGAAACTTTTAGACTTTTAATTGTTTTATCAAGCAGGATTTTCATTCCGGCAGACGGATCAACACCAATAACAATCTGCACTTCTGGCGGATAGTGGGCAAGATTGAGTCCGTGACCGATTCCAGGCTCGAGAACAGTTCCTTTTAGTCCAGAAAGAACTTCTTGTCGAAGATGATTGAACTTGAGTGAAACCAACCATTCGAGACGCGGATAAATATAAGTTCTGTAAATTTTGATATGGACCTCAGGAAATAAGTTCAAATTTAATCAACCCGCCGTAACCCAACTTCAGACACCTGAAATCCTGCCAAATGTCACTTCCCCAGCAAATTCCGGAGCGCTTTTTCACAATCTGTGAATTTGAACTGATAACCTGACGCCAAACATTTTTCTGGAAACACACGTTGCCCGGTTGTGAGAACTTCGGCAACCTGACCCTTTACAATTCTGAGAATAAAACCCGGAACCGGAAACCAGGATGGGCGGGACATCACCTTTCCGAGAACTGAAGAAAAGGTTTTCATCGATACCGGATTTGGCGCCGTTGCATTTACGGGGCCTGAAAGTGTTGTCGTTTCAAGCGCATGCAGAATGATTCCAACTTCATCAGCAATATGAATCCAGGAAAACCATTGCGTTCCGGGAAGCACAGGTCCGCCGGCAAAAAGTTTAAACGGCAGCATCATTTCCTTCAGGGCGCCTTCATTTGGATCCAGAACAATTCCCGTTCTGATCAGCACGGTTCTGATGCCAAGCTTCTCAGCCTTTAAAGATTCAGCTTCCCACTCAACCCCAACACCTGAAAGAAAATCATGTCCGGCAGGGGCTGATTCTGTAAGTTGGCGATCATCAGACGGTCCGTAGATTCCAATTGCAGAACCTGAGATAAAAATTTCTGGTTTTTGTTCGGCTTTTTTCATGGCTTCAACAAGAAGGCGGGTTCCGTTTACCCGGCTGTCCCTGATTTCCTTTTTCCAGGCTTCAGTCCACCGCCGGCCGGCAACTGAAGCGCCAGCCAGATGAATGACGGCAAAACTTCCATTTAGCGCACTGGCCCACGGATCAGAGAGATTTGAAGTCATTTTTACCCAGTGATCAGCTTCTGGAACCTGAATTTTTGCCTGATCTGCATCACGGCTAAAGACGATAACCCGAAAGTGTTTTGCTTTGAGAGCTTTTACAACCGCAGAGCCGATAAGCCCGGTTGCACCGGTGACGATGATTGATTTCATGAGTAATAGTGGTATGTGATAAGTAGTCAGTGGTAAGTTTATTCGAACCGTTCAACTTTTTCAAGTTTCTTCCAGATAGAGGCGTCTTTTCCAGACCAAACACAAAAATTAAATAATCTTGTTCCGGATGTAAAAGATCACAAAATCAGCCTTAAACTTTTAGAACGTGTCAGACATCACAAGTTCTTATCTATGATACGCCGACTTTTAACCTCACGTTTTGAATTCAAGGGCAGGGACTCAGGTTGGCGTTGGATAAATTCATTACTGTTTTAGATGCCTCAGAATGCCCGATTTGGTTGTTTTCTAAGATTAAAGTTGTTTACAATCTAATGGAGAAATCATGAGAAATCTGATTTTGTCTGCCTTGCTTTTTCTCTTTTCTGTTCTTTTGCTGGTTTTTTATGATAACGAAAATGAAAAAAAATCAAAAGAAAAGGAGGTTAAACCGACCTCTTCAGCAAGTATTGAAACAAATGCCCAGGCTCAAAACCATTTGGTAACTGCAAGCCGCTGAACAATTGGCGTCCCCATATTTTGCAGAATAAAGTACCAGTCCGCCGAGTAAATTACACCCCATTCAGCCATTAACGGAAGTTCCAGACAGCCGGAAAGCATCCCCCACGAAACACCATTAGCCGATCCGGTAAGCGGAGAATCGGTTGCGTTTATCGGACCTAAAGGAAATTTCCAGCGATTCCAAGCTCTTGCTTTAAAGTAATCAGCATCAAATTCTAATCCGGCACCGGCATTCATTTCGTGATTTTTATTATTTCCACGCAAAGTTGCACCCGTTTCCATCAACACAGAAAATGATGAAACCCGGAAGGGAAACCAGGATCCGGAAAGTAAAAATGAAGATTGAAATTCATCCCAACCTGAAGGGATCGGGTTATCTAACCGGCCGGGACTTCCGAAGGGAACCCGAAGCGCAAGGGTTCCTGCAAGACTAAGTGATTTAAATGGCCTGATGCCGTAACTGAAAGAAATAGCTCCATCACCTAACCCGCTGCTTTTCTCATTTCCCAATTTTGAACTTGTAAAAAGAGTTACTCCAGCTGCCATCCGGGCTGTTTCAGAAAGCGTGTATTCAAATCCGGTTGAAAATTTTAAATCTGTAAGTTGTGGAATTGAGTAGGAATTCTGGTTGTGGTTCCAGGCAGTTGAAGACGAGGCATAATCAGACTGAAAAACAGTCTTAAAACCACCCGGTCTCCCCAGATATCCGCCATCGGGAAAAAGCGTGAGAAACTGAAGAAATAAAAACAGAATTGGCATCAGACACCTTTTTCAGCTTCTGGCCAGAGGAATTTATGAAGCTGAACCTGGAACCGGATGGGGAGTCCCGTTTCGAGAACCCAGGCAGCAAGATCAGCAGGCGGAACTTCCTTCCAGATCGGAGAAAATAAAACCGTCCAGCGAAGCAAATTCAATTCTTTCACTTTTTCAACCGACCAGTCAAAATCGGCACGGCTTCCAATTACGAATTTCAGTTCATCCCACGTTTGCAGATCATTCACAATCGAATACAAATTGTTTTTCATCATTCCCGATGAAGGCGTTTTAAAATCCACAATTTTGCGAACCGGCTTTGGTACGTCGTTGATTGGTAAACTACCTGATGTTTCTAGAAGAACTTCATATCCTTCATCCAGCAATTTTTGCATGAGGACGTTAACGCCAGACTGTAGTAAAGGCTCACCACCTGTTATTTCAACCAATTTACAGGGAAAGGATTTTATTTTTTCAAGGATGGAATCCATTGCCAGATCATCACCTTCATAAAAAGCATATTCAGTGTCGCAGTAGGTACAGCGAAGGTGGCATTCGGTGAGACGGACAAAAATACACGGCCGGCCGGCATGGGTACTTTCGCCCTGAACCGAGAAATAGATTTCGTTGATTTTAAGAACTAGCATAATTTTTACCGCAGAGGCGCTGAGGGCGCAGAGAAATACAAAAATAAAAGGGTTTTATGATAGGGAAAATACAGTTATTGGAAAGTTTATTGGGTTCTAAAAACCTCCCCTGCCCCCCCCTTGAAAAGGAGGGGAGTTAATTACCCGTGACCTGTAATTCGTGACTTGTAATTCCTGCCGTCCCCCGTCACTGTTCCCTAGTCACCGGCTGTTTAAGGCCATTTGATTTTCAGCTTTTTCTTTGCTTCTTCGGCAGCTTTTTTAATGGCATCGTTTTTCTGCTTTTCAGCTTCGGCTTTTAGTTTTTCAGCTTCTTCGTTCACTTTATCCTGAACAGCTTCTTTGGCTTCATCCACCTTCTGGTTCACTTCTTCTTTTACTTTATTCATGACAGCATCAGTTGCACGGCCGGCAGAACGATTTGGATCAGCCTTTATGGTAGGACTCATAAATGTACCTCCTACATTCAGATCAACAATAACCCGGCCTTTTTTGTCGGTGAGATATTCTGAGGCGATTTTACCGTAATTTGTTGACTCAAGAGACGATGACATGCCCTTTGGAAGTGCCAGCGTCAACTTGTAACCAATTGTTTGATCAAGAGCCTGCCATCCGTCACCGGTGATTTCAGAACCCGCAGCAGAGGCTTTAAGGTCACTTAAAAACAGCTTTCCTTCCTTGATTTCAAGTCCGGCCGTCCATCCACTTACACTTAAATTCTGCCATTCGGGAGCCTTTAGGTAAGTTCCAAGAGCAGTTTGAATCGGGTGACCGGAAAGGGAACCAGAACTGAGTGTTACACTTCCTTTTCCGTAAAGTGATTCAGTTAAGAGTGTAAGCGAATCAGATAATCCACCATTAAATTTTACATTTGCAGAAAGATCACCTTTCAGGAAAGATGCCATATTGACCATTTTCTCGATTGACGGAAACATTCTGAACATTTCAGAGGCCTGGATTTTTGAAACCTCAGTTGAAAGATCAAAAACGACTCCTTTTGCTTTATCCAAAACAACATTTCCGTTTACCATGATCGCCCCGCCGGCAAAATTGGCTTTGGTATTGCTGAGCGTTATTGTCTGATCATTGATATCAACCTGAGAAACAATATTGGTGGCTGTTATATCAGTAAAAGTAAAGTTTTTGATGGATGCATTGAATCGCCCTTCAACTTTCGGAAGCTGAGGAACTTTCAGTTTGGTTGTATCTTTTTGGGCAGGTTCTGCAACCGGTTTTGCATTAAGATCAACCAAATCGCCAACATTGAAATTATTGGAAGTCAGAGATGCAGAGAACTTTGGAATGAGCTTAACTGAATCGGGATTGAGAATGAAACCCAGGTAATTTTCAACTTTTCCGTTTAATTCCAGATCAGTTGACCCGATAACGAGTTTAAGTTTTTGCAGATTCGCCAGGTCATTGTTGATCACAAACGTTCCGTTTATGTTTTGGATTCCGTTTGGCAATGTTCCTTTTTTCGAGAAACTCATATTGGCAAAGGTTACGTTTCCGGTTCCTTTCAGTAATTTTGGATTCAAGGCGGGACCGTTTACAGTGATCACAGCTTTAATTCCACCGCCAACAGCCATGGAATCGCCCAGCGGATAAAAAGATTTTACATCCTCAAGAACCAGCGCTACATTGGCGTCTAGATCAACAACCGGGTTTTTAAAATCTACCACATTGGCTTTTACTGAAAACTTTGAGTTTTTGATTTCACCGGAACGATTTTTAATACTGACCGATTTTTCAGTTCCGTTCACATCCACATTTAAATTGGAAAGTGCTGCCGGAAGATCAGTGTATTTCATAAATCCATCTTTAAGCAGCACGGAATAGGTTGCTTCAGGAAGGAATCCACCACCCACTTTTCCTTTGGCAGTTGCAGCAAATGAGAAGGTTCCTTTGGTTTCAATTTTGGTGATATCTTTAACCACATCGACGGGAACCAGAGACAGAAACTGCTTCAGATCAGTTTCTCCGCTTGATAAAGAAATATCGACAATACGGATGGAATCTTTCAGGTTTTCAACTTTTCCTGACATGTTCAAATCTAAGTTTGCAACGGTGAATTCTGTTTTACGGATGTTCAGCGTGGATTTTTCAATTTCATAGGAAAGGGTTTGTTTCAGGGAAAGAGGAAGGTTTTTAACAAGACTTCCCAGTGCGTTTTTAAATGTAATTTTTCCGATCTCCAGATTCTGGTTTACTTCGACCGAATCAGAGCCGTAATCAAGGTTGAGGTGATAATTAAACTCATCAACGCTGGCGAAAGAACGACCCTGTTGGTCGTCATAGGTCAGTGAAAGGTTGGTGAGAAACACATCATCAAGAGCAATTGACTGAACCGGAAGTTCATCCGAAGAAGCAGTTGTGTCGGCAACGGCTGTTGAATCTGAAGCCGGAATCATGGAGGTAAAATTGAAAACACCTTCTTCATTTTTAATTACGCTGACTTTAAGTCCGTCTACACCGACTTCACTGACTTCGATAGATTTCTTCAGAAGCGGCAACCACTTCAGCCCAAGACGGAATTCATTGAAGGAAACAAACGGTGCTTTGCTGAAGGAAGAATCGTCAGCAATTTCGAGCTTGCTGAGTACAATCCCAAGGGAAGGAAAAACCTCGACTTTTGCTCCGTCAATCGTCACTTTTCGGTGAAGCTGACTTTCAAGTGCAGGAACTGCATTTGAAATAATTACCGATTCAGTCAGCATAATTTTAACGGTTATGGCAAGAATAATGAAAAGTGCAACCGGAATGGAAAGCACAATCAGTGTCCATTTTACAGGCTTGGTCATAGGAACTCCAGAAGATATAAATAACTAACTTTACAAAATACGGAAAAGGAAAATGAATAGCACGGATTTCGGGAGGGTTATAAGTGGCAAGTGATAAGTTATAAGTGGAAGAAAGTCACTTAAAGCGGTAACTTCACTTTTTCAAAACAGGGAAAATGAATGACAACCCAAAGTACATACCAATCAATCAACTGCAGCTGGTACGACAGGCTGATCCAGGCTTGTGAACGGAAAGAAGAGTTGACCCTGGAAATAGTGGATTCCGATCAATCTTTAAAAAAGATTCTGGTTAAGCCAGTTGATATATTTAGCAAGGATCAGGCAGAATGGTTAAAGTCGTCAGATGGAACTGTGATCAGGCTGGACAAGATTTTATCGGTAAATGGTGAGTTATTGAGCGGAGTTTGCGGGATTTGAATGCAGTAATTTCATTAAACAGAAATGCTGGATCCCGGATCCCCGAAAGCTTTCGGGGCAGGCTAAGTCCGGGATGACAACTATTTCGGCCCGCTTTCAAAGTTCAAAATACGCTTTTTATTTTAACAGAAGCATTCCTTTGGTTTCAGTTACATTTCCCGATTTGATTTGATATAAATAAATTCCGCTTGAAAGTCCTGCCCCGTCAAAACTAACAGAATAGGTTCCCGGTGCTTTTTGTTCGTTAACCAGCGAACGGATTTCTCTGCCCTGCATATCAAAAACCTTGAGGGAAACGACGCCCTGAGAAGAAACCTGATAGTTGATTTTTGTTATCGGATTGAATGGGTTCGGGTAATTCTGTTCAAGTGATAATCTTTTTACTGCTTTTTGATTATCAGCCACAGAAACACCGGTCGAACTTTCAAAAACCACTTTAAAAACGCCATTCACGCCAGAGGGAATGGTCAATTTTTTTTCCTGCGATAAAAAGTCAGAGTAGGTTTGTCCGTCTTTTTCGACTGACTTAATCCGGTACTGATCAGAACTGATTTCGAGCGGATATAATTGCACAACCCGATCCTGGTTCAGTGGTGAGTATTTGTAGTACAGAGTCACCGGTTTTTTATGAAGCATCAGGTTACCGTACAGATAAACATAATATCCGGTTTCAATCGAATGGTAGGCAGCTTTTCCGCCGCCGGCTTTTGCATCATTCCAGATAAATCCGCCCCGGCGCAACTGATTTTCATAAACTTCACCATACTCATGATCAACAAAATGAGTCATGTAAAAACTCAAGGTTTCATCTGCCATTTTAAGATACTTGTCATCGCCGGTGAGATCATACAAAAACAAACCGGCTGTAATTGCCTGTTCCATTTGCCACCAGGCTTTTGCCGAATCGGGCTGACCATATAGCAACATTTCTCCCGACACCCGGTCATAATCTTTGAAAGGACCGCCATAAACATGATCATACCCTTTTGCCAGAACGTGATCTGCAAGCTTAATTGCAGTTTGCAGATAGACTTCGTTTTTTTCGAACTGATAAACACGACCGAGACACCATGCAGTTTTCAGAACGTGCCCCATGATCGTACGGGTATTGTCATTTGATGTGCTATTGTTATAGGTCCAGTCTGTGTTGTAATTTTCTGCAAATCCGATTTCCTGGGCATCCATTGTTTTTGCAAGCCGGTCAACCATATTTGAAGCAACTTCAAGCATCCGGGTTTTATATTTTTCTTCGCCGGTCAAGAGATACATATTTAACAGATGGGTCGTAATTGCATCAACAGTTGAATTAAATGTTTTTCCGCTGCGGGTTGAGCCATTTCTGCTGAGTGAATTGAAGTAGCCGAATCTAGCCGGATTTGAATCCCATAAAACGGTTTCGTTATACTGATATCCTTTGTTAAACCAACCCATTGCCGTCGTATCGCCGGTGACTTCAACCTTTGCCATTAACCCCAACAAAGCATAATGCTGATAAAAGGCATACTTATTTCCGTTGATTGAATTCACCGATCCGCTTGATGAAATCGAATTGAACCATCCGCCATAGGTTTTGTCCCAGGCAAATTTATACATGAAATCGAGTCCTTTTTGACCCTGGTTCAGGTAAGTTTCATTTCCTGTCATCATGAAAGCACGGGTAAGACCATAAGCGTTTCTTGACTGACTGATCATGTCCTTACTGGTTCCCCAGGAAGTAAGTACATTTCCCTGACGGTCAATATTGGTAAAAAACCCACCAATCGAAGACTTGTCTAAAGCAGAATCCCAGAAAGCCGCACAGCTATCAACATATCCGAGAATAAGATCCGGGGTCTTGAGATACTGACTTTTAACGTGATATTGGGCAAAAGTGAACGGAATACTCAAAAAGAGAATTGCCAGCAAGGAGAATAGATTTTTTTTCATTGGAGACCTGATTTAAGGACTAAAAAGAAATTACTCATTTTTATGAACTGAAAAAACTTAAACGGCAGTAATGAGAAATTCAGGCAAGTTCAATTTGGACTCTTATTTATCAGAAAACACAAATTCAGTAACACTATACCTGAAAATGGGTTCAACAGACCAACAATCTGAATTAAAAAATAAAACCAAAAAATCTTTTCCTATTTTTATCTTTTTAAAATCAGATCACACTTTTTCCTGAAGGAAAAAACCAATGAAATCGTTTTTGCCTCTTATTCTTGGATTTGTTTTTCACGTTTCCTTCGCCCAGTCTGCCGATTCACTGAATCAGCGGGCAAAATCCTTTTTTTATCTCAACCCGGATTCAGCCGAGTTTTATGCTAATCAGGCAGCCATCATGGCAGCAGCAGAGGATTCACTCAATGATCTTGCTGAAGCCTTTTCCAATATTGGCTTTTCACTTCTTCAGAAGGGGCTTGCTTCAGAAGCACATCAGCAATTTTTAAAAGCTTACGGTCTATATCTTGAAACAGGAAGTCTGGAAGGAATCGGATCAGTTCAGAATTATATTGGAAATGTGTATTCAAATCAGGGTCGGTATCAGGAAGCCGTTTCCTTTTTCAAAAATTCCCGTGAAACCTATCTTAAAGCAGGGATCCATAAATTCGAGGCCCGTCAAACAGGAAATATTGGAATCAGCTACCAAAAACTTGGTAAGCCAGATTCAGCACTCACTTATTTAAATGAATCGGTAAGATTATATGAATCGGGGAAAACACCTGAAAATGCGGATGTAATCCGGATTTACCTGGGAAGAACATATCTCGCACTTGGAAAAACGGATTCTGCCCGGATCCTATTAAAATCGGCGGTCCGTTCAGTATCAAACCACCCGGAACATCTTAAATTTTTAGCAGTAGGTTACCTTGACCTTGCCAGTCTTAATGTCAAAGAAAGGAAAACACAAGAAGCCCGGCTTTATCTTGATTCGGCGTTTTCTATTGTGGAACCTCATGATTTTAAAAATGAAATCAGAGATTTTTACCGGATCCAGGCCGAATATTTTGAACTTGTCGGGAAACCGGAAGAAGCGTTAAGTTCCTATAAAAATTTCATAGGAGTTAAAGAACTGCTCAGAGATGACGATATCAGCAGGATGACGGCCGATTTTCAGAATAGCCTGGATACAGAATTGAAAAGAAGAGAAATTGAATTCCTGAAAACGGATATCCGGATTCAGAACCAAACCCGGATTTTTTTGATTGTTACCGTGGGCAGTTTATTATTATTTTCTATCGGATTGGGTGTTTTCCTGTTTCTTTACCGGAAAAAATCTAAAGAATTGAAAGAAAGTCATGATGCGCTGAAAGTGATTAATCTTGACCTCCAGGACGCACTTGAAAATGTAAAAGTTCTGAAAGGATTTATTCCGATTTGTGCGAATTGTAAAAAAGTGCGGGATGATTCCGGTTTCTGGAGTCAGATAGAAAGCTATATCATGGAAAATTCAGAAGCTCAGATCAGTCATGGAATTTGCCCGGATTGTATGGGTTCACTTTACGGTATAAAAAAGAAAGAAAAATAGGTTTACTGGTCATTTCTGCGTGCAACAGTTTTTATTTCTGAATTGCAGGTTTTCTTTAGATTTGCTTCATTTTACTTAACCACAAGCCGATTTCGCCTGCGTTGTGATTGTAAACGGGTTTGTTTCTTCACAAATCTTTATTTATTTTTGTTTTGTTCAAACCAAATCCCGGGTTAAAATAATGTACAAACTCCTTCTTTCTGTAATTGCAGGATTGATTTTATTTCAATCAATTCATGCACAACCTGTTCAGCGTCATGCAATCGTATACAAGAATTTTGTACCTATTAACTTATTAGGTACAGAAAATCAAAAAAACCAATTTGACCAGATTATTGATAGTTTGGGAAATCTAAACCCGAACCTGATCTACTATCACATTGAAAAACTGAACCAGCCCAGAGCAAGCCAGAAAATATGGAATCAGCTGCTTGATAGTATTCGCTTGGCGTATGAAAATAAAAACAACGCGTTATTTGAAGCTGAGCGAAAAAAGGTCATGGATGATACCTCCCTTACCATGCTAATTAAACCCCGGCTGTTATTCGCATTGTCAGGCCTTGAGTTGAATCAGGTCAGCAGTGAATACCGATCTTCAGTGCTAGGGTTACCTCCAAAAACAAATCTGAACCTTCAGGGATTTTATTCCTGGTTATATGTCAAGAATAGTCCCGGGATTAGATACAACCCTGACGTTAACTGGCAAGACCAATATTCTGCAATTCAGGATTCGATCTCACGACTTGTTTCTGAAAAATTTAAGCACATCTGGAAAAACCGGGAACACTATACCGTAAATGAAATTTTACGTGAAATGGCATCCTCAAGATTTTATTTATTAAACAGTCAGGAATTGGACTCAGTTAACTGGTATGAATTATTAACAGATGCAAAACAAAATTACCTCCCAATACCCGGAGCAGGACTCCCTTTTTGGGTTAGTGATTATTTATTACAGCCCTATATTTCACAGGCACCCGAAACCAACAATTCAGTATTGGGATTTAGAAAGCAGCCAGATCGTGATCTTTTAAAAATACGGTTTCGTGCCTGGATGTCTGCTGGCGTTGAATGGTATCCGGATGAAACCGTTCTGCAAATAAATGAAAAGGCAAAGTTAACGGCAATTACGTTCCCCCTGAAAAAACTTACTCAATCTTTTTCACCCGTTAGTTTTTCGGGCGGGATTAAACTGAGCTGGAAGGATGACCAGCGCTTGTTTTCCTGGGTGAAGTTTAAATATTCTTTCCGGAAGGAATCAGCCACACAGGCATTTCCTTCAAATCTGGACACAACCATATTCGTTTATCCCACTTTCAATTATGTTGATACCATCAATTACAAAGTGACTGAAGGGGATTTCAAGTTGAACTATGAAACTTACAGGGTTTCATTTTCATTTTTATTGATTGGATACAGCTGGTTTAATCTTGAAGGCGGGTGGATTAACGGGAATGAAACACTGACCTATAAAAGCAAAACAACTTATATTCAAACACTCAGAAGGTTTATTATCACCGACCAAGTCCAATTTGGTAAAACGGGAGTTTCAAACTGGGAACTTGTTCTTTCAAAAAAGCAAACCAGATCTTTCAGGTCACCGCTTTTAACCTTCAACATCACAACCCCTTACTGGTTGACAGCAGACGTGACCTTTACAAACGAGAAGCCACGGTATTCTGCAAGTATTGAAATTCCGGTTTGGGGATGGTGGTAATTGTCAAAAAATTAAAACCTATAAGCAACCCCAACTGACGGAACAAAAAACACTTTTGAATCTACTGGAATGAAGGTGTTGAGCTCAAAAAGAAGACGGGTTTTTTCTTTTCCAAAACAAAAGCCGGTAACAAGGCTCGTAGCCAGATAATGGCTATCCTTCACATCACTTTTCATTCCGAAAGTGCTAAAATCCCCGGCTGTTGAGAAGAAATTCCCTTTCACACCCGCATACCAAACCTCCTGCCCGATTAAAATCATCGGGTAAAATCCAAATGCAGAACCGGCGGTTGCATCCAGATAATATGAAACGCCCATATCGGCAGATGCCTTTATTCCCGAGTCATAAAACTTGTACTTTCCATCAAGCAGCAGAATTCCGGGAAGCGCAAACTTGAGTCCCATATCGACTTTATCAAATAATCCGTATCTGCTGCCAACTTCCAATGCAAAAGCCGTCTCACCTACCCACCCGGCACCTCCATTTAGTTCAAACTTTCCTTCAGGAAGGGTCTCAGGAGTTTGCAATGTGGAATAGGGAATGCATGAGGTAAACAAAAACAGTAATAAAAAGGAGAAAACAGATTTAGAGTTCATTTGGTACCTTGAAAATTTCATGTGGTTTAAAGCGAAATAGCCGATTCTCGTTTGTTCAATTCAATCAACCATTCAGACAGTACCTTTGCTTCAGTACCAGAACCAGATGACTTTGCAGTTTCAATGATGGATTGAATCAGATCTGCAATTTTTAAATTCAAACCTGCGCTTAAATCATTGCCATTCCTGATTGCAGCCGCCAATTCTCTACCATCCATATTTTTTAAAATATTTTTGACCGGGTGTAAAAAGACACCTTCCATTTCATCATCTGAGCAACCCAGTTTTCGCTGTCCAAAATCTTCAAGCAAGACTTTACACCAGGGAGGCAGGTTACCGTTAAATGCAACTGAAATCAGCAACACAAGTTCACCAAATAAAACATAATTTCCACTATTATTCGCCTGTTTTCCTGAAGGCACAACTTCGGGTTCAGTTGAATTTTTAACAGATACCGGTTTCTCTGAATTCCCGCTGCCCAGCAGTTTGGAAACCAGAAAAAAGCCCAGAAAAAAGGCACCACCCATAATCAGCCAGATCGTCATGATTTAGGAAATCCTTTCCTGTTTGATAAGTTCTATGCCCTGACAGTCACTGCAAAACCCAGATTCAACCTTGTAAGGAGTCAGGCAACGGGGACAATATGAATTCATTTCAAAATCAGCTTCAAGCGAAGGAATTAAATCTGGAACTGAAAGCTGATATTTTTCAAGTAAGCCCAACACTTTCAGATTTGTTTCTCTCACTGCTTCTGAAATTGAATCACTCAGACCCAAACCTGCAACCGGATTTCTCAAATCATTCTTTACTTTCAACAGAAAACCCATTTTTTTATCCGGCGACAAAAGAAGCTCAGATACAATGACCGGATGAATGCCAGAAAAGGCCACAATTGCTAATCTGTCACCGGTTCTCATGGCATAGAATGGTGAAATGAAAAGGTGGAAAAGTTCAACTGCTTTTTTAATCCAGGATACATCAGGTTTTCTGGACACACCATACAAACCGGATATATAAACCAGTGAAAAGTGAACCAGAAGAAAAGCAATCAGCCAATACAAGCCTGTTTCTGCAAACCCTGCAATCAAAATGAAAAATGGCAGAAAGAGAAACAGAAAAATCCACTCAATCAGGGCAATCCGGTTCACAATTTTAATTTGATTCTGTGAAGCAGTTAATTGTGCTGAAGCTTGTTCTTTTTGAAAAAATGAATCAAGAAAAGAATGAATCCTGGTTTCCCGTTCCTTTTCTGGAACCGTGATCATCAATTTGAAAAACTGACCCCAGCGTTTCGCATCGTCTGCTGTGAAGAGTTCAGTTTCAGAAAAAGAATTGATTTGTAATCTGGAGTCGATAACCACAACCTGCTTAAGATCTTCCCAGGGGCAGAACCATATTTTTTCATTGGAAGGAAAAACCGGTCCGACAACCGAACCAGAAACCGGACAGAATCCCTGAGAAGAAAACGAAAATGAAAATGACGAAACCGGATACACTCTGCCAAATGGTGGCAACGGATAGGTTAATATCAATCCTTTTTTCTCATTTGATAAAAAGGCTGAGGTGAACGTGACATTGAATTCTGATTTAAACCATCTGCGAAAAATAATGGTGGAATGTGAAACAGCAAAAGAACATTCTGCCAGGTAAATCAGCATCAATGCCGGAACGATCCAATCCATTCCAGCCATGAAAAATTATTCCTTATCTTTTTTATTGCTGAAATACTTCCAGATTGCTGAACCGGCAGCACCAACTCCTACAACAATTAGCTTCCAGAATGCGGCAAGAGACTTCAAAATCACGTTGAAAAATCCTGACTTTGCTGCAACGGCTGCGGCACCGCCCAGAACAAGTGCAGTAAGTCCATATTCAGCAATTTTATCTCCTTCACGGAATTCAGCATATTTCTGTCCGGACTGAAATTCGTAGCGAGTCAGCATTTCTCTGAAAAGTGGCAGGTCTCTCTGATAGTTTTCGGGACTAGTAACCAGGGTAACTTCCATCACACCATATCGACCCAGAAGTTTAACGTTGTGATTGATGAAAGTACTTTCGTGACCTTCAGTGTGCCCACGTATTGCCCATTCAAGATTATGAGTCTGTGAGTTGTAGTAAGGAGCAACAGCCCAACCAAGAATCGACATTTTGGGCATTCCGTTTTCAGCCCGGTAACTATTACTTTCTTCCTGATTTTCCTGCATGGTCACCATCATTGCAGTTGAATCGAGATCATTTTTCTCATCATCTTTTACATAACCTGATCCGTCAAATTCAAAAACTGTCCACCAGCCTAATGAGTCAGAAATAACCATTCCAACTTCCTTGTCGCTGGTCAGGTTTTCGTTATAGGTCAGAAACTTCCTGGTATCATCTCCGTTTGCGAAATATTCACCCAAAATCAGATTGATTTCACCAAGGGTTCCCACTTTTACCATCGCTGGCCCTTCAATCCATTCAATTTTTTTACTTGTATCCGGTTTAGATAAAATTTGAATTGAATCCTGCTGGGCATATAAATTTGAAAAGAAACCAACGGTTATTAAAAAAAGAAAAAAGAATTTCATAATTACTTTTACCAGTTAAAAGGATAAATATTGGATCATGGAGTCATACAAGCGGCATTTAAAATGCCGGCAGCAATGGAGCATCCGCCAAGAAAAATGCCATAGGAATCAATTCCTTTTTCTATTCCGGAAGGCATTGAACGCAAAATCTTTGCGAGGGCAAGATAAGTCAGGGTTTGAACCAAAAGTGCAATGAAACCCCAGATCATCATTCCGGGTAAACTTGCAGAATGGATGATGACACCTGAAAGGGCAATCACAAAACCAAGCGTTGCACCCGAGAAACTGTAAGCAGCTGATTTATTACCCTGAGCGATCAGATCCACTTCCTTAAAGGGTGTTATTTTGGTATAAATCCAGACAAACAGTGCAGAAAGAATGACTGCAGTTCCAAAGTGTGCTAAAAAGGAGACCGCATTTTCGGTTAGTGTTGACAGTTCCTGGGTCATTATCCTTATTCCTTTATGATATGTGGTACAAACGGACTTAAATTGGTGATAACCTGTGAATGATCTTCCCTGACACCGATTCCGGCAGGGGTTTCTCCAACTATCCAGGAACCAATGACAGAATAGTTTCCGGATGATTGAAATAAAGGTGCTTTTTTCTGATAAATAAACCCTTCGGACCCATACATCCCACCGGTTTCAATATGAGTTTGACCATCAGAAATAGTAATATTCGCTCCTTCCCTTGACCAGAACGGTTTTTTTACAAAAGAAATAAGATCTGGTCTGGGTTCAAGGTAAGCAGGGAGCAGGTTTGGGTGGTCGGGGAACAGCTTCCAAAGCAATGGCAGCAATCCTTTTGATTGCAAAATAAGTTTCCAAAGGGGTTCAATAAAAAGGCCTGCAGAATCTATGGCCTCCTGGCCGGCATCTTCATTGACGAGCCATTCCCATGGATAGAGTTTAAAAAGGCGTGAAATATTTTTCCCGTGACCGTCAACAAATTGATTTCCGTCATGTCCGATTTCTTCAATCGGAATCACATTAATTTTAATACCGGACTGAACTGCTGTATCAGCAAGATAAATAAGATTACCCCAGTCTTCATCACTTCCTTCCATGGTCGTCAGCCACAATTCGGTGATTTTTTTTTCCGATTTCAGCCATTCCATTTGTTCAGTCAGGCAGTCATGAAGTGAATTAAACTGGTCATTTTCAGGAAAAACAGCTTTCAGCCAATACCATTGAAACAAACTTGCTTCGGGGAGTGATGTCGGAGTATCGGCATTATATTCCAAAAATTTCGGCGGATTAATTCCGTCATAAGCCAGATCCATTCTTCCAAAAATGGTCGGATCATCCCGCTCCCAGGATTTAATGATGGGTTCCCTGAGGGAATCAGAAATTTTAAGGTCAGCAAACAGGTTGTTTTCGATGGTTTTTTCAATAGCCAAATAGCAAAGCTGATTCAGGGAATGGGTTGCCTGTTCAATTTGTGCGATTTCCTGCCCCGAAAATTCATAATAAGCCGATTCATTCCAGTAGGGATTTAACCCGGTATGCCAGGTAAACCCTAACAATTCTGATTCTTTTTTCCAGTTTTCCCGGGGCGTGATTTCAATTCTCTTCATCAGGAACCCAGAGAAAACCGGCTTCCAAACCGGCCAAATCCTGCGTTTCTGATACCGCTATTCATTCCGTGCATGAATTGAGGGCGAACAACCCGACCGTTCTCAGTGATGTAACTTCCATCCGAACCAAGATAATACCTGGGTCCGTAGAAATAGGGATGCGAGGTTGAATCAGATCCAATTTTGGTTGCTGAACCGGCACCCCAATCATTTTCGCAATCGGCCTGAGTATTATAAATTCTTCTGTAAAGCGGAGTTTCCTCTTCCTCGCCGAATCCGGCAAAGTACATTCCTGTAAGAGCAAGAGCACCAAAAAACAGTATTTTAATTGCTCCAGGGTTGTAGAATAACCCGTCCTCTTTGTCAATCCTCTTACGTTTTTCCTTTAATTCCAAATAGGAAAGATGAGGTTTAACCGACGATTTTAGTTTTTTCATTGGCATCAACTTTTATAACTGAACGAAACCGCAAATTCGATAAGAACTATTTACCGGCTTTCTTTCTTCCGGGCTTTACACTTAAATATGAACAATGATTAATATTAAGTCAAAACCAAAGAAAAGAATTCCTTATGATTGCTCCCTCTTGCCCATTCAAAATGAATCCCTTATCTTTTAGTCCGTAATGAAAAATGCGGGGGGAATGATGGATTTCAGCGTACTTCAGATCGTAACTTTTGTGCTGGTTTTAGTAATGGTTGCGGGTCCACTCATCCTGATTGGATTTCTTTACTTCCGCAATAAATTTCAATCGGGTCACTCCATCCTCAGAAAACATCCGCTGTTGGGTACCATGCGGTATCTCATCGAAAAACTGGGTCCTGAGTTTCGTTTTTACATTACTGATACCGATAATGAGGGAACTCCGTTCAGCAGAAATCACTTTACTTCGATCATTTTTGCTGCAAAATATTGCAAAACCGTTATTGGGTTCGGATCAAAACGGGACTTTACCGAACCCGGATTTTACCTCAGTAACGCCCTTTTCCCGAAACAAAATTCTGAACTGAAAATTGACAACAGTTTCACTTTCAAAACCCACAAATATGAAGTTGTGAGTGAAGGGGTTTTTACCCGGAAGCAAACCAGTTCTTGGGTGGATGTAAGACCCTGGCAGCTTACTGATGAACATGCCATCATTTTTGGTAAAGACCGCCGGCAGCCGTTTGTCTCAAAAACCTGGTTCGGTTGCTCTGCTATGAGTTATGGTTCGCTGGGAGCAAATGCCCTTGAAGCCATCAACCGGGGACTTGCAATTACTGGTTCGGGCTGGCACAACACCGGCGAAGGCGGCATTTCTCCGTTTCATTTGAAGGGCGCAGATATTATTGCACAACTCGGTTCCGGAAAGTTTGGTTACCGAACGAAAGACGGAAAAATGGACTGGGATCTGGTTGCAGAAAAGGCTCAGCTTCCGCAGGTAAAAATGTTCGAAATCAAACTTCATCAGGGAGCCAAAATCAAAGGCGGGCATCTTGAAGGCGTTAAAGTAACTCCCGAAATTGCTGCAATCAGAAATGTTGAAGCCTGGAAAACGTTATCATCACCCAACCGTTTCGATGAATTTAATTCAGTTGATTCGCTGCTTGATTTCGTTGCCAAATTTCAGGACGTTTCCGGGAAACCGGTTGGAATTAAAGTTGTTGTGGGCAGTGATATTTCTCTCGAAGAACTTTGCGAAAGAATGAAGGAAAGAGGTGATGGACCCGATTTCTTTACTGTGGATGGGGGAGAAGGCGGTTCCGGAGCAACCTACAAAGAAATGGCTGATACCATGGGACTTCCCATTTTCTCCGGTCTTGTCATAGCCGATGATACGCTGAGAAAATACGGACTTCGTGACCGTGTAAAGCTCATTGCTTCCGGTAAACTTCACAGCGCCGATCAGATTTGTATTGCGCTTGGTTTGGGTGCCGATGCCATCAATATTGCACGTGGATTCATGATTGCGGTTGGTTGCATCATGAC
>JAFLBE010000026.1 GCA_017303995.1 Bacteroidota bacterium | reverse complement strand
AGAAGCCGAAATTTTATGAATAAGGTAAGTCCGGTAGAATTTCTGGAGACGAAGGATTATTTATTTTGTCCACCCGAGCAAAAGAAAAAAACCGGTTGGCAGGCTATCAAAAGTGTGGTCAGGTGGCAGGAACACATGTTTGAAATTCAGTTTCAGCCGTTGGTGAATTATTACATGGAACTCGATCACATGTCAGAGCCGTCTCATAAGTCTTTCAAATTAAACCGGGATATGTTCAGGCAGGAACTTTCACGTTCTATTCCACTATACGGATTTTACCGAAGCCTGCTCCAAATGATTTTCCTGAATAAGGAACTCTCATTTGAATTCGACTCGGTTCGGGTTGTCATAACCGAATAAAAAAAAGCCGGATATTCCCGGCTTTTTTTTATTGTACAAATTCGAATTTTCTTTATTTCGTACCGCGTACAACGTACCCCGTACCACCAATTCCTATTTCCACTTCGAAACAATCTGTCTGGCGATGTTAATACCTGCCTGGCGAAAAGCTTCTTCTTCTGTCGTTCCAGCGCCTTTTGCTGTACCTGACAGTTTTTCAAGCGGTTTTTTCTCACCATCAAGAATGTAGTAATCAAAGCTTAGTTGAGCAAAATTATCTGGTCTGATCCAATTTTCCGCAAGTGTTTTAACCTGGCAGGATAAATAAAACTGGGGTGTTCCATTTTCGCCAAACCGAAGTTCGGGCGCTGACCGTTTTAGCTCATCACGTAAAGCGCTGGTTGCCATATTTTGCTTTTTTGCCTTTGTTGAATCTTTAAACTGAATTTCAACCATAAAGGCAACGTTTTGCCTGAAGGTATTCAATTCCTTTTCAACTTCAGTCAGTTCAGAAATTCCGGTAGACTGATTCAAAACGGAAAGGTAATTATCAAGTTGTTTGATTCTTGCAGTTTTCCGGTCTGCACCTGCCGAAAATTTTAAAAGCGAAATGGGTTTATCCTGAGCTTCATCAAACTGAGATTTGAATGATTCCATTTCCCGGGTGATGATTTGGGTTAGATACATTCCAAACGCAGGTTTATCAAGAATCGCTCTCGCATACCAGGTCCCATCTTTCAGATAGGTTTCTTCGACGGTAACATAACTGAGCTGGTTGGCTGAAGTGATAAAGATATCTTCTGCAACCCTGTCGGTTCGTTCAGAGGTTGATTTGTCGCCGTCTGAAGTTTCCTTGTACATCGTACTTTGAGTAGAACGGGTTTTGATGTTCGTCTGGAAGTAATATCCCAGTTCACGAACTGCCCTTTCTTTAGCCTTTTCAACAGTTGCACCGGTTCCAACGGTTGCTGCATAGGCACCTTCATCCAAGCCTGCCATGGGTTTGTTCAGCCATTCTGGAGGGCCAGCAACTTCTTTTGATGAACCGCATCCGGCAAGTGCCAGACCAGAAAAAACAACGAGAGTTAAATAAATTGATGTTTTCATAATTGCCAGTTATCCTGATCAATGAATTTTTTAATTTTCTTTTGTCCCTGCCAGATAATCTCACCCGATTCAATATCTACGGCTTCAAGATCAACCTGATAGAAAATGACTCTTTGATTTTCATAACGGTCAATGATGGATGAAATCTGTCCTTGAAGCATGATATCAGCGCCAGTTTCTGCAGCCATTTGTTTTACTGTTTCTTCACGGGAATATTTCTGCTGTTCCCGGCGTTCGTCTCTGAGTTCTTCCTTTTGGGGTTTGGCAGCAACAAATTTTGCCTTTTGCGAATTGATAACTGAACGCTGAATATCTTTGATGAATATACTTACATCAATATGTTCTGCCGTTTTATTTGTGATTGTTCCTACCGTTACAACAGGCTTTTTCTCTGTGGTATAATCAGAACTTTCAAGCCAGGGTGAGTTTAATGCATCAGTGATAATTTCTTCAGCGACCAATTTTGAATCGGTATCGTTCCACTTTCCGCTGAGGTCAATTTGTTTATCGGTTTCAATACGGCTTACGGTACGTTTTGCCGGTTCTGTTGATGAGCATCCGGCAATTGCCAGAGCACTCACGGTCAGGGCTGTTAAAAGCAGGCCTGAATTTTTCATAGTATCCTCCACGATAAATTACTTGGTTTTTGACTCTAATTCTTTGAACATTTCCTGCATTTTAGTCTTCATATCGGCTTTCATGTCAGGATCAAGATCGTTTTGCTGATCAATTGCTTCACGGATGTTCTCAAGATCAACTTTTGCAAGGGCATACATAACCCGCGCATCCGGATCGAAATAATAATCAATCACACTCACGCCAACAAGGCTTCTGTTTACGATGTTTTCAGTAACGTTGGCGTAAACGTCGGTTGTGGTTCCCTTTTTTCCGGAAGTTGAAGTTGTGTAGTTTTTAGATAAAGATTTAATTTTTACCGCAAGTTGTGATGCGATTTCTGCTTTCGCCCGGTCACCAGATTGCATTCTGGATGCAGAACGGTCAGAAACTGATGATGAACCAACTCCATAAAGCATGTTTTCATCATCAAATGCACCGGCTCCTTTATTTACCCAGTCGGGTGCATCACCACGTTGTGACATCTGGGTTTCTTTTGCAGGTCCGCAGGCAGTAAAAACCGCCAGAGAAGCAATGGCAAAAAGGTAAATTGTATTTTTCATGGTAAACCTCATTAATCGTTCGTTGTTGCCTGTGGGCAATGTCTTCGTCTTTTTACGGCAGGGTATTTAAAAGGTTGCCTTTAAAGGTGAAATTCCCAATTTGACGACCTATTTTTGATCTATGACACATCACTATATGATTACCGGAACTCATACCGGCATTGGAAAAACAGTTGTTTCGTCACTTTTGGTTGCAGCTTTGGACGCCAGATACTGGAAACCGGTTCAATCTGGGCTTGAAGAGGAAACTGATTCAGAATTTGTACTTCGGGTTTCTGGTTGCAATCCAGATGATATTTATCCGGAACGATTCCGCCTGAAATTTCCCGCCTCACCCCATTTATCTGCTGAACTTGAAAATACTACCCTTAATTTGGATGATTTTGAATTACCAGATTTTGGTGAAAGGAATTGGATTGTAGAAGGTGCTGGCGGTGTTTTAGTTCCTTTTAATAGGAGATTACTTCAGATAGACTGGTTTCAAAAAGCAGGATTACCCATTATTATTGTGGCGTCCACTCAACTTGGAACCATCAATCACACGCTTTTAACTGTTGAAAGCCTGAGATCCAGACAAATTCCAATCCACAGCATTATTTTGAACGGACCCGAAAATAAGGATAACCGGCTAACCATTGAGCAATTTTCGGGAATTTCTGTTTCTGGTTGGATTCCGGTTATGAATCAGTCACCAGACAGGCAAATACTTCTTGATATTTTTAACAATCACTTTGATCAAACTTTATTTAAATCATGAACAACTGGATTGAAGATGGCCGGAATCATATCTGGCACCCGTTTACACAGATGAAAACTGCTCCGGCGCCACTTCCGGTTATCCGCGGAGAAAAGGAATATCTTTTTCTTGAAGATGGAACCCGGTTAATTGACGGAATTTCGTCCTGGTGGGTAACCCTTCACGGACATTCGCATCCAAAAATTGCAGAAGCAATTGCGAGTCAAGCAAAAACCCTCGAACAGGTGATTTTTGCCGGATTTGTTCATGAACCTGCAGCAAAATTGAGCAAACGGCTTTCTGTACTCTGGCAAAATCATCTTACCCGTTCTTTTTTTTCTGATGACGGAAGCACGGCCGTTGAGGTTGCACTTAAAATGTCGATTCAAAGCCGGGTGAATCAGGGAAATAAAAAACGAAATCAAATTATTGCGCTTGAACATGCTTATCATGGTGATACACTTGGTGCCATGTCAGTTGGGGAACGATCTATCTGGACGGCTCCGTTTCATTCACTTTTATTTGAAGTGGTGAGAATGCCTTCCCCGGTTGCAGAATCAGGACCCTCAGCAGAAGAGCACAAACAATACTGTCTCGATTCCCTGATGTCATATCTGGAGTTTCATCATGAATCGGTTTCGGCAATTATTGTTGAACCCTTAGTTCATGGTGCATCGGGAATGCTGATGTGGGCGCCGGGTGCACTTTCAGAAATCAGAAAACTGACTTCAAAGTACGGAATTCATCTGATTGCTGATGAAATTATGACGGGCTTTGGAAGGACAGGAAAATGGTTTGCCTGTAACCATGAAGAAGTATTTCCGGATATCGTTTGTCTCTCAAAAGGACTTACCGGCGGATTTCTTCCCATGTCAATTACGATGTGTACCGAAGAAATTTACGAGCAATTTCTAAGTGATGACCGGATGAAAGCTTTTTTTCATGGACATTCCTATACAGCCAATCCGATTGCCTGTGCCGCAGCAAATGCATCTCTTGATGTATTTGAAGAAGAAAAAACGCTTGAAAAAATAGTTGCAATCGAAAACCTGCATCAGTCAAGATTGAAAGATTATGAAAACCATCCGCTGGTTGCAGATGCCAGAATTCAGGGAACCATTTTTGCAGTCGAGATTAAAAATCCGGATGGTGGATATTTCTCAGCTATCGGACCCAAACTTTATGATTTTTATCTAAAAAACGGCGTGCTGCTTAGGCCGCTTGGCAACACTGTTTACATCCTTCCGCCCTTTTGTATTTCACCTGAAAACCTCGGGAAGATTCACGATCTCATCTTGGAATCGTTAAATTGGATTTTGAAAGAACCGGTTTAACATGGCATGGGTTCATTGGAATGATGTAAGAAAACTGGTAAGGAAAATCAGGCAGGGAAAAGGCAGGCAGCTTTTGTTGAAACTTTTGCCTGGGGTAAACCGGGTTCAGGCATCATGGTCGCACACAAGTTCACCAGTTCTGAATTGCTGGGATTTACCACAGATTCAGTCTCATTGGAATTTTAAGGTAACAGGGGATCCGAATATCAGTCCAAGAATCTGGATTGCCGGAACGTTCCTTGCCGGACGAAAGAATTTAACAGGACTTTCAGTTGGTTGCGGAACGGGAACGGCTGAAATTGAGTGGGCAAAAACCGGAATATTTTCAAAACTTGAAGCAATTGATCTCAGCCCTGAACGAATTAAGGCTGCCAACAATCATTCAATTTCTGAAAAACTTGATAATATATTAAACTTCCGTGTTGCAGAGTTTTTGTCGGATGATAAAATTCTGGAAAAGGTTGATGTTATTATTTTTGAAGGAGCACTTCACCACTTCAATCCGGTTTCTGAAGCACTTCGGAAGGCAGAAAGTTTACTCAGACCCGGTGGATTTCTGGTTTTAAACGAGTATGCTGGCCCTAATCGTTTTCAATGGCAGAAAAATCAACTATCGGCAATTAACCAGCTTCTTCCTGAAATCCCTGATGAACTTCGCACTTTTAAGGGCGGAGGGGTGAAGAAAAAAGTTTACCGGCCAGGGGTTTTCACAATGTGGCTATCAGATCCTTCCGAAGCACCTGATTCTGAATCAATTCGAACTTCAATTCCTGACTCATTTGAACGGGTCATTCTGAAGAATTACGGGGGTACGCTTCTTCAACCTCTTTTTGATGAAATTGGTGGAAATTTTTTAGAAAGAGGTCATGAATTCGTTGGACGAGTTATCAAGGAAGAGGAAAAATTGATATCCGGCGGATCCATCGAATCCGACTTTTTCTGGGGCGTTTGGAAAAAGAAAACGTGATGCAGTTAACCTTGGCTTAAATGAATAATTGTTATTTGAATTCATTTTCGTGAGATTTGCAGACTTACCAAAGAAATTGGCAAATGAAAATCAACTCAATTCTTTTTACGCTTCTGTTTTTATTGTTTTTCCTTTCTGGAGCGGAAAGAAATTGGGCACAAAATCCGCCCTCAGACACCATACTTTCTCAGCTTGGAATTAAAACTGCAGATACAGCAGCGGTTAGAATTCTAAATCAGAATGCCTGGGAAATAAGAAATTCCAATCCGAATCTTTCTATCACTTATTCTAAAAAAGCTGCAGAGATTGCCTCGAAATTAAAATTCATGAGAGGTGTGGCCAGTTCGTACAATTACATTGGTATTGCATTCAGAAATAAAGAAAATTTTCCCAAAGCCCTTGAGTATTTTATTGAAGCACTCAGAATTGCCGAAAATGATTCTATCTACATTGAAATTGGATACGCAAACAATAATATAGGTGAAATCTATAAAATCCAGGGCGAATCAGATAAGGCTATAGAGTACATTTCACGTGCCATGACTGTTTTTACAAAAATTAACAACGAACAGGGACGTGCCTATTCTGCCATCAGGCTGGGCGAAGTTTATCAGCAAAAAGGGAAGTTTATTGAGGCATATAACTTCTATAAACTGTCGGGTGACATCAGAGAGGGCTTGGGTGATTTTGGTCAAATGGCAGTTTGTCTGAATAAAACAGGGGAACTTTTAACTGAAGAAGGCAAATATGCAGAAGCATTAAAATTTCTGGAACATGCAGTCTCAATCAGAACAAGTCTGAATGACCTTCCAGGTTTTGCTGAATCTTCAATCAGTATTGCTACCGTACATCAGAAGCAAGGTCGTTACCTGATTGCAATTCAAAATGCTGAAAAGGGATTAACCGTTGCAAAAAAAATTGGATCTCTTTCACTAACCCGAAAAGCAACTGCAGTTTTGCACGAATGTTTTTACCTGACCGGTGAGTTTCATACTGCCTATCAACACCTTTTACTAAATTCAAAAATGAAGGACTCTGTTTTTTCAAGAGAGCGGGCAAACCGGATTCAAACCCTTCTTGAAAACTTTCAGGAAGAAAAACAAAAATCTCAGATTGCGCTTCTGATCAAAGACAAGGAGCTAAGTCAAACCGAGATTAAAAGACAGAGAATCGTCGTAATTTCAGTTATTATTGGTTTATCATTAACACTGGTTCTGATTTTCATTCTCCTTCGAACCAATAACAGCAGGAGAAAAACCAATCAGATACTCAATCAGAAAAATCAGGAAATCCAAAGACAAAACACAGAAATCGAAATTCAGGCTAAATCCCTCCGGGAAGCCAATCAGCAAATTCAGCTTACCAACCGGCAACTTCAGGTCATAAATGATAATCTGCAACGGGAAATTGATGAAAAAGCAAGAACTGAAATTTTGTTGATTCAGGCAAAGGAAGCTGCTGAACAAGCCACAATTGCCAAATCCAGATTTTTATCAGTCATGAGCCATGAAATCAGAACTCCAATGAATGCAGTTATTGGAATGTCTCACCTTTTGCTCAGGGAAGACCCTCGTCCTGATCAGCTTGAAAATCTCAATATCCTTAAGTTTTCGGCAGAGAATCTGCTTGCCCTTCTCAATGACATTTTGGATTTCAGTAAAATCGAAGCAAATAAGATTGATCTGGAAAAAACACCTTTCAGTTTTAAAGAAATTTGTCAGAACCTGATCAAGTCATTTGTTCCCCGTGCTTCCGAAAAAAATCTGGATCTGGTTCTTGAGATTGATGACATGATGCCCGAAATGGTTATTGGTGATTCAGTCAGAATGGGACAGATTATCGGGAATTTGCTCAGCAACGGGATCAAATTTACGTCAAGAGGAAGTGTGATTCTGTCTGTTCATGTTGAAAAATGGACAGCCTCAGATGCAGTATTTTTCGTTGGAATTGAAGATACGGGCATTGGTATTCCAAAGGAAAAGTTAACAGGAATCTTTGATACTTTCACTCAGGCAAGCTCTTCAATAACCCGGGAATTTGGCGGGACAGGATTGGGATTGGCCATTGCGCAACGGCTTATTTTTCAAATGAATAGTGAAATTCATGTATCAAGTACCGTTGGGCAGGGTTCACGTTTCTTTTTCCGGATCCGCTTGCCAATCGCACAGGCACCCCTGATAGAAAAACGTTTAAACGAAATTGAGGAAGTAAAAAGTCTGAATAACGCTAGAATTTTACTTGTGGAAGATAATGCTCTCAATGTAAAAATTGCCCAAAAATTTCTCGCACGTTGGGATACGGTTGTTTCTGTTGCTGAAAATGGGGAAGTCGCTGTTGAATTGGTTAAAAATGAACCTTTTGACCTTATCTTGATGGATCTTCAGATGCCTGTTATGGATGGTTATGAAGCTTCACGTGCGATCAGGGAGTTTAATAAGTTAATTCCTATCATTGCTTTAACTGCTGAAGCTACAGCAGACATCAGGGATCTGGCACTGGGATTTGGTATGAATGATTACATTAGTAAACCCTTTAAACCTGAAAACCTCTTCTCAACTATCGCAACACATCTGAAAAAGTAAATCTACTTCCGAAAAAATTACTTTTTTTATCGTCCCCTCCCTTTCTTCCTTAAGAATTACTCTTCTTTCCATTCATTCGGAATTATTTTCCTCAATTCGTACTTTTAAGTAAATAATGAACTTAGAAAGAAACTGAATGAATTTTACTGAGAAGTTGGACCGGATTCTGCCGAATGTTACCAATCCTGGACGATATATTGGCGGTGAGGCAAATCAGGTTAGGAAAAATCAGGAAACTGTTCTTGCATCCATGGCATTGGTTTTCCCTGATGTCTATGAAATTGGTATGTCACACAACGGTACGAAAGTACTGTATCATTTAATCAACCGTGAGCCTGATCTTGCTGCCGAGCGTGCATTTGCACCGTGGATAGATATGGCAGACCAGATGAAACTGCATGATATTCCACTTTATACACTTGAGAGTCATCGTCCGGTTCGTTCTTTTTCCGCAATTGGAATTTCCCTCCAGACAGAGTTAAATTTTACGAACGTTCCTTTTTTGCTTGAACTTGCCGGATTAAATGCATTTTCCCGTGACCGTGCTGATTCTGACCCGTTTGTAATTGGTGGCGGACCCTGTATGGCAAATCCAGAGCCGGTTGCCGATTTTTATGATCTTTTCGTGATTGGTGATGGTGAAATTCTCGCAGTTCAGATTCTCCGGATTATTGGTGAAGGGCGAAAAAATAATCTTTCCAAAATTGAAATCCTGAAAAAACTTGCCGAATTAAAAGGCGTCTATGTTCCTGTTCTGCTTGAAGTTACGAAGAATGAAAAAGGCGAATTTGTCCCTGATTTTGATGGGGCAAAAGGATCGTACAACTATTCAAAGGGAATAAAACGTCATTGGGTTGAAGTTCTGAACAAAGAAGATTATCCCATAAAAAATGTTGTCCCGAACATGAACCTGGTTCATGATCGGTTTTCGGTAGAAGTCATGAGAGGATGTACACAGGGTTGCCGGTTTTGCCAGGCCGGTTACTGGTATCGACCAAACCGTGAACTCAAAGCAGATGATGTCATTGATCTGGCAAAAGAAGGATTGGCTGCAACCGGTGAAAGAACCGTTGGACTTCTGAGTCTGTCGACAGCTGATTATGGGCAAGCCGAAGCAGTAACAAATTACCTGCTTCAGGATGATGATTTTGAAGGCGTTGATCTTTCGCTTCCGTCCCTTCGTGCAAATAGTTATGGACAGGCTCTTGCTCAAAAAGTTGGGGCTATGAGCAATGCTCACAGTGCTACATTTGCACCTGAAACTGGCTCTGAACGCATCAGGAAAATCATTAATAAAACGATTTCTGATCAGGATATGTATGATGCCGCCGAAGGTGTTTTTAAAAACGGATTCCACAATATCAAGCTGTACACCATGGTTGGTCTTCCGTCTGAAAACATGGAGGATATGAAAGCTTTTTGCGGATTGATTGAAGGGCTTGTTAAAATTGGCAGAAAGTACAGTCCGTTTAATACCGTACATCCAAGCATTGGTATTTTTGTTCCAAAACCGGTGACGCCGTTTCAATGGGTTGGGTTTATGGAACGTGAAAAAACCATGGCTCACATTAATTATGTCCGCGAATATTTCCGTGGAAACCGAAGTGTTAAAATCTCCTGGTCTGATTGGGAACTTGCTCAGGTCGAAGCTTTTTATTCACGGGGTGACCGCAGTCAGTCTGCGCTGATTTATGAAGCCTATAAACGGGGAATGATTTTCGAATCGTTTTCAGAAGGATTTAAATACGACCAGTGGGTTGAAATCTGGAATCAGTTTGGTTATGATATCAACCGGGTTTATGAAACCCGTGAACTTGATGAAGTATTTTCATGGGATTTTATTCATGCCGGAACCTCAAAAAGTTACCTTAAGGCCGAGTATAAAAAAGCCTTTGAAGAATCAGCAGAACCGATTCCCGATTGTAAATGGGGAGATTGCCAAAAGTGCGGAATTCCGGGAAATTATGAGGATATCAAACTGTCTCCCGTTCCTGAAAAATATCATGTAAAAAATCTGGGATTTGAGGATGTTAAACAATTAGTTGCTGACCGAAAGCTGAAGCAATATACGATCAGGCACTATCAGATTATTTTCAAAAAAACCGGACTCGCAAAATATCTGGCGCACCATGTTACTATTGAAATTTTTGAAAAGGCACTTCGCCGTTTGAAAATCCGGTTTCATTATACTCAAGGATTCAACCAACGGCCAATCATAAAAAATGTGGGGGCACTTCCGCTTGGTATGGAATCACACAGCGAGATTTTTGTTATTCAGCTTCGTGATGAATTACCGGGAAGTCTGCAGGATTGGGCAAAAAGGTTCACTGAGATTCTCCCTGAAGGAATGGAAGTGACTCTAATCAGAGAAATGCCCAACTCAAAAATGCCAACTATTAAAAGTGCAGATTACCGGTTAAAGGATTCGGTTGCTGGTGTTGATTTCAGTCAGATTGCAAGTCAGTTTGAACTTGGCATGCTTAACCGCACGGTGATCAATCGGGAAAAACCCATTCAGTTAGAAGATAATATCATAAAAGTTTGGGTGGATAACGGACAGCTTTGTCTCAGAGTAAAGGCAAATGAAGCCGGCGCCACAGTGAGCCCCTATGTTCTGATTGCAGGTTTGTTGGATCTTCCGTCAGAACAAATCAGACTTTTGCCGGTTTCTAAAGAAATTGTTGATATGGAAGACAAAAAATTAGTGGTAAGTGATAAGCCAAGCGAAGCGAAGGTCCCGAACTAGCTTCGGGATGATAAGTTATAAGTGGTAAATTCCCCTCCCCCGAAATAATCGGGATTTACAACTTTTCAAGGAGGGGTGGCGAAGCCGGGGTGGTTTTACGCAGCCACCAACCACATACCACCTGTCACTTACCACCATCTCACGTTGAAAACAGATACTGAAATTTCATAAAATACTGACGTGAAGACTGCTGGTATTCTTTCGTTGGTGTGTATTTCATTTGACTGGACGCCCCGATATAAAATACACTGAACGGATTGAGTTTATAACTTATTAACGGTTCCAGTGAAATTTTATCCCTGAATTGATGATACTGAACAATAAATCTTGCCGAGAGTTCTCGGGTAAATTGATATTTTACCCGAGTTCTGAAAACATAACCAGCAAAATAGGCGGGCCCGTTGTCCTGAAATAGTTCTGCATAGTCAAGACCCGGCTCAATCACCAATTGATCAGTCGGTTTTACCGATAAAAAAGCACCTGCATTGATTCCGTCTCCAACGTCGGGAAATGACCTTTCTCTGTTAATAAACCGACCTGTTTCTGCCCATAAATTTGCTGAGAAATATTGGCTGAATGAAGTTGAAAGATTAAACTCCCACCGGTTTTTCTGACCAAACCATTTTCCTGCCCAACGTTCGTTGTTGATCATGTATTCAACACGGAAGTTTGTCTGGGCTGCAAAATCAAAGTTTACAAAGAACGCCAGCCATTCATCCTTAAGAACGCCGTCAAGATTATGAATCTGGCCAGTTATAAAACCAGGTCCAATCTGGTTAACAAATGGAATATCAGGGTAAAAATTGTACCGGTTCCAGAAATACCATTGGTTGTAATTACTTCTGTCAATAAATCCGTTTTCCGCACGGAATGAACTTCCGGCATGAATAAACTGGGTTTCAACATTGTAATATTTTGAATACCTGTTGAAATTGGTGATGAGTGCAAGCCCTTCAAAAGTTTCACCGTTAAACCGGGTATCATGTTTTTTATCAAAAACAAGATTGGTGAAATCATCTGATGGTGTCATTAGTGTGTCATTGGGTTCTTGCGTTTTACTGAAAAGTCCCTGTGCGTTAACAGAATAATATTCCCAGAACCGGTAAGAGCCATCAATTCCACCGACCAGGTTATATCCGTTCGATTCATTAATCCGGCTCGTAAATACAGTGCCAATATACTTTCCATCGTCAAAAGCATATTTTCCCCTTAAAATATTCGAAAAACTATTTTGCCCTGCTGTAAATAAAGTTCTCTCTTCAGTTGGAATCAAATACGGGGTGTTGGCATCTCTTGCGGCCAGATAAACAAAATTCATTTTTCCCGTCCTTCCTGTTAATTTTGCAGAAAAATCGGGGTCATTGATGCTTCGGGTATAAATTATGGATGCGGGTGTCGAAAAAAGATCACTTCCTTCCTGAAAAAAGGGTCGTTTTTCCGGAAAATCCAATGCAAAGTTATTATTGACATCAATTTGTTCTGCATCAGATTCAATCTGACTGAAATCAGGATTTAATGAGATTTCTGCTGTTAATTCAGGGGTTGCCATGTATTTGGCACTGAATCCAACTTCACCCTTTATCGGATCGTTTTTAAATCTTCCGGCATTATCTTTAGCTCCGGCTTGATTGGTCATAAAATAGGGAAGAATCTCAACTGCACTTGGCCGGTTGATACCCCGGATTCCCCGTATGGTTCCAAACTGACATGGAAAACAGGGTTTATCCTGATCAATTGCCGCCCAGCTGTATTTTCGACGGCTTTCAGTTTTATGATCTCTCCAGATGGTGGCCTTCCAGATTTGCTCTTCGTTATCAGGGAATCTTAGGCTGGCGAAGGGAATTGCAAGTTCAACCTGGTACCCGGTTTCAGTGACTTTTCCTTGAGAGTAAAAAATAAAATCTGCACCGGCGTCTTCGCCATTGCTGGTTGCAACCAGATCGCCCTGAACTCCCAACGGATTGACAAAAAATTCATAATACCAGGAGGCATCCCCATAGGTATCAATTAGAATTCCCATGTAATCATCAGAAAAAATTTCATCACGGTCTCTGAGGGTTGCTCTGGTTTGTGAAGAATTGGATTCTGCAACAAATGCTATGTATAAGTTTGATTTATCATAGGTCAAAAGTGCATGGGTACCAACGCCTGGCTGCATCAGATTTTTAGGCCAGTTTTCTGTAAAGTTATCTGCTTTTGATGCCAGCTGCCAGGCCGCTTCATTCAGGTCCCCGTCGATTTCAATTGGGTCAGAGGTCGGTGATAAAACAAGAACAGGATTGAAAACAGGGGAAAATGATTGCGGGATAGGAGTTGATTTCGAAGGTTCACCCGGGGGCTCTGAGGGTGAATTTAATTGAACCAGTGTAAGTATGAAAACTGCAAATAATCCCATTCCCTTTTCCCCGCTTTTTTCTTTTTTGATTGCTGACTGCCTGATTACGGAAAGAAAAGTAAAAGGTTTCAAATCGGATAATCTAATCGGAAATTAACGTTTTTTTGAGTCGAAATTACCTAACTTTTCTAAGGGGAAAAGTATCGTTTAAACCTATTTAAACGCGATTTTGAAAATAAAACAGGAAAAAAAGCTCTGTTTATCCGCAAAAGCAGTATTTAATTTTGAAAATAGAATCAAAAAAATCTGACCAATTTTAGTCCAGGAGTGAAAAAGGAGGTTCTATGCCCGCCTATCCCGTGAAAGTTCAGCCACCAACAGAAGATAAACGGTGGGGACTGGTCATGGCTACCATGAAAAGACACGGTTACCAGTCAAATGCCATGATTGAAACCCTGCATACCGTTCAGGAATCATTTGGTTTTCTAGATGATGACTCTCTACGGTTTGTTTCAAAAGCCTTGAATGTTCCGTTAAGCAAGGTTTATGGAGTTGCAACCTTTTACCACTTTTTCACACTCAAGCCACAGGGAAAACATACTTGTGTGATTTGTATGGGAACTGCATGCTATGTTAAAGGTGCCGGGGAACTCATGGAAACCATTGCAAAGAAATATAACGTCCATCCGGGTGAAACGACTGATGACGGAAATCTTTCACTCGTCACCGCCCGTTGTATTGGTGCCTGCGGACTTGCTCCTGCCGGTGTTTTTGATGGCGAAGTGAACGGCAAACTGACCGTTGCTGATACCCTCACCAAACTTACAAAGTGGGAGTAAACCATGACCTTAGAAGAACTACAGGAAATTAAAGCTGGTGAAGAACTTGCCAGAAGCCAAAAGAAAAAATCAATCCATGTGTGTGTTGCTGCCGGTTGCATGTCTCAAAATGCTGAAGCAGTGTTAAACACTATTGAAGGGCAGCTTAAAGAAAAAGGGTTGGCAAAAGAGATTGATGTGAAGGGTGTTGGTTGCATGGGCTTGTGTGCTGCTGGTCCGCTCGTTTCCATTGAACCTGAAAACCGGATGTTTCAGGAGATTAATCCGGCAAATGCCTTTCTGGTTACTGATAATCTGGAAAAAGGAAAGAAAACGACCAATGATCTCGCCTCCGATTCACCTTTTTTCAAAAGACAGTACAAAATTGTCACCGAAAATTGCGGTGTAATTAATCCGGAAAGAATCGAAGAATATATAGCCTTTGATGGTTATTTGGGACTTTATACGGTTTTACATGATCTTGATCAGAATGAAGTGGTACAAAACCTGATCAAATCGGGTCTCAGAGGTCGTGGAGGTGGTGGATATCCGACCGGACTGAAATGGTCAACTGTTGCCAAGGCCGTTGGTTCCAAAAAATATGTGATTTGTAACGCTGACGAAGGTGATCCTGGTGCTTTTATGGATCGGTCAGTTCTTGAATCAGATCCGCATCGGATATTGGAAGGAATGGCCATTGCTGCCTATGCTATCGGCGCTGACGAAGGATTTATTTACGTCCGTGCTGAATATCCATTGGCAATTTCAAGACTTAAAGTTGCAATTAAGCAAGCTGAAAGAAAAGGTCTTCTTGGAAATAATATTTTTGGAACCACCTTTAACTTTACAATCAGTATCCGGCTTGGAGCCGGCGCCTTTGTATGTGGTGAAGAAACTGCCCTGATTGCTTCTATTGAAGGCGGACGGGGAACGCCAAGACCGAGACCGCCTTATCCGGCTGAATCAGGACTGTGGGGGAAACCAACTCTGATCAACAATGTCGAGACTTTTGCCAATATTGCACCAATCATCAGAAAGGGTGCTGACTGGTATGCCTCAATCGGAACAGAAACGAGCAAAGGAACAAAAGTTTTTGCACTCGCTGGTCAGGTTGTCAATACCGGACTTATCGAAGTGCCGATGGGGATGTCGCTGCGTGAGATCATTTTTGATATCGGTGGCGGAATTCCGGGCGGAAGAAAGTTTAAAGCCGTTCAAACCGGTGGACCATCTGGTGGATGTATTCCCGAAGAATTTCTTGATATCAAAGTTGACTATGAATCTCTGACCAAATTGGGTTCCATTATGGGTTCTGGTGGGATGATTGTGATGGATGAAAATTCCAACATGGTTGATGTAGCCAGATATTTTATGGAATTCTGCATGTCTGAGTCTTGTGGCAAATGTGTCCCTTGTCGTGTCGGCACTGCTCAGATTTATGATATTCTGACCAAATTTGCCGAAAGAAGGGCTACAGAAGCCGACTTAACCCTGCTCGAAGAACTTTGCGATGTGGTAAGAAATACCAGTCTCTGTGGTCTTGGGCAGTCATCACCCAATCCTGTACTCAGTACCTTGAAATATTTCAAACATGAGTATATGGAACGGATTCAGGCTGAAGTCAACCAGGAGTAAGGAGATTCTATTATGGCTGCTAACGGACAAATTAAAATTTTTACGCTTAAGATTGACGGAAAAGATGTCTCAGCACGTTCAGATCAAACTGTTTTGCAGGTTTGCCGTGAAAATGAGTTTTTCATTCCGACTCTCTGTCATCTCGAAGGACTTTCAAACATTGGTGCCTGCAGGTTATGCATGGTCGAAGTTGCAGGTCAGAGAAAATTACTTCCCGCCTGTACAACAATGGTCAGTGAAGCAATGGAAGTTACAACTACCAATGATAAACTGGCACATTACCGTAAAATGACGCTGGAACTGATTTTTTCAGAACGGAATCATACCTGCTCGGTTTGTGTCTCGAATAACCATTGTGAACTTCAGTTTTTATCACAAAAACTGGGAATCAATCACATCAGGGTGCCTTACCGGTTCCCGAAATTTGCAGTTGATGCCAGTCATCCTTACTTCATTCTAGATCATAACCGTTGTATTCTCTGTACAAGGTGTGTTCGGGTTTGTGATGAAATTGAAGGTGCTCACGTCTGGGATGTTTCAGGTCGTGGCATTCAGGCCAAAGTGATTACCGAGTTAAATCAACCCTGGGGATCTGCAGATACCTGCACCCAATGCGGAAAATGTGTAAATGTATGTCCGGTTGGAGCACTCAGTGAAAAGGGAAGATCAGTAGCAGAAAATACCAAACGGTCAGGATTCCTGCCCTACTTAACCGCACGCCGGAAGGAAAAAATATGAAAGCCAAAATTGCAACCACATGGCTGGATGGATGTTCCGGCTGCCACATGAGTTTTCTGGATATAGATGAACGTTTGCTTGCGATTGCAGACCGGATTGAATTGGTTTACAGTCCGCTTGTTGATAATAAAGTCTTCCCTGATTATGTCGATGTCACAATTGTTGAAGGAGCTGTTGCTTCGGTAGATGATCTGGCCAAAATCAAAAAAATCAGAAAACACACCAAATATCTCATTGCTCTGGGCGATTGTGCGATTAATGCCAATGTTCCATCTATGAGAAACCCTATTCCTGTTCAGGAAATTATTAACCGGGCGTATGTAGAAAATGCGTTTATTCACGATGTGATGCCAAAGCATCCGGCTTTGCCTGAACTTCTAGCCCGTGTCATGCCGATTCATGAAGTCGTTCCTGTGGATGTTTTTATTCCCGGATGCCCGCCTTCAAATGATACCATTTTCTATGCAGTCGCTGAATTGCTTGACGGAAGAATTCCGGATTTAACCAACAAAACCCGGTTCGGGGCATAAGGAGGATATATGCCAAAAACAATTACAATTGATCCCGTTACCCGGATTGAAGGCCATGCCAAAATTACAATTTATGTCGATGATAACGGAACGATCAGTGACGCACAGTTTCATGTAACTCAGCTTCGCGGATTTGAAAAACTTTCTGAAGGCCGTCCATTTACAGAAATGCCATCACTTATGGCAAGAATTTGCGGAATTTGCCCGGTATCTCACCTGATGGCATCAGCAAAAGCTTGTGACAACCTGATGGCTGTGAAAGTACCGGTTACGGGCCACAACCTTCGTAAAGTCATGAATATGGCTCAGATTATTCAGTCTCATGCTCTGAGTTTTTTCCATCTTTCGTCCCCTGATCTTCTGCTTGGGATGGATGCCGATCCTGCAATCCGGAATATTCTGGGTGTTGCCGCAAAACGCCCTGAACTCGCCAAAGATGGAATCCGGCTTCGTCAAATTGGTCAACAGATGATTGAGCTGCTTGGAGGAAAACGAATCCATCCGTCATGGGTTGTACCTGGTGGAGTAAATGCTGCATTAACAGCAGAACACCGTGCTGCGATGCTGAAAGAAATGCCTGAAATCAAAGAAATTGTAAGAAGGGCATTAAACTGGTACCATCCTGTTGTAAAGCATTATCAGGAAGAAATTGCGGTTTTCGCCAATTTCCCAACCTTGTTTATGGGACTGGTAAATAAGAATGGTGAAGTTGAGTATTACGATGGAACACTCCGGTTTATGGATTCAGCAGGAAATATTGTTTCTGATGGTATTGATCCGTCTGAATATGACACCTGGATTGGTGAAAAAGTTGAATCGTACAGTTACCTGAAATCAGTGTTTTATAAACCAATGGGCTATCCTGGCGGAATTTATAGGGTTGGTCCTTTGGCCCGGCTCAATATTGCCTCAAAATGCGGTACTCCGTTAGCTGATGAAGAACTTGCCGGTTTCCGGTCAATCCAAAAAGGACCGGTTTCAAGTTCCTTCCATTATCACTATGCCCGGCTGATTGAAATTTTAAATTGCGCAGAACGGGTTGAAGATATTTTGAAAGATGATGAGTGTATGAATCCGCATGTCAGAGCGATTGCAAATCCGAATTGTTTTGATGGCGTTGGGGTTTCTGAAGCTCCTCGTGGAACCCTGATTCACCATTACAGGATAGATGAAAATGGGTTGATCAAATGGGCCAATCTCATCATTGCGACCGGGCATAACAATCTTGCAATGAACCGTGGTGTTTTGCAGGTGGCCCGTCATTATCTTGACGGATTAAATCCAAAAGAAGGCATGCTGAACCGGATTGAAGCCGTCATCAGAACCTTTGACCCTTGTTTGAGTTGTTCGACTCATGCTGCCGGTCAAATGCCGATGCAGATTGACATTCAGGCTCCAAATGGTGAGATCTTGAAAACGATTACCAGATAAACTGGTTGGTAACTACTTATAAACAGGACACAAAAGGTGTCATCTTGAGTTCCTATCCGGTAATGCTGGAAAGGTGAATCGAGGGAAGAAGTGCCCTGTTTTTATTAGGGTGATTTGGTTAATTTATGAAAAAAACATTGGTGATCGGGTACGGGAATCCACTTCGTGGTGACGATGGAGTTGGCTGGGTTTTAGCTGAGGAGCTTGAAAAAAAGTATAGTTTGCCCCAGGTTGAATGCCAGATGTCCATTCAGCTTGTTCCAGAAATGGCAGCACGGTTTGGTGAGTTTGACCAGGTTTTATTTATCGATGCAGCTGTTTCGGGCAATCCTGGATATATTTCAATAAACGAGGTTAAAAAAGGTCACGCTACTGAAAAACCATTAAATCACGAATTTGATTTCGATGAAATGGTTTCATTTGCTGAAATGTTTCATCCAAAAATCCCGAAGCTCACCTTATTCACCGTAACCGGTTCTGATTTTTCTTTTGGAGCTGGTTTATCAGATGATGTTGTTGCAAGTATTCCAGAGGCAATGTCTGCCCTTGAAAATTTAATCAATTGAGAAGAAAATGAAAATTCACGTTCATTCAATGTCTGATCTGTTAAGCAAAATTGAAGCAGTTGCCGAACAGCAAGAGGCCAAACATGTTAGTAGAATTGCGGTTCGGTTCGGGAAAAACAGTTTTATTTCACCTGAAAAGTTCAGAGATCATTTCAGTGAAATATCGGTAGGTTCTGTTGCAGAAGGAGCACGTCTATCCCTTCAGTTTGTTGAAACAATTGATGATCCTGAGGTTTCTGATATTTTACTTGTGGGTGTTGACTTAAATTAAACAAAAAAGCCAGTCGTTCAACTGGCTTTTTTGTTTAGGATTGATCTCATGTTAAATCAACTTCCATGTGGAGGTGGCGGGACTTGAACCCGCGTCCGAAAAGGCGCCCATCAAGACATCTACGTGTGTAGTCACTGTTTAGATCTCAGATTCTCCTCAGACAGTAACAACCTTGGAGTTTCCCAGCCCCTGATCTTAAATTCCGGATCGGGACGATCCGGAATAGCAGTCCGTCAATATGACGCTGTTAAAATCCCGACAGACAATGGAAGGTAACAGCGCGCAACTTATTTAATTAAGCTGCGAGTGCGTAGTTGTTTTCAGCAGTTAAGCTGTTCCGCCTTTTTAAAGAGAATTTCGGAGAACTCTACACGCATTCCAGACCAACACTCATCCCGTCGAAACCTGTCACCCCCGGTTAAATCTATTTTTCCTTTAACGTATTGTCAAAAAGCTCATTCAGTTCTTCCGATATTCTAACCACCCGTTTGAGTGTTTTAGCCGGCACATCAGTTGTTCGGCTGATCACCATCAAAAACAAATCATGGTTCAATAAATGAATGACCATCAATCCCTGGTAATATTCATTTGTAACAGTTTGAATACTTTCAGCTTTCAATTTTGGAAGCAGTTTCTGGTAGTATTTTACCAATTCTGATATTTGTTTGCTGAAGGAACTGCTGTTCATTTTCTGATTGCTGACAAGTTCCACAATTTTAGCATGGGAATCCATTAAACAAACAGTTTCGGCACCATCTAACTCAATGATCGAAAATAAAATTTCTCTGAGATTTTTTATTTTTGATTTCAGAGTGTGGGTTACTGAATGTCCTTTGTGGGTTTGCTCCCCTTCTTTTGAATCTATAATTGGGGTAGCAACCGGAATTTTTCTTGAACTGACTTCAAGTTCCGAAATCCGACGGTCGAGATCTTCTGCTTTATATATGTCGGCTAAAATTTTTCTGAGAATTTCAATCATTCCCCTTAGCCGGTTGATTGAACATTTAGGGTCAAGTTTGATACACATATTGAGTGTACAATATCCTAAAGGCTCTTTGCAACCAGCCCGGTACTGGTAATTTGTCGTGGGTTCAAACCTTGAAATAATATCAGAACGTGTTACATGAAGGTTTTTCTTTGTAGATTCCTCCATGATACAATCCCAAAGATATTCCTGAACTTCTTTGAGTTGAAGCGGATTCAGAACAGAAAGTTCGGAAAGGAAATCCTGAGGTTTTTTTACAAGAAACCGTAAACGGTTTTTTTGCAGGTCTTCAACCTGGTTCCCTGCAGGTGTTTGATAATCATCAACCAAAAATGCCATAGTTCAGTTCTTTCGATTGGACTAAAAATAACGGATAGGAAGATGAATCACAACTAATGATTTTAAATGGCAAAAAAAAACCAGTCGGATAACTGGCTTTTTAGCGGAGGGGGAGAGATTCCCCGAGTCAGTCATATGGCTGACGACGGGTCCGCGGTCCCGCAAAGCGGGGCCTTGGAGAACTCCTCGGTAGCGTTGGTCATGTAATGTCTTTTGATTTCAACCAACGCCTTCCTGCCCATGTTTTAAAATAGTGTTCACGTTGATATGCTTCGCCCCGGGTTGCAAATTCTTCCTGATAAATCAAAATCCAGGGCAATCCAGATTTGGTTGCTCTAACCTTTCCCTTGTTGTGCTCATTTATTAAACGTAAATCTGGGTTTTCAGAACTGCCGTAATAAAATTTGCCTGAACTCTCGCTTTTCAGGATATAAACAAAAAACATACTATTTTCCCGGGATTATAAAAAAAGCCAGTCGGATAACTGGCTTTTTAGCGGAGGGGGAGAGATTCGAACTCTCGGTAGCGCTTTACAACACTACGACGGTTTAGCAAACCGTTGCCTTAAGCCTCTCGGCCACCCCTCCAGTTTTGAACCGGAAATCAAAATATCAAAATGTTGCGGAGAGCCGGGGACTCGAACCCCGAAGTGATCACTCACGGCGGTTTTCAAGACCGCTGCCTTACCAATTAGACTAGCTCTCCGGATGAGCTGTATGTACCCTGTTTTCTAAACAGGACTGCAAAAATACAATCACAATGTTCTATTGTCAATTGACATCATGAAGATTTACTCAGAGATTCAGCTCCTGAGATAATTTCAAGGATTTCTTTTGTGATAGCTGCCTGACGGACACGATTATAATTAAGGGTCAAATTGCGCAATAACTCTTTTGCATTTTCTGTTGCAGCATCCATTGCCGACATTCTGGCTCCTTGTTCAGAAGCGTAAGACTCTAACAAAACCTGCCAGATTTGCTGTAAAAGATAGAGGGGAACAAGCGATTCAATTATTTGAACCGGATCAGGTTCGAAAATGTAATCCGCATGATAATGATTATCATCTGAAACCGAAGTTTGTTGCTGAACCGGAAGCAATTGGGTAATCGTAACTTTCGGGGTCATTACATTCTTGAATTCATTTGAGATCACAACAATCTTATCGTACTTGCCAGATAGAAATCCATCATTAAGGTGCGCATTGATTGTTTTTGCCTCGCTCATAGAAAGATGCCCGAATAAACCAAAGTTGGAATAAGTAACCTTATATCCACGTTTTTTGAAGAATTCACTTCCAACCCGGCCAATAGTAATCAGATTCAAATTTCCAGATTCCTGATAATCTGCGAACTCTGAGTTTATTAACCTAACTGCCGATTTAATCAGGTTGGAATTAAATGATCCGCACAAACCACGATCGGCAGTCACAACAACCAGGGCAATAGTCTTCACCTCAGCTCTGGCTTTAACCAACGGATGCTCCTGCACTCTTTCATCAGTGACCAGATCAGTTAAAAGTGCCTTTATTTTCCTTGAATATGGCCGGGCAGCCAGCATACTATCCTGGGCGCGCCGCAATTTAGCAGCGGCCACCATTTTCATGGCCTTAGTAATTTGCTGGGTATTTTTAACCCCTTTGATTCTGGACCGGATATCTCTTAAAGTTGCCATAATGTTCCGGTGTTATTTCAATTTGCGTTTGAAATTTTCAATAAATTCTTTTGACATTTTTTTCAGATCTGCGTTGACCTGATCAGTTAATGCCCCTTTTTTCAATCCTGCGAGCAAATCAGGATGATTGAGTTCAAGAGATTCAATAAACTCAGCCTCAAATTGTTTCAAGCTCTTTACAGGCAATTCATCGAGTAACCCCTGGGTAGCAACAAAAAGAATTGCAATTTGTTTTTCAACTGGAATTGGAACAAATTGATCCTGTTTCAGGATTTCGACAAGGCGTTCACCGCGACGAAGTTGAGCTTGTGTTGCTGCATCAAGATCAGAACCAAATTTTGCAAATGCTGCAAGTTCCCTGAACTGAGAAAGATCAAGCCGTAAAGTTCCAGCAACTTTTTTCATTGCTTTAGTTTGGGCAGATCCGCCCACCCGTGAAACCGAAATCCCTGTATTGATAGCCGGACGAACACCCGAGTTGAACAGGTTTGATTCCAGGAAAATCTGACCATCTGTAATTGAGATAACATTGGTTGGGATATAAGCAGAAACGTCACCAGCCTGAGTTTCAATAATAGGAAGAGCAGTTAATGATCCGCCACCTTTTACTTTGCCTTTTAATGCTTCAGGCAAATCATTCATGGTTTTCACGAGTTCATCATTTTCAATTATTTTTGCGGCACGTTCGAGTAACCGGGAGTGAAGATAAAACACATCGCCAGGATAAGCTTCCCGTCCTGGTGGGCGACGGAGAAGTAGTGACATTTGCCGGTAAGCAACCGCATGTTTTGATAAATCGTCATAAATACATAAAACGTGACGGCCGGTATCTCTGAAATATTCACCAATCGTTACACCTGTATAAGGTGCCATGTAGGTTAAGGCGGCCGGATCAGATGCAGACGAAGTAATGATGATTGTATATTCCATTGCTCCATTAGCCTGTAGAGTCGAAACTATATCGGCAACTGTAGAGGCTTTTTGCCCGATAGCAACATAAATACAAATTACGTTCTGGCCTTTTTGATTAATAATAGTATCCAGAGCGACTGCAGTTTTTCCTGTTTGACGGTCACCAATTATCAATTCCCGCTGACCACGACCAATTGGAATCATAGCATCAATTGCTTTAATACCAGTTTGGAGTGGTTCTTTTACAGGCTGACGGTAAATTACACCAGGTGCTTTTCTTTCGATTGGCATTCTGATTTCACCCTTAATCGGACCGTGCCCGTCAAGGGGTTCACCAAGCGGATTTAACACACGGCCAATCATTTCTTCACCAACCATCAGCGAGGAAATAGTTTTGGTACGTTTAACCAGGTCGCCTTCTTTAACTTTTTCAGAGTCGGCAAATAGAACAACCCCGACGTTGTCTTCTTCAAGGTTTAGAACCATTCCCATAACTGAGCCAGGGAATTCAACAAGTTCGCCTGCCATGACATTACGCAACCCGTAAACACGGGCAATACCGTCGCCGATTTGCAGCACTTTTCCGGTATCGTAAATATCAATACGGGTTTCAGCCAGAGCAAGCTCAGCTTTTAATATGGCAGATATTTCGTCTGGTCTAACTTCAGCCATTGCGATGTACCTTATCTAAAATAATTTCAAATTTATTAGTTCATTAACCGTTTTTTGATAATTTCAAGCCGATGTGATACACTTGAATTATAAACTGTATCCCCAATTTTAACAATCAGTCCGCCCTTGATCTCAGAATCAAGCTGGGTGGTGAGAACAATTTTTTTTCCGGTCATATCTGTAAGTTTTTTTATCAGCGCTGTTTTTTGGTCGTCAGTCAACGTACTGGTTGTTACAGCCAATGCCCTAAGAATACCGTTCTTTTTATCTGCAAGTTCTAGAAATTGTGCTACAATTTCGGCTAACTGAGGTTCTCTCTTTTTTTCAATAATGAGTTTAAAAAAGTCTGAGGTCAGTGAATCAAAAAAAGGAAAAACCTTTTTGAGAATAATTAGCTTTTCTTCGCCGGTTAAAACCGGATTTGATAAAATTGAAACAAGATCCTGGTGAGACTTGAAATAAGGCGCAATCTGTGTAAGATTACTTTCTACTGCAGCAAGAATGCCTTTTTCTTCGGCGGCCTTAAACAGAGCAGAGGAATAACGTCTTGCAATTGTGTAATTGCTCATAACAAGTTCATTTTCCGGATAAATTTTGAATTGCGTTGTTTACCAATGTGCGGTTCTTTTCATCATTCAGGTTGGTTTCAATGACCTTGCCTGCTACTGAAATGATGATTCCGACCATTTCCTGCCTGAGTTCAAGAACCATTGAATTGCGCTGCTGATCAATTTCTGACTTGGCAGTTGCAATAAGTTTATCAGCTTCTTCCTTTGTTTTATGAAGGGTTTCAGCTTTAATTTTTTCAGCGGAATCTCTCGCACTTCTAACAATTACATCAGCTTTTTCACTTGCTTCTGCAACAATCTGATCAAACTGAGCCATGATTCTGGCAGCTTCCTTGTTTGATTCTTCAGCCTTTTTAAAAGACTCGTCAATACGGGCTTGCCGTTCTTCCAGGGCATGGATAATTGGTTTCCACGCAAACCTCTGCAGTATAAAAACGAGCAGAAGAAAGGTGACAAAAACCCAGAAAATGGTACCGACGTGAGGATCAAGTAATCCTCCTTCGAGTAAAATAAGGGCAGGAATATTCATAATTAACCTGTTAGACCTATTGCTTCAATAAGTAAATACAAATACGAAAAACCTGATCTGACTGATCAGGTTTTAGATTCTGTTCCTGTTTTTTCTTATTTGGTAAGAACGAGAAGGAATCCGATTACTTCTGCAATCAGGGCAACCCCTTCAATAAGTGCAGCGAAAAGAATAGCAGTACCACGAAAATCACCGGCCATTTCAGGCTGGCGGGCACTGGATTCAATAGCTGAAGCTGCGAGTTTACTGATCCCGATACCAGCACCAATTGCTGCCAGACCGGCACCAATTCCTGCTCCAATATATGCGCCCATTGAAGCTAAACCTTCCATTTGAAACCTCCAGATATGTCTTGATTTTGAGAGATGTTAAAGTAAATAATTAATGTTCTTCGTTTTGAACAGCCATTCCGATGAAAACACCCGATAGCATTGTAAATACATAAGCCTGAATAAGGCAAACCAGAAGTTCAAGCAAGTAAATAAAAAGTGCTAAAGGAACAGATAAAAGTGCAACGTAATAACTTTCCAAAATGAAAATCAACCCAATAAAGGTCAAAATCACAAGGTGGCCGCCAGTCATGTTTGCAAATAGACGAACTGCCAGCGCAAATGGTTTTGTGAACATTCCCAGTATTTCTACGGGAATCATAATCGGATATAGGCCCAACGGTACATGAGGAAGAAAAATATGTTTCCAGTACGATTTGCCTGAGTAAATATGCACGGTTAAAAAAGTTACAAGTGCAAGCGCGGCTGTAACATTTATGTTTCCGGTAATTGAAAGTCCAAAAGGAATTAGACCCATGAAATTACTAATCAGAACGAATAAAAATGCTGAAAGTAAAAAAGGCAGGAATTTTTTATAATGATGTTCACCAATCATGGGTTTTGCAATATCATCCCTGATAAATTCAATCATGATTTCAAATAAGTTCCCAATCGCTGAGGGAACAAAATTTCCTGAAGAATTTTTTCTGTAGGCAGAGGCAGCAGTTAATGCGAGAAGAAGAATTAAGAAGGTGTTAAACCAAAGGAATACAGTATGTTTGGTGGGTGAAAGGTCAACCTGGAAGGAGCCAATTTGAATCGGTTTCCATTTTGGAAGCACAACTGTACCAAATGGTTCAAAATCAATTTTGTCTCCATCAACAATGTGATGGATAATAAAATCGGCTTTTCCTTCTTTTTTTTCAGCGGCCAGGGTATCAGAAGGTGCAGGTTCACAACTTGCAACTCTGGGTGATCCAGCGAGGATAAAAGAAAGCAGAACAACGGTAAAAACGCCTCTGATCATGATTTAACCTGAGAATTTTGAGATTCACGATAAAGAAATCCAGTTTCAATACTCGTGAAAAGTAAATAATGTAATATTGTGCTGGCAGCAAAAACCCGAAGGTCTAATTTTTCATAGAATGAAGCAAAAACGAGCATCAATGCAATAAGAATTACTTTTGACAAGGTTAATAAAGAAATTGCTGTCATAAGCATTCGCATTGATGAGAAAAGAGATTTTCGGGTAAGTAAATACCCTACCAAAGTACTTATAAAAAGAACTGACCCGGGAAGTAATATTTCTGCCTGAAAATTAATCCATACTCCTGATGCTATCAGAGAGAAAAGAAAGGCAGCAGATAACCAGAGAATAAAGTTCCGGGTCATTAGTTCTGGTTAAACCATTTATTTATAATTTTTCGAACACTGATAAAGCAGATATATAAGCCAACAACGAACCCAATAATGGTAAAAACATATTGACTTTTAAAATATTCATCGATGAAATAGCCGATAAGCCCAAACAAAAAAAGACTGATAACGATCTGGCTGCTAATTTCCCAATAGAAGGAAAGATCTCTGGCCAGACTTGATTTAAACTTTGGTTTCTGATTGTCCATATTTGCTGGTGGAGTCTGACATTGAACATTGGCCATCAAAAATGGCGCCCTCTTCAATAATCAGTTTTTGTGTAAAAAGTTCTCCGGTAAAATTGCTTGTTGCTTCGAGCACCGTTCGATCCTGAATAATCACTTTCCCCTGAATTTTTCCGCCTGAAACCAGTGTTTTTGCGGAAACATCTCCAGATATATCACCGGTGGTACCAACAACAAGTCCACCATCGGCAGTCATCGTTCCTGTTAGTTTGCCGTCGATTCTGATACTGCCCTTACTTGTGATTGTACCTTCAATTATTGTGCTGACATTAATCAGATTGATATCAGAAGCGTAACCGGTATTTTTAGATGCCATTATTTAATTTCCGACTTTAAAAAATAGTCCATTGGATTCAGATAATTGCCACTATGCCAGAGTTCAACATGAAGATGAGGTCCTGAGGTTAATTCACCTGTATTCCCCGACAATGCGATGACTTCACCTGAGGTTACAATCTGGTTGTTTTTAACAAGCGACGAACTTAAGTGCTTATAAACAGAAATAAAGTTGGATGCATGCTGAATTACAACGGTGTAACCAGATTGATAAGTCCAATCTACAAAAATAATCCGACCTGAACTCATCGACGAAACGGCCGTTCCTTTTTTTGCTGCTATATCAACACCATAATGGCTGATTGTGGGCTGAAGCCCACGTGTAAAAATTCCTTTGATTGGAGAAACCGCAACAAACTGATTTAGGGTAATTAGGTCAAAAGTTCCACTTCCTATTCCTCCGGACAGATCAGAGGAGGAAAGTGCCTCACCATCATTTTCTGGTGAAATTGAACGGTTATCGTTTTCATCCGGATAGAAGGCATCAGTTAGAATCTTGTTTTTAGACTCGTTCGGTGTTAGATCAGGAGAACTAATCCCGATAACGCCTTCAACCCCCAGTTTCATTGGTTTGCTTGTGGTATCCAGTGTGTCTGGTTTCATAAGCAGTTTAAACTGCGAGAAATAATCGGTTCTTGATTTGACCAACTCCTTCAGGGAGTCAATTTTCATTTTATTGAGAGTGACATCACGATAGTATGTGTCTTTGTCAACAACACCCGGTGCGAACTTAAGAACGGGCGTGTAAAAACTGAGCCCGACACCAATTCCAACAAAAAGTAAAAGAACAAAAGAGACCAGAAACCAGAAAACACCTGGTCTGAATTTCAGTTCAAAAGGTTTTTTAGATACCTGTGAGGTATTGTAAACAATGACCTGAAAAAAAGAAGGGCGTTTTTGTGGTGTATTAAATTGCGACATTCAGTAAAATTAAGAGATAGGCAAGATAGATTTAATCCAAAAAAAAGTCAATTTGGATGGTTGATTAAAAATCTGACTAAGAGCCATTTCTCTATTAGAAACTCCAGTTAAGAGTTAAAAATGGCAGACTCAATGGGTGCGATTCGTTTTGACCTGTATCTAAAAAATTTGCCAGAAGAATATTTTCGGGCATCAGCTTTATTTCGGGACCGGCCGAGGAATAGTCATTCTCATGGGCATAGGCTTTACCGGCAAAATAACCGATCCAGGTTCCTGCTGCAACAGAAAGCGCAACAAGTCTTTCATTTTCAGTCAGTAAAAACGCACCGAACCCCATCAGGGTTCCTCCGTAAGTAAACCGTTTTGCCAACCGGGTTTCTGCAGGTGTGAACCCCTGGTTCTGGTTGTTTAAAATCCCGCCATAAAATCCGACAAGGCTTGAAAGTCCCATTGTTCCCATGATAACTTTTCCGTTTGTAGTTTTGACTGCGAGATTCGCACCCAAAACTGTTAGAACGGTTGCAAGGTGAAAATCCTCAACCAGCATGGCATCTGAAAGGGTTAACTTGTAATTCTTAAAGCCAAATACTGAATTTGCCCATAGGGGTGCAGATAAACTTGTTACCAGACTCAAACCTGCCACGGTCCTTGCTTTTGAATCTGATAATTCAAAAAACGTTCCGGCGAATGCAAATGGCCAGATTAGTGAATATAATTCAGTTTTGGTTGCCAGAAAAAGTTCGACTGGTTTTATATCAGGCTGATTGAATTGCCTAAAGGACGTATAGGCATGGGTTAAACCACCAATAGTACCCAACGTGAGACTTGTTTTCGTGTCATTTAAAACGAACCCCGTAACAAGACCCTGAGCAATACCATTCATGTGTCCTTCAATACTCCCTGTAACATTTTCACGGGTTAACCGGCTGTTTTTTGCCAGTTGATTAACTGCAAAGTAGCTTGACCCTGAGAGCAGAAAGTAAATACCTAGATTTCTTGAATCCAGAACTCCATAGGGAATCGCCCAGGCGTGGTATGCTGATACAAAACCCACATGTCCAAGGGTAAAGTCAAATTTAAGGTCAGATTTTGATTCTTTGGTTGTGGTTTCAGTGGTTACAATACCTGAGATGAGAAGGGAATCCATCATCAGGAGTCTGGTTTGGTAATCACTTTCTGATATTTTTGAAACAGAACGAACTTTCTGCCCGGCAATAAGTTTCGATAATTCAGCCGATATGGTGTTGTCGCCCAATTTGAAAAGTTCAAATTTATCAAAGGTTAGGGTATCGATCTGCCAGATTGAAAGCCCGGAAGAGCTTGGTGTCAGGGTAAATATTTTTTTGCCGGAATCAAAAGGAAGCTGAACCTGACTCTGACCAGAACAAACCACAGACAAAATCATGAATGCCAATACTGATATCCATTTTTTCATTTTAACACCTCGTTGATTTGTCATTCTCAAAAATAAGTAAAAACACAATGGTATCCGCTATTAGTAAGAAATTTTGTCAGGTTTCAATTGTTATTGGGTTGCGAGGTCTGACAAGAATTACAAAAACAGTGCAAATGATGCAGTTGGGTAAGGGAAACCATTCAAAAACAAGGCATTAATTGATAAAGTTTGTTTTGGCACAGGGTTTGTTTGCAAAAGGACAAAAGAAATTTATGTCAGTATTACTTTTATATAAAGGAAATTATAATGGGTAAGATTATTGGAATTGACTTGGGTACAACCAATTCGGTCGTTTCTGTTATGGAAGGTAACGAACCGATGGTGATTGCAAATGCAGAAGGTACCCGTACAACCCCTTCTATTGTTGCTTTTACAAAAAGCGGTGAACGAATTGTTGGAAATCCAGCAAAACGCCAGGCCGTAACGAATCCTGTAAATACTATTTATTCAATCAAACGGTTCATGGGCCGGAATTTTGACGAAACCAGCAGTGAATCAAGAAACGTACCTTACAAAGTTGTCAAGGGCGAAAATGGTGGTGCACGGGTAGAAATCTCTGATCGTACCTACTCTCCTGAAGAAATTTCTGCAATGATTCTGCAAAAGCTGAAACAAGCTGCTGAAGATCACCTTGGACAAAAGGTAACTGAAGCAGTTATTACGGTTCCCGCCTATTTCAATGATGCACAGCGTCAGGCAACAAAAAATGCTGGTAAGATTGCAGGTCTTGATGTAAAACGGATTATCAATGAACCAACTGCTGCAGCTCTTGCTTATGGACTTGATAAAAAATCCAAGGACCAGATGGTTGTTGTTTATGACTTAGGTGGTGGAACTTTTGATATTTCTGTTCTTGAACTCGGTGACGGTGTTTTTGAAGTAAAATCAACGAATGGTGATACCCACCTTGGTGGTGACGACTTCGATAAAAAAATCATCGATTTTCTTGCTGAAGATTTTATGAAAGAAAATACCGTTGATCTCAGAAAAGATCCGATGGCTCTTCAGAGATTGAAAGAAGGCGCAGAGAAAGCAAAAATCGAACTTTCAAGTGCCATGTCAACTGAAATTAATCTTCCGTTCATTACTGCAAATCAGGATGGACCGAAGCACTTAACAGTGACCCTGACCCGTGCAAAATTTGAATCTATTGCTGCTGATTTGTTTGACCGCACTCTTGAGCCTTGTAAGCGTGCTCTCAAAGATGCTGGTTTAGCAGTTGAACAAATTGATGAAGTGATTCTTGTTGGTGGTTCAACACGGATTCCTAAAGTTCAGCAAATGGTAAAAGACTTCTTCAAAAAAGAACCACACAAAGGTGTAAACCCAGATGAAGTTGTTGCCGTAGGTGCAGCTATTCAGGGTGGTGTTCTGGCCGGTGATGTTACTGATGTTCTCTTGCTTGATGTTACACCTCTTTCACTTGGAATTGAAACCCTTGGTGGTGTCATGACTGTCATGATTCCTTCAAACACAACCATTCCAACCCGTAAAACAGAAACGTTCTCTACTGCATCTGACAATCAGCCCAGCGTGGAAATTCACATTCTTCAGGGTGAACGCCCAATGGCTGTTGATAATCGTACAATCGGTCGTTTTCACCTGGATGGAATTCCGCCTGCACCTCGTGGTATTCCTCAGATTGAAGTAACTTTTGACATCGATGCAAATGGAATTCTTCACGTTGTATCTAAGGATAAAGCGACCAGTAAAGAACAATCAATCCGGATTGAAGCTTCTTCCGGGTTGTCTGACTCTGACATTGAAAAGATGAAAAAGGATGCTCAGGCTCATGCTGATGAAGACAAGAAACGCCGTGAAGAAGTTGACGTGAAAAATCAGGCTGAAGCTTTGGTTTTCAGTACCGAAAAGCAAATCAAGGAATTCGGTGAAAAACTGAGCGCTGAAGATAAAACAGAGCTCGAATCTGCCGTTGAAGCTTTGAAAACTGCGCAAAAATCAAGTGATGTTGCTGCAATCAAGACTGAAATGGAAAAATTGAGTGCCTCGTGGCAAAAGATTTCAACCAAAATGTATCAGGCTGGTGATGCTCCTCAAGCTGAACCACAACCAGGTGCCTCTGCTGGTGGAAATGCCGGAAGCAAAAAAGACGATGTTCAGGATGCTGACTTTGAAGTTGTTGACGACAATAAAAAGTAATCTTCCCGATTCACTACTTACTGTAAATAAAAAACCCGGTGATGAGCCGGGTTTTTTATTGGAAAAAAATGGAGACCTTCACTATTTGATCAACGTGATTTTCCCTGATTTGAAACTGGATTCAAATCTTAACTGGAAAAAGTAAACACCCGTTGAAAGGTTTGAACCGTTAATTGCAAATGTATTAAACCCTGCCGGATAGTTCTTTTTGTTGATTTCCATGACCTTTTTCCCCTGAGAATCAAAAAGAGAAAAGTTGACTTCGCCAGGTTTAGGAAGGTTAAACGAAATCTGAGTTTCAGGATTAAACGGGTTAGGATAAGCAGGATAAACAACAAAGCTATTTTCCTTTTGGTTGAAGTTTTCGACATGAGTCGGATTTTTCCCCTCGTAGGATAAAACCTTCAGATCATCAATATACCAACCATCACCTGTTGTAAATCCGTCCGATTTAAAGAGAAATTGAATGAAAAGTGAAGAATGCTTCCAGTTCGCTAAATTTATTTGCTCAGCCACCCATTCATTTTGAATTCCGTCATAAACCGGCTCATTTAAAACCTGTAACCCAATTCCAGAACCCGGTGATGTTAGCTTTCCTCTGGCTGGAATCCAATTTTCTCCGTCACCCGAAATCAAAACTTGTCCTTTGTCATAATCCCGTTCAATATCCCATCGTGTTTTAAATTGAATAAAGGTTTGTTGACGTTTGACAGGTAATAAGATGGAATTTTTTGTTTTGATTGAATATTCAACTTTGTTAGGATAATTTCCATCCGGACTTTCATGCAAACTTGATGGCAGGCTTACTGCCTCATTGGTAACCTGTTTCCAGCCACCTGAAATCGTCCATTTATTTAAAGTTGAGTCAAATGAATCGGAAAATACGAGAACAGGAATTCCTGAAAACAAAGTGTCACTTTTAAAAGAAAAATGGCTTCCCGAATTTTCGAAATCTAAGTAAACATAAAAAAAAGATCCTGTAGAAAGGGTATCAGGCAGTGAAAAGGTAATGGGAATCAAGGTTTTTTTCTGAGGTTCAATGGGGTCTAATGGAATGGGAAACATAATAAATGTCCCCAAATTTGAAAACATAACTCCATGTTTGTAAGAACTTGATCCAAGCTGTTCATTTCCCAGGTTTTTAAATGAAAACTCAGCAGTCACTTTTTCTCCGGCACTAAAATACCCATCACCACTTTCATCTAAAATAGTTGTTGATTCAAGCACAGGATATCCGCCAGCCATCCAGACACACCGAAAATTCATCTCCATACACGATTCTGCCAGTGGAAGAATGCGTGACGGGAGTGGCCAGAATCCGTCGTCATTTGTACCAATTTCCGGCGTCATTGCTATAATTTTGGGTTTTGAAGTTTGCTCACCGTACATCCAGTCGTCTGCATCTCCGTTTGTTTTATAACCCAGTGCCTGATCGCCTGTACCAATGGTGAACTGGTTTAATCTGGTCATTTCGGTTGCCATTTGGGTAAACTGAACTGAATCTGGTGTAAGTGTGGAATTAAGATACCCCCAGGGATACATAAGCAAATTTCCATAAGAGTGGTAATTAAGTGCCACTTTAAATTGTCTGGAATTGCAAAAATCACGCATAACCTGTGTTTCTTTTTCCGAAAAAGGTTCAGCCCCCCGATAAACGTTTGTTGATGGATCAGGGCTTGAACCTTCATCATCATGACCCCAGCCAAAACCATAATTGCGGTTCAGATCTACACCATATGAAAAATCTTCATTTAAACGACGGTTTTTTCGCCACATTCCACCGCCATCTGGGTTGGTTGATTCGTTAAAAACATATCCGTCGGGATTCACAACAGGAACGAAATAAATTTCACGGTTATCAACAAGAAAAGTAGTTTGTGATTCTTTGCCGTAATTTTCAATCAGATAAAGAACGAAATAAAGAGCTGATGTCATTCCCTGGCCTTCACGGGCATGATGAAGTCCGGTAAAAAGAACTTCCGGTTCAGATTCATCACTCGTTGGATTGTCTGATAACTTCCACATCCAGAGATCCCGTCCTTCATGACTTTTTCCAATGGAAATTTTTGCGGAAAGGATTTGTGGATTTGCCTCGGCCATCGAATCTAAAAGAGCCGTGACCTGGTCGAGTGTGAGATACCCACCCATTGAACCCAATCTGAAAGATTTTACTCTTGAAGAATCGGCAGCTTTTGCAAGACGATTTTTATCTGCTTTAAGGTTTTCACTGTACTTTTTTTCCCAATTATCTGAAATCAGTGAATATTGAACACCAGATCTTTCAAGGGATTCAAATTCTTTTGGATTTAAAAATGCTCTGATTTTGTAACCTGACGGTGATTTTTGTAAAACGCCATCATCAGTTGGAATTCCAACACTTGACAGTTTTTTTAATTCTTCTGATCCTGAAAATAAAATATCAACTTCATAGGTTTGTGCGAAAAGAGAAAAGGGAAGCGACAATAAACAAATAAGCAGAAAACGATTCAAGGGTAACTCCAATTCAAGTGAACACTCGTTTTTAAAAAACGAAATTAAGAATAATTTTTACGTTGCCAATATACCAAGGATTGAGAGTAATTGCTGATTTGAAGACAGGTGAATTGGCAGTGAGTCTGCCAGATTTGCGTAAACTCTGACTAATTGAGACCATAATCCGGAAAATATTTCCTGAATTCTTGACAAAAAGAGTTGTAAATTTCCGGCATAGGAGTTGATTCTATTTGCTAAAAATTAGTCACAATTTGAATCATTTCAGGAGTTTAAAAATGAATTTTGAAAAATTAACAGATAAAGTCCAGGAAGCTATTCAAAACGCAATTCAACTTGCAGGTAACCTGAACCATCAATCCATTGAACCTGAACACATCTTTCTGGGTTTGGTTTCTGAACCAGATGGTGTTATTCCATCCATCCTTAAAAAACTGACCGGATCTTATGAACCCCTGATCGGAAAGATTCGGGAGTCAGTTGAAAAATATCCGAAGGTAACAGGAAGTTCAGTTCAGCAACCCTTTTTGAGTAATACAACGGGTGCATTATTTGATCTTGCTCAAAAGATTGCGGGTGACCTGAAGGATGAATTTATTTCATCTGAACATGTTTTACTTGCCATGACAGAATGGAAAACGCCAGTGGGTGATGCCCTGAAAACTTACGGAATAACTTTCCCTGCGATATTAAAAGTTTTAAAAGAGATTCGTGGAAATCAGCGGGTAACTGATAAAAATGCGGAAGGGCGTTATCAGGCCCTTGAAAAATATGCACGGGATTTGAATGATCTTGCCCGTCGCGGGAAACTGGATCCTGTAATTGGCCGGGATGACGAAATCAGGCGGGTTTTGCAAATCCTTAGCCGCCGGACGAAAAATAATCCGGTTTTAATTGGTGAGCCCGGGGTTGGTAAAACGGCTATTGCCGAAGGACTTGCCCAGCGAATGGTTGCCGGTGACGTTCCCGAAGGATTAAAAAATAAGCGGGTTTTTGCTTTGGATATGGGTGCACTGATTGCAGGTGCCAAATATCGTGGAGAATTTGAGGACCGGCTAAAGGCGGTTGTTAAAGAAATTGTGGAATCAGATGGCGAGTACATTCTTTTCATTGATGAGATTCACACACTGGTCGGAGCTGGTGCAGCAGAAGGTGCGATGGATGCTGCCAATATTCTGAAACCAGCCTTGGCTAGAGGAGAACTCCGTGCTGTTGGTGCAACCACCCTCGACGAGTACAGAAAATATATCGAAAAAGATGCTGCTCTTGAAAGACGGTTTCAGCCGGTTTTGGTTGGTGAACCGGGAATCGAAGATGCAATTTCAATTCTTCGGGGACTCAAGGAAAAATATGAAGTCCATCATGGCGTGAGAATTACCGATTCGGCCATTGTTGCTGCCGTTGAACTTTCAGACAGGTACATTTCTGATCGGTTTCTGCCAGACAAAGCCATTGACCTGATTGATGAATCAGCATCCAAACTGAGAATGGAAATTGATTCCATGCCCGAAGAACTCGACATCATTGAAAGATCTATCAGGCAACTTGAAATTGAGCAGGAAGGAATCAAGCGCGAAAAAGATGAATTGAACGAAGGAAAGCTTAGTCAGATCCGAAAAGAAATTGCCCAGCTTTCAGAAGAACGATCAGGACTTAAGGCACACTGGCTTCAGGAAAAAGGTTTTATTCAAACCCTGAGGGAACTTAAAACTGCCATTGATACTGCGAAAACCCAGGCCGAGCAATACGAACGGGAAGGCGAATATGGAAAAGTTGCAGAAATCCGTTATGGAACCATAGTAAATCTAGAAAAATCCATCAAAGAAACGAATGAAAAACTGGCAGATTTGCAAACTTCCAGAAAAATGCTGAAGGAGGAAGTTGAAGCAGAAGATATTGCCGAAATTGTTGCAAAATGGACAGGAATACCGGTTAACCGGATGCTCGAATCTGAACGGCAGAAATTGTTGAACATGGAAGACCGTTTAAAAACCCGTTTGGTCGGACAAAAGGAAGCTGTTGAAGCAGTCTCAGCGGCAGTCAGACGGTCTCGGGCAGGTTTGCAGGATGAGAATAAACCTATTGGCTCCTTTATTTTTCTTGGAACGACTGGTGTTGGTAAAACTGAACTTGCAAAAGCTGTTGCAGAATTCATGTTTGATGATGAACAGGCAATTATCCGTGTTGACATGAGTGAATATATGGAAAAACACTCAGTGTCACGATTAATCGGGGCACCTCCGGGATATGTTGGTTACGATGAAGGCGGGCAACTGACCGAAGCCGTGAGAAGAAAACCCTATTCGGTAATTTTGCTCGACGAAATTGAGAAGGCACACCCCGATGTTTTTAATGTCCTGCTCCAGGTTCTTGATGATGGTCGGCTAACTGACAACCAGGGCAGAACAGTGAATTTCAGGAATACGATCGTGATCATGACAAGTAACCTGGGTGCACACATGATTCAGGAAGAATTGGCCAATCTGACGGGTAATAACCGGTCGGTCATTTTGGAAGAAATCCGTGAAAATCTGCTTAAACTGCTGAGGCAAACCCTTCGGCCTGAATTTCTGAATCGGGTGGATGAAATAATTGTTTTCCATCCGCTTAACAGGGAAGAAGTAGGCGAAATTGTTGCCATTCAGTTCAAACGGATTCAAAAACTTGCAGAAAAGACTGGAATTTTTCTCACTTTGGATGAGAATGCCAAAAATCGACTTGCGGATATGGGCTATGATCCTCAGTTTGGTGCCCGTCCGTTAAAACGATTGCTTCAAAAGTATATTGTAAATCCGCTTTCCGAAAAAATACTTTCCGGATTAATAAAATCTGGTGATCACCTTGAAATTATCCAGACGGAAATTGGATTTGACTTCGGGAAAGTTGCGTACACAAATCAGTGACAAACAACAAGTTATAAGTTATAAGTTACAAGTGGTAATTGGCAGGTGTTCGGAAGTATCGGCCAGAAAGATTAATATATTCAAATTATTGGCTGGTATTTTTGCAATTAAGATAAAATCTTAATTACCTTTTCTTCCACAATTACTTTTTGAAAGGGATCATTCAATGGAAGGTTTAAATATCTGGGCGGTTTTAGTTGCGGGAATTGCCGGTTTTGGACTCGGTGCAATCTGGTATTCACCGGTTCTTTTTATTAAGGTCTGGATGAAAGAAACAGGTTTAACCGAAGAAAAAGCAAAAACAGCCAATACCGGATTGATTATGGGACTTGCTTTTCTTCTCACCCTTTTTGCAGCTTTTAATCTGGCCATGTTCTTTGGTGGGAAGGTGGATTTGCAGGGTGGAATTCTTTACGGATTTCTCACCGGGATCGGATTTGTGTTACCTTGTTTGGGAATACTGACCCTTTTTGAAATGACTTCCGTAAAGCTTTTTGCTATTAATGCCGGTTATTTTACCGTCATGTTTACCATCATGGGAGCAATTTTGGGAGCATGGCATTAATCAGTGACAAGTTATAAAGTGGTAAGTTACAAGTGAAAAATAAAAAAGGGCGACCGGATGGTCGCCCTTTTTTACACTCCCGATTTTCTACTTACTTCTTTTTTTCAATTCTTTGTAATATGATTCAGTTACCAAAACCGGGATTTCCTTTTCTTTTGCAATTTTGATAAAATTTCCGAGATAAGCCTCAAGTTCGTTTGGTTTACCCGCCTTGAAATCACGCTGGAATGAAGTTGTTGCATGAGGTGGTGAGTTTTTTGCAATTTCATAAGATTTGTGAGTTGCTGTTTCTGGCAATTGAATTCCGGTGGCAGCAGCTACAAATTCTATTTCTTCCATAATATTGATGAAGGCTTCAGACGTTTTCGGGTTATCAAGTACCTCGCCAATAGTTTTATCATGCGCTGCAGTTACTGCGCTTAAAGCCCCAATAAACTGAAATTTCAACCATTTGTATCGGGTAGGATGATCAGATAAAACTACCGAAATTCCCGCATCAGCCAAATAGGATTCCACGGCCTTTAAATCCTCAACGGGTCCGCCTTCCCGTCCAAAAATCAACTTCTGAACTGATCCCTGACGGCGAATAATGCCCGGCGATTGGATCTCAGAAATAACATAAACCAGCCCGTCACAAAGCTTTCCGGGTAATCTGGCTTGCTGAAGCATCGAAAAATTACCAATTCCGTTCTGTAGTGGGATGATAACCGTTTTCTCATTGCAGATTGAGCGGATTTGCGGAATAAGATCTTCGAGGTGATAATTTTTTACTGCGATAAGAACCAGATCGGCAATTCCACATTCGGTCAGGTGACTTAATACTGCAGTGGGTTTAATTATGCGGGTTTCAGTATCGGTGATGAGAGTCAAACCGTGGGTTCTGATTTGATTCCCGTGGTCACCCCTTGCTATGAAAACAACTTCTTCTTTGGGTTTACCTGCATAATGTTCAGCTAAAAGTCCGCCAAAATATCCGCCAACCCCACCAGCACCTATTACGACAGTTTTCATATTTTTCTCCCGAAGCATTTTTAAAAGCAATAGTTTACTTATCCGTTTGGTGAAATTCAAGTTACAACTATTGTAATTGTTCAGTTTTATTTTTGGCAGGAAAAATGCATTTTTAATTTTTAAATAAGACCATGTAAAACCTTTTCATTAGTTTTCCCGTAAATGACTGTTTCTACTTAAACTGGAGCATAGAATGATTCGAACTGCTATCGCTTTTTCCCTGATTTTACTCACATTTCCTTCCTTTGCTCAAAAAACCGGTTACTTTCAACAAGATGTTGACTACAAAATTTCAGCAGAATTATTCCCTGAAACCAAAACGTTAAAGGGGGATCTGGTATTTACTTACAAAAACAATTCACCCCAAATCCTGACAGAAATCTGGTTTCATCTTTACCCGAATGCTTTTAAGGATGAAACTACACCCTTTGCAAAACAAATGGTTCAAATGAAACGATGGGGTTATACTGAAAGTAAACCTGAAGAAAAAGGTTGGATGAATGCAGAGTTTTCACTGGAGGGCAAAAAACTCGAAACAAGTGTTAAGCCTGATGCTATTGATGAAATGAAGGTTTCACTTCCCAAACCGTTAAAGGCAGGTGAATCGATTACATTAGCCATTTCATTTGAGACTAAATTTCCTAAAGTATTCAGCCGGATCGGCTATGACAAAGATAATTTTGGGGGAACACAATGGTATCCGAAAGTTGTCGTTTATGATGAAAAAGGCTGGCATCCCGATTCCTACCTGGATTACGGAGAGTTTTATGGTGAATATGGTAGTTGGGATGTAAGTCTGACCCTTCCGAAATCTTATGTTATTGATGCAACCGGAATGCTCACAAACAGCAATTCAGAAGTTGCTTTTATGGATTCTCTGGCTGGTGTTCTTGAGAACTACTATAAAATCCTGGGTGGAGAAGAAAAATCGAAATTCAGAAAAGAATTTAAGGAATCAATTGAGAAAAACCGGGATTGGTCGGTTAAAAAAACAGTTCGGTACAAAGCTGAAAATGTGCAGGATTTTGCATGGTTTGCAAGTGAATCCTTCCTGATCAGAAAATCAACAGGGGTGAACGGGGTGATCAGTTATGCGCTTATCCAACCGGAAAATTGGGATGGATGGAAAGATGCTGCAGTGTTTGCTACCGACGCAATCAAATACTACAGTGGCTGGATTGGAAAGTATCCACACCCGAAAGCCTCAGTCGTAGATGGTGCTTTGGATGCTGGCGGTGGTATGGAATACCCAATGATCACGGTGATCAGTCAGGGTGCAGTGAAAGGATTAACCCTGCTTGATCAGGTAATCACGCATGAAGTCGGACACAATTATTTTCAGGGGATTCTTGGAAGTAACGAACGTGAATATGCCTGGATGGATGAAGGAATCAATACCTTTTATGAGATGAGAACTTTAAATGCAAAGTATGGCAAATCAAATTCCTTTATCAGCAATCCGGATTCTATGGAAATCCCTTTTGTCAATAAATTTCTTAGACCCTTGGGTTCAACTGAGTTTTACTCGATGATGTGTCAGGCGTTGTTCTGGAGAAACAGTGATCTGCCAAATAATGTTCATGCCACTGACCAAATGTGGAATGGGAATATGGTCATTACCTATCAAAAAGGCGGGTTAATGCTTGAGGCATTGAAGTGGTATCTGGGTGAACAGAAGTTTGATAAAGCCATGCAATCCTATTATGAGAAATGGAAATTCAAACATCCTGTACCTGAAGATTTTTATTCTGCAATCAGTGAATCTGCAGGAGAAGATTTAATGTGGTTTTTTGATCAGTGGGTCAATACGACTGCCGTCAATGATTTTATTATTGCTGATTATTCAACAGAAAAATCGGGATCAGGTTACAAAACAATGGTTACTCCCGAAAATAAGGGAAACATGGTAATGCCTGCGCCGGTTTATTTGATCACAGAAAAAGGGGACACACTCATTGCTAAGTGGGATCCCAGAAAAGAAAAAACGGTAATATTCGACCATGAAGCAAGTGTAAAAACGGTTGGTATCAATCTCGGACTTGAAGTTCTTGAACTTGACAATACAAACAACAAACAATGGCCTGAGTTTAATTTTAATTGGTTTCTGGCAATTCCAAAAATTGATTCCTATGACATCAACGTTTTCCCGGTTTTAGCCTGGGAGCCAGAGGTCGATAAATTCCAGGTCGGTGCCGGATTCTGGAGCGGAAATCCAATTACAGGAAAGAATCTTCAGTTTGCAACCGTTTATTATGGAACTGAATCTGGAGATATTGGCTACCGATATCATTACAAGTCACGACTTCCCCGGTTTTTGCTAAACTATATGGATTATGGCTTTAGTGTGTTGGATCAGGAAGGATTTAAACGGCAGGAAGTTTATTCCCGTCTGGTTCATTCAAAACGTAATTATGAATCAAGTGCCGAATTGAGTTTGGGTCGTTTTGTAACCTATAACGATTCGTACATGAATAAACTCATTTATCAGGAAACCTCATATAATCTGGTGAGCCTGAAGCTCAAAGCAAAAAATTCAATTCGTTCGTATCTGGCAACCTGGCATGCTGAAGTTTCAAAGTCAGTTAAGAGCAAAGATTCTGATGCTGATTTTTCCCGGTTTGAAACCTCATTTTCATACCGACAGAACTTCACTTCGGAGTTGAAACTTGCCTTCAGAACATATTTCGGAAGTGCATTTGGATCGGTCCCAACTCAGGAAACTATTTTTGCCGGCGGAACAGCAGATCCAAGACGCCAGCAGTGGGGATTATCAAGAGCGGGAGGTTTTTCTGTTCTTCACGGAATTTCTGATGGATCAGGAATGGATATGCCGGGATATGGTGCGGGTAAACATGCAGAACAAGTCAATGGTCGTACCGGATGGTCAAACAAATTAACATTATTTGTACCTGGCGGATTTTCAATTTTCGCTGATGCAGGAAATGTTTACAAAAATCTCGACGAATTTGATGCCGGCAAGCTGATTTATGATGCCGGAATCGGTTACCGTGTGGGACCTGCTGTTATTTCCGTTCCGTTGTGGGTTTCAGATCCGGTTCAGGGCGAAAACAATACCGAATTTCGTCTGCATGTAACCCTGAATGTGATGGGTGATATTGTTGGAATGATTGCAGATTAAAATTACAAGTGACAAGTGGTCAGTGATAAGTGATACGATCGTCACCTATCCCTGGTCACTTGTCACGGTTTTTTACAGCGGAAGATTTACAAAACGGCGTTCTTTTGCACTGATGTAAATGGCTTCGATTAATTCAAGAGATTTACGACCCTCACGACCATCAGTATGCGGATCTAAACCACGAAGCAGGGCATCAGCAACATTTTTGTAGTAACCCTGATGTCCAAACCCGTAAACAGATTCAACTTTGTAACTTGACGTTTCGACTGATTTATCGTCATCATCATAACTATCAAATTCCCAGTGTTTGATATCATTCACTGCAATTCCGCCAACCCTAACAGTTCCTTTTTCACCCATAATGGTAATTGAGCCTTCAAGGTTTTTCGGATAGGTTAGCATAGTCACATTCATCGTTCCTATTGCACCATTCCGATATCGGATAACTGCTGCACCGGTATCCTCAGCTTCAATCTTACGTTCGAGCGTTCCGGTCATTGCACAAACAGATTCAACCGGACCAACCAGCCAGGTAAGCAAATCTACATAATGACTCGCCTGATTCAGAAACGCCCCGCCATCAAATTCCCAGGTTCCTCTCCACTTTGCTGCATCGTAATAAGACTGAGGGCGAGCCCAAAAAACGTTGACTTCTACCATGTAAATCTTGCCAAATCGTTTTTTATCGAGTGCTTTTTTCAAAAGCTGAATGGTAGAGTTTAACCGGTTTTGCTTGACGACGAAAAGTTTGACATCCATTTCATCACAGGTTTTAATCAAAAGGTCTGCATCTTTCAGCTTTGTGGCCATTGGCTTTTCTGACAAAATGTTGAAACCCTTTTTTGCTGCCTTAATTCCTTGTCCGGCATGTAACCCTGATGGTGTACATAACACAACCAAATCTGGTTTTTCATTTTCAAGAAGGTCATCATAATTCAAGTAACCTTTGGCACCGGTCAACTCAACGGCTTTGTCAAGATTTTCTTTAACAACATCACAAACCGAGGTGATTTTATAATCCTGTTCCAGTTTCATCAAAGCTTCAAAATGTTTTTCAGAAATTCTTCCACATCCGACAAGGGCAATAGAAAGTTGTTTCACGGTCGTTTCCTCTTCTGTTCAATCGATTGGGTCAGTAGTATTGCCAACTCTTCGGTTAGCTTTTTCCGGGTGAAGGAGTCAATTCCTCTTTGTGCCGGTTTCATAGTTTTTAAATCAAGCGGATTTACATTTTCAAGTTTAATTGCATTTCCGGCCTTTTCCAGTAAAGTCCAGGCATCTCCCGGGATTGGACCTGAAAAGAGAATGGGTTTACCCGTACTCAAATATTCGAATAACTTGCCAGTAAGAACGTGTTCATTGCCGGGTTCACTGTTGATGACTAAAAGAACTGCTGTTGAGTCAAATAGCTCAATTAAAGCTTGGTCGTGGTTCAAATATCCCAAAAGCTGGAGGTTTGACTCCAGGCCATTTTCTTTAACCAGAGCCAATACTGATCCGTCTTGAGTGCCGGCAAATTTAAGTACAAGTTGGTCTTTGAGCTCCGGAAATTGTTTAATCCAGTTTCTGATAGTTGAAAAAACAGAAGCCCAATTTTCAACCGGATACATATTTCCAATATAACTGATGACCAGTTTATCGTGAGCCGGAGTTTTGGGATTTAAGGGGAGTTCTTCTGCATCGAACCCGTTTGGAATTACTGAAATTGGCTTTGAAGTAATCGCCGAAAAATCACGTTTCATTGATTCGGATACAACTGTAATCTGATCAGCATCAGTTAAAACTGATTTTTCAAGATGATGATGAAGTTTATCTGCCAGCCAGGTCAGTTTCAATTTGGCGTAATAATCAATTCCAGTCCATGGATCACGGAAATCAGCGACCCATGAAATTCCAGTTGATTTACGGATCGAATTTGCGATTAAGTGAACGCTGTGTGGCGGACCTGAACTGAACACAACCTCTATTCCGTATTTTTTGACCAGTTTTTTTCCGGCAGAAACTGCAGTCAAACGCCACCAAACTCTCGCATCCGGGATAAAAAAATTACCACGGGTCCAGACAGCAAACTTTTCTTTCCAGGATTCCCGTGACTTTGCTTCCTTTTTCACGAAAGCAACGCCAAATTTATCAGACTTTTTCATTCCTGTAAACCGTTTATAGATAGAATACGGTTCGGGGATGAAGGTTCTGCAAATGACAGTTTCAGGTGGAATATCTTTGAAGAGTGAAGCATCCTCAGCGGGGAATTCACCATTCTCAACTGTGAGAACGATTGGGCGAAAACCAAACTGAGGAAGATATTTACAGAATTTCAGGACTCTTTGAACGCCCGGTCCACCTGCCGGTGGGAAATAGTAACTGACAATGAGAACCGGTTTAAGGTCAGACATTTTTCCGGTTTCTGAAAAGAATGATCAAAGCTGTTAGACTTAATCCATATAATAAAACGGAGCCGATACTGCTCATCCAAAGGGAAGATGATACAATAACCGGACGAAATTCCATCGTGACTTTATGTTTTCCAGCAGGGATTACCAAACCACGGAAGGCAACATTTGTTTCAAATATTTCAGTTTCCTCGCCATCTATGTATGCTTTCCATCCAGCGGGATAATATATCTCAGAGAGGAAAAGAAACCCTGTTGTTCCGGTATTAACTTCAAGCTCAATATCCTGAAGATTAAATTTGAGTTCGGTCACAGAAGACGCAGAATCGTATCCAACTGGATTTGGTAATTCTTTGGTCAGGTAAGAAATTTGTTTTGGATCCCATCCTGGAATATTAAGCTTTTCAGTTTTTGCTTTCAGGTCAGGAACCGTTTCAACTTTTTCAACGAAGAAATATTTGCCATGATATCCTGCAAATTCCATAGCAGATTCCTTTGTTTCCTGGTCAACAAAAGAGGGTCTCAGCGGACCAATCTGCTGATTAACCGGTTGGGGAATGATCAGGTATTTTACACCAAAAGATTGAAGAATACCCCAATTAAACGGGAGTTGCGGGTCGACACCTTTGTATAAACACTGATCATAGATGTTTTGGAAATTTGCCAATTTGGCTCCATGATAGCCGCCAATTGATTGGTGATAATAATTAAACCGGGTACTCTGAAATAAATTTCCAACAGGTAAAATCCGGTAGTCAGATTTGTCTGATAGTAAGAAATCATCAAGGCGACTTGCTGCAAAAGAAGCTTCGTAAGTTTTCTTAGGTTTCAGATCTGAAAGATATTGATGACTGTAACTATATAAGTCAACTGTAACCAAAAGCAAAAGACCAAAGCCAAGCAGGGTTTCTTTGATTTTTCCCCATGCAGTTAATAGAAGTAATGTGATTGCAATCAAATTGAAAATCAGGAATTTCCAGACGGAAGAAACTGCCAGTCCGTTTCGTTCATTTTTTAAAAACTCCAGAGTTTGGGCATCATACTGACCCGGATCAGTAGGTTTAAGAAAAGACATTGAACCTGAAACGATTAAAAGTACAATCCCGAACGCAATGATTCCGCCAAAAACCAAATAGGCTTTTTTCAGATAGCTTTCACTTGTTTTTTTATCTGCAATTCCATCGAGAAAGCCCTTAACTCCCAAGACGGCAAGAATAGGAAGGGTCACACTTAAGACAACCAGAATCATTGACGGCGTACGAAATTTGTTGAACATTGGGAAATAATTCAGAAGAAAGTCAGCAAGAATCTGAAAATTTGATCCCATTGAAAAAAGCCAGACAACAAATGAAACCGCCCAGAGAGAAATGACAACGCGACCCGGTTTACTGATAAAAGTCAACGAGGCAAGTAATAATAAAATGGCCCCAAGATATTGAGGACCTTCAGTAAACGGCATTTGCCACCAATAAAATGGAGAATGACCACCGAAGTAATCAGCAACAAAAAAGGAAACAGATTCAACCCAGTCATACGACCAGGAAAGGGCATAGTCGGTTGACAGACCGGATGTCCCGGAAGCAATTGTACCTGCACGAATTGTAAATTTTGAATATTCGTAGTTGATCAGATAGGGGAAAGCAATCGAGAGCGCCCCAAGAATAAATGCACCAATAATTAATATTGTGCCCGTGCTGAGGGGTTTCCATTCCTTTTTGGTGATTAAATCAGCAAGCCAGAAAAGACCTAATATTCCAAGCGCAATTAAGGTATAATAGGTGATTTGCGGATGCCCGGCCCGAAGCTGAAGTGAAAGTGCAAGAGCGAAGGCAACTGCCGGTTTCCAATCGAGGGTTTTTAACAGATAATGGAAACTCAGGAACATCCAGGGCATGTAAGCAATGGCCTGAAATTTTGTATTGTGACCCACTTTTAAAATGATAATAAAATAGGTGGAGAGCATAAATGCAACTGCAGCAAAAGCGCCTAGATAGGAGTTTTTTGTGAAAACTCTGGAGTAAAGAAACGCGCCAATTCCCATAAAAATGAGATAAACTACACGCCAGTCAAGTATTTTGCTAATCAAACTCAACACCCAGGTATCAAATCCCGGAACCGGGTTTGGAAGGCTGATCATGTAGCCTGGCATTCCTGCAAAAGTGTGTGAATTCCAAAGCGCCATTTCACCAGTTGATTTTACATAATCAATCATCACTTTAGCTGTGCCAAGCCATTGTTGGGTATCGGAAGCTGAAAAAGTTTTCCCTTCGAATACCAACGGAAACATGAAAATCACAGGAATGATTATGATAAATGCAATTGCCAGCCAGAAGTGGATATCAATACCAGTATTCAAGACCGGCAATCCGGATGATACAGATTTTTCAGTTACAATAGGCTTTTGTGTTTTTTGACCGGGTTTCATCGGGGTCAAGAACCTTTCTTTTAAAATCAGGGTTTCGTTGCGTGGACAAGAAGTCCTGTGCCGGTTTTCCAGCGAACAGCTGTATCAAGCTGATGTAAAATCAGGATGGGGACAAGTGTAATGAAATAGTAGAAGGGAAGTAATACCACAAAACCCATCCAACTATTAAGAAGCAAAATTGGGAATTTGATTGCGAGTTTCCAGCTCCATTTTCCGAAGGTTCCATAAGTGTATCTGATTTCTTCAGGTTTAAACCCAGCCGAAACCAATTTTTCAGTCATATCTTCTACCGAATATCCATCCCGTGCATGTTCATCGATAAAGCCGGTTCCTTTATTTCCATGATCAGAGTCGTGGTCATGATCATGATCTGAACCACCCTGATCACTTGGAGTTGAAATAAGAAGGTGGCCACCCGATTTCATTGAAGCATAAAAGTTTTTGAGTACGGAACGATCATCTTCAATATGTTCCATTACATCGACACAAAGAATGAAATCATAATTGTTCTGATTGACATACTTTGTAAGATCTGCTTCACTGACCGCAATTGGTAAATTTAGCCGTCTGCAAAATTCTCCAAAGGCATTAATATGTTCAGTATTTAAATCAACAGAATCAATTTTGGCTTTTGGCTGGTTAATTGACATGAAGTAAGAATATTGTCCAAATCCCATTCCGGCGTCAAGTATATGTTTGGGCTTTAGCTTCGGAAAAATTTTCCGAATCATTCGTCTGATATACCATTCACGAAGAAACAAAACCCGTAAAAGATTAAAGAACAATATTTTAAGTGGAGGGGAATTTCTGAGTAGAGAAGAAAATTTATTTTTAATTGGATCGTATTTCATCTGGACTTAAAAGTTAAGTTTTTTACGGATTGAGTAGGATTCAGTTTTTGAGTACATTTTGGTGATCATTTCACCGATAAATCCAGTCGACATGAACTGGATGCCCAAAATAGTAAGTAAAATCCCAAGGAAAAGAATGGGCCGTTTTGAAATTGCAATTTCACCCTGAAGCCAGCCAATCGTCAGCCAAATATTAATACCAAGCCCACCAGCAAGAAACAGACTTCCCAATCCGCCAAAGAAGTGTAACGGTCTGCGCATATAACGGGTAATAAACAAAACGGTAGCCAGATCAAGAAAACCTTTCACAAACCGATCCATTCCGAATTTTGATTTGCCATACTGACGTGGGTGGTGAATGACCGGGTGTTCAGTTACCTTAAACCCTGAAAGATGTGCCAAAGCAGGAATGTAACGGTGAAGTTCACCATAAACGTGAACATCTTTAACCACTTCGTTTCTGTAGATTTTAAATCCACAATTAAAATCGTGGAGTCTTAGGCCAACTAATTTACCGGTTACATAATTAAATAGTTTACTTGGAAGGGTTTTTGAAACCGGATCGTGGCGAATCTTTTTCCATCCGGAAACCAAATCCCAGTTTTCTGAAACCAATTTATTGTAAAGATTTGGAATTTCGCTGGGGTCATCCTGAAGATCGGCATCCATAGTAATGACAAATTCACCTTCAGCTTCCTGGAATCCAACTGCTAGAGCGGCACTTTTTCCGTAATTTTTCCGGAAACGAATCACTTTTATGTTGGAATTTTTTGCGGCCAGTTCAGTAAGAACAGACCATGAATTATCAGTACTGCCGTCATCAATGAACAGGATTTCATAATCAAGACCAGCTTTTGTACAGGATTCATTGATCTGATCACGAAGGATCTGAAGAGATTCTTCCTCATTCAGAAGCGGAATAACGATGGTCAGTTTTGCCATCGGGCGGTCTCCGGTTAATTATTTAGATAAACCTGAATTTACGAAAAAGAATTGGTGAAATCACATCAGAAAAAGATGTTCGGGATAGGCAACTTCAACTAAATTCAAACCGTGGGCTTTTGCAGAAGGGCCGGCTGAGGTTCTTTTTAGTTCATCAAAGATTTTGGCAAATTGTTCTGCAGATTGATTTTCACGCATTGCCTGAAGCTGTGTGCCAACCAATGCTCTGACCATGCCATAAAGAAACCGGTTTGCCCTGATTGTAAACCGGTAACGGCTTCCAATTTGTGCCCATTCTGAAGTCATGATCCGGCAGTCTTTTGTGTCTGATTCATCTCTTGACCGGCAAAATGAAGTAAAATCAGTTTGGGTTAAAATTACTTTGGCATATTCCTGAAGCAAATTGAAATTGATATTCCACGGATAAAACCATTCCTGATGACGGTTTAAGGGTGATGGAAGGGAATTTAGTGTGTATTCATAAGTTCGGTGACTTGCAGAAAACCTGGCATGAAAATCGGGATGAACCTCATACCCCTTTAGCAAAGTAACTGGTTCCTGATCAAGGATTCCGTTTATTTTATGCATCCAAACAAAAAGATCTATTTTGTGATCAAGGTCGAGGTGAAAATATTGTCCAGAGGCATGAACGCCAGTATCCGTTCGACCTGCTCCCGAAATATGTCCCTTAAATTGGGGTTCAATAATCCGGATGGTTGATTCAAGGGTTCCCTGAACCGTCTTTTTTGCTTTGGATGGTGGCTGAAGTTGCCACCCGTTAAATTGGAGGCCATTATACTCAACCTTAAAGGCGTATCGGTGGGTCATTTAAATATTAAAACTGATAACGGTAATTGAGCTGAATTCCACTTCCCCAGGTTCCCATAAACGGATCTACCGGACTTGCCCACAAAGTTGATTCACCTGATCCTAGAGGTTTAGCTTCAGAAGTTTTGGGTTCTGTTCTCTGAATTCTTAGGACATTAAATGCACTTACGGCGTGATTGATAAAAACTGCACCAAGTACAAAGGGAACTGAATAACCGACAAGATCAGAAGTTCTGCGGTTTTCTCTGTATTTAACCCGATCATTCTGATTTTGCCATTCCCAATGATATTGGGAGTCATTCTCAGGGAAAACGGCACTCAGATTTCGTTCCTGGCGCATAGCAACATTATAGTCTGCAAGTGAGTTATATGAACCCATTGCAAGAATAAAATTTCTGGATCTTTCCTTTCCACTATAACCAGCTTTGTTTTGAGCAAAATTCAAAGCATTATCGAGCAATGAAACAGAATAGTAATCTAAGGAATAGGCACCAATTAACAGAACAACTTCTGTTGTAAGAAAATATTTCAGATAACCCTTTTCACCAAGCTGATATTCTCCCAGACCAGGAATGGCTAGTGAGTAAAGGATATATTTTACCGACTTTGATTTTATTGGTGTTTCCTGAGCCTGACTTGTTGAAAAGTTCAGAATAAAAAGCAAGGAGAATACGACAAGTTTTTTCATATTGCGATCTGTTTATTTTTCCATCTTCTGAAAATTGAAAGTGAAAGTCCGCCCATGGTTATGAGAGTCCCAAGCCAAACCAGGCCAATAAAAGGTTTTTTTGATGCCTCTACAATAAGTGTTTCTGGTTTTTGAACAGGACTACTATCATCAAGTCCGTCAATAGAAACGACAATCAGTCCATTACTGGCATCAATGTTCTTCACTGTAAGCAAAACACCTGCTTTTGTTTTTCCTGGAGTTGAAACTGGAATACGGTCAGGTCCAATTCCATAAATTGCTGAAATTGAATCAACTTTTCCATTTTGTTCAAGGGCAAAATCAAGTTGAATTTGGATATCATCTGGATTCATTGAAAGAGGTTTAAATCTTGCAAAAGTTAATTTTGAACTACCAACTTGTTTGGTTTCCAATTTTTTAAACTGAAGAGAATTCAAGTTTGTTTCAGATTCAGCCTTTTCAAGGGTAACCGGTGCGATGTAAATATCATAAGTGGGTTGAACGAGAATATCTGGGCTTTTCATCCAGGCTTCTGAATATTCACTGAAATAAAAAATGGGATCAAGTTGATACTCATTTCCATTTTTTGTGGCAACAATTCTGAACGCACCTTTTCCATCCCGTTCAGATGGACCCTTGTAAGTCAGGTTATAGCCAAAAACTTCAACTTCCTTATCCTTAGGAAGTGCATAACTTTGAATTTCATCGTACTTCCCGGAGGTGATAAAACCAATTAAAAGAAGAGCAATTCCAATATGTGCAACTGCACCCCCAGCCAACTGAGCGTGTCCTTTAATTATTCTGAACAGAACCATCAGATTTGAAAAAAGTGCAAACAATGCTGAAAATGCCAGCAAAATCATTCCAAAATGGCGAATGCCAAGAATGATAACAATAATTGTGGAGACCAATGCAAGGGAACCCGGCACAATCAGATTTATTGCAAGTGTTTTAAGTCCGGTTTTAGAAAACCACAAGAGTTGACCAACTCCAATAAGGAGTGCGATCAGGGTTGCAATTGGAAGAGCCACTGAATTGAATCCTGCCGCATCAATAATGACAGGTTGTCCCCACATTTTTGTAAAAACGGGAAGTGATGTCCCAATGATGGTTGCAATTGAAAGCAAAGTGAGTAGTAAAGCCCCCACAATCATTGCAAATTCTCTGGAATAAATTTCTTTGGTATATTTTGGATAGGGAATTCGTTTCCACCTGTAAATCAGAAGTCCAATTCCAAGACCCGCAAATGTCAAAATAAAAAGAAGTAACTGATTGTAAAGTCCCAAACTTGAGAAAGAGTGAACCGAAAAATCAGCAAGAACGCCGCTTCTTGTTAAAAAAGTGGAATAAACGACCATGACAAAAGCAAAAAGAGCAGTAAAAATTGAAAAACGCTTTAGTGTTCCTGTTTTTCGTTGAACCAACATGGTATGAATACAGGCAACCGTTGCCAGCCAGGGAACCAAAGAACCATTTTCAACAGGATCCCATGCCCAATAACCACCCCAACCCAGCGTTTCGTAAGCCCAATATCCGCCAAGCATGATTCCTGTTCCAAGTGCAAGAGCAGACCACAACGTCCATGGCATTGCAGGGCGAATCCAGTCGTCATATTTTTCTCGCCATAAAGCTGCAAGTGCAAAAGCGAAAGGAACCAGGGCGGAAGCAAATCCGGTAAATAAAATGGGTGGGTGGATGGTCATCCAGTAATTTTGAAGAAGTGGGTTTAGTCCACGCCCATCTGGGGGAATGAATCCTGCAGGAACCTGACCGGGAAATGCTTCATAAATTGTTTTAAACGGACTTGAACCAATTGTAATATCACCAATATGTATCCCGGCAATCATGGTAATCAGGAAGGTAATCGCCAATGAAAAAATGGACATCACATAAGGTTCATAATCCTTTGAAGATTGCATGACAAAAAGGCCAATCAACCCAAGAAGAAAAATCCAAAGAATAAATGAACCTTCCTGACCCGCCCAAAATGTTGAGACAAGGTACTTGAGAGGCAAATCCATTGAACTGTACGAATAAATGTAGTTATACTGAAACTGGTGAGTGGTTAGCAGATAAATGAGTACTGCAAAAACGGCAGTTATTAATACTGTTCCTAACGCAAACGAGAGTCGTGAGACCAACATCCACTGATCAAAACGATCTTCTTTTTTTCTTGTTGCCAGAAAAAAACCAATTGTAGAAAGTGAAAAAAAGATCAGGGCAAAAACAACCAGACTTTTGTATATCATTTGTTTTACTTTGTTAGGGTTGGGAAGATACGGAAATTCAGGAAAATAAAACGGAATCGCGTGTTGGGTGATTCCGTTTTACCCAAAAATCAAGATTGGAATTTGATGCCATCAGCCTGTTCTGACTGATATTTACTTGGGCATTTTACCAAAATCCGGTCAGAGGAAAAGACATTATTTTCTAAACTGCCTTTTACAACAATCGAAGTTGCGTGTTCAAAATTGTTTGGTTTTGAGCCATGAAACAAAACTTGTCGTATTTCGCCAGTTTCATCTTTGAGCCAGAAAGTAAATGTGTGATCCTCAACAGAATAGCTGCTTTCTTTGGATTGATCCCAAACACCTTTAATCTGGACTGCTCCCCACGCTGTTTCTGCACCTTTGAAATTGGTGTATGGGTTCACATTTTCCTTAAAGGCAAAAATTCCATAAACAGCGAAGGCTACGATAAATAGCCCCCCGGCAAGTAATTTCTTGTTCACTTTTTCTCCCCTTCTGCTTTTTCCAACATTTTGAGTTTTTTGTCCAATGACCTGACGTAAAAAAAGATACTCAGCCAGATGATAAGTAATATCCCGGTAACCAGGTAAATTTCCATGAGAGTCCCGTTAGTCCATTTTATTAATTAAAGTTGTAAGTCTGTATCTGATATTATAAAGCCAGTAACCCAACATGCAAAATCCAAGTACAGAAGAATAAAGCATAATTCTGATCATCAGGTTGATGCCTGTAAATACCGGATTGTTTGCGCCACCTTCTTCAGGGCTCCCAGGATGAAGGCCTGGCAGCATTCTGGGCAGAACAAAAACCAGAAACGGCATCAGAACAAAGGAAAATAAATTATAAGCTGCAGAAAGCGTAGCCTTTTTGGATGGATCATCAACTGACATCCGAAGAATAAAGTAAGCAGTATAAATAAAAAGTAATCCCAAAAACAAGGTTTGTTTGGGGTCCCAGTTCCAAAACACACCCCAGGTAAAATCTGCCCAGACTGCTCCGGTTACAATAGTTGTAAATCCAAATAACATTCCAACAGATGCCGCACTTTCTGCTTTTCTGTCAAAGGAAAGATCACGTTTTCTGAGGTACTGAAAACTGTTCCAGAAACTGAGTGTTAAAACAAAAATCATTGCAAAAGATTGTGGTACATGAAAGTAGATATTTCTTGCAGTTTCTTTCAAAATAGGAATGTTTGGAATCGGCAGCAACATTCCAAAAACCACAATCAGGGAAAGCCAGATGCCAACAAACCAGGTATATCGTGACGAAACAGGTTGCATATCAGTCCCAGATATAATCAAAAAGTAAAATTGATGCGGTTGTGGTAACCCCGATAAAAGCAATCAGGACGGAAAAGGGTTCCCAAAGTGCCGAAATTGTATCTTCACTGACGCAGTTTTTTGTCCAGGTCACCAGCGTCATAATTAAAGGAATCATCAGTGGAAAAGACAGAACAGGGAAAAGTGCTCCTTTACTGTCGGCCTGAGAGACAATTGATGCTAAAAAAGTTGTGGTACTCGCAATTGCAATGGCTCCAAGAAAAAGTCCGGCAATAAAATAAGCCCATTTAATTTCAGGTGCTTCAAAAAAGAAAAAAAATGAAAAAAACAGAACTACTGCTATCAGCATAGACAAAACCAGATTGAAAATCAGTTTTGATAAAAAAATCTGGGAAGGTCTGGCAAGTTGTCTGAGAAAATCGGAGGTACCCTGATCGGCCTCAGCTACAAATGTACGTGAAAGCCCATACATCGAAGAAAAAAACAAACAAAGCCAGATTAAACCAAAAAATATAGGTACCTGAAGTTTCATATAGCCAACAGAAAAATTGACTAATGCTACAGATACAAACACAAATAAAAGTAGGCCGTTGATGGCAACCCTGCTGCGGAATTCTATTTTAAATTCCTTTTTGACAAGTACCCACACCGGTTGAAAAAATGAATTCATAAGCTTAAAAATACGACTTTCGCAAAACTTATCCCAATCAGTTACGATTAGGTATAAATTAAGAATATAAAGAGACTTAACTCTACAACCGAATATTGTTAGTTTCAATTGGGATTAGTTTTTCATCGTGATTTAAAATCTCTACCTTTGGGCAATATTAGGACAGGTAAAACAGGTGCAGATTTATCAAGTAATTGTTGTAGGAGCGGGTGCAGCGGGTTTTATGTCCGCAATTTCTGCTAAGAGAGCTGGGGCTGATCAGGTTCTTCTTTTGGATGCATCAGAACGACCCGGAACAAAAATAGTCATGTCGGGTGGGGGAAGATGCAACCTGACCAATGCTGAATTGGATTTTCGGGATTTTCGTGGTGAATCTGCAAATGGGATTAAAAAAGTGATCCTCCAATTTCCGCCTGAAAAGGTCATTCAGTTTTTTAATTCGCTAGGCGTTAAAACAAAAACAGAGGAACCCTGGCATAAAATATTTCCGGTCAGTGATTCTGCACAAACAGTATTGAGTACCTTGCTGAATGAAGTAAGAAAAAACCATGTCAATTTAAAATTTCCTGAAAAAGTCATCTCTTTTTCCTTTGATAAATCATTGTGGAAGGTAACCACTCAAAATGAGGTTTTCTTGGGAAGGTCACTGGTTCTGGCACCGGGTGGATTTTCCTATCCACATACTGGCAGTGATGGTGTACTTTGGAAAGTTTTGGAAAAGTTAGGGGTTTCACTCGTTTCTCCTAAAGCGGCATTAACCACTCTAAAATGCAGTGACCAGGATTTACATACACTTTCTGGATTGACAATATGGTGCAGATTCAGAGTTAGAGTTGATGGAAAAGTGATTTTCAATCAGGAAAATTCCTTGTTGTTTACACATGATGGGTTGAGTGGGCCTGGAATATTAAATGCAAGTGAGTGGTTTACCGGAAATGATTTAAAGAAACCCGCTGAACTTTCAATCAGTTTTTTCCCGAACGAAAATGAGAATGAAATCCGTGATTGGTTGGGGAGTGAAATAAAAAAAACACCAGCTTCAAAATTAATCCGCCTGCTCAAAACAAAACTTCCAGAAAGGCTGGCAGTTGCCCTTGAAAACCGGCTTGATTCTCCTGATATTTCCATTGGGCATTTATCAAAAGAGAAACGAAATAAATTAATTGAATTACTAACTGATTTTAAACCAGTTATTTCAGGACATTCAGGATATAAAAAAGCAGAAGTTACAGCAGGCGGAATTCCATTTTCAGAATTAAACCTGGCAACCATGGAATTTAAACGATTTCCGGGATTGTATGCAGCGGGGGAAATTGTAAATGTTCATGGTATAATTGGTGGTTATAATTTTCAATGGGCATGGAGCAGTGGCTGGGTTGCCGGGAAAAGTGCTTCAGAAAAAATAAACGGAGGATAAAATGGCACAAGAAGGATATAGCGCAGTTAAATCAACGGTTAAAAGTGGGATTGGATTTGGAAGTGCTTTGGCAATAACCATTTCATGGTCAATAAATAAATCAGTACTCTGGGCAATTATCCATGGTATTTTCAGCTGGCTTTATGTAATTTATTATCTTATGGAAAGTCATGGCTGGATCGGGATAATGAATAAATGAGCAAAAAGGATAAATCTTCCCTTTCTGCCAAACTTGATTTTTTTGAACGGGTTTACGCTGTCGTAAGGGAGATTCCACCAGGCCGGGTGACAAGTTATGGAATGATTGGTGAGTTTTTGGGAGCAAAATCATCAGCACGGATGGTGGGCTATGCAATGAATGCAGTGGGGGACCGTATTGATATTCCAGCACACCGCGTAGTAAACAGATCAGGTTTGTTAACTGGGAAATTTCACTTTGAAACCCAGAATACAATGAAAGAAAGATTGCTTTCTGAAGAAATTGAATTTATTCAGGAGGATCAGGTCAACATGGAAAAACATTGCTGGATTCCATCAGATGAACTTCCGGCAGCTTTTCGGTTGGCCTTAGTCAGATAATGAATCCAATACCACAGGAAAGAAATAGCCATCTTGGATGTGTTATCAGAATTCCTTTATAGACTACCGGTGAGCTTATTGTAAGTTGTCCGTTTATATAAACGTGTCTTGCAATAGCGTAGTAAAGTTCAGAGCTCAAACTTAGTGCAGGCTGCAAGTAGGATCTTTCTCTTGCAGAGGTGTTTGTTTTTCTCATTTCATAAATACCAAGCCCCCCGCCAAGTAATAACCCTGAATTGCGAGTCAGTGGATTCCGAAAATAAGCTTGAATATTTGCACCATTATTTCCGAAATACAATTCTGATCCCTTAACTCCCGAATTTGTACGGTTGTCATTTCCTTTCCAATGATGATAATTTATACCAAGCAGCCATTCAGGGTCAACATCGAACCTCAGACAGCCACCATATGATACCGGTGCACGAAAATGATCAATTGCAGCCGGACCAGCATTAAACTCTATTGTAAATAATTGCGCATGAGATTCGGTCTGAATTAAAAGAATCAAAAAAGTCAAAACCATATTATATAGTTTCATCATTCACCTTACTGTTGAACCTGGCAAAACCTGATCTGGTGTAAATACTGGAATTAATTTTCCGTTCGGATCTTCAATCGCCAGAACCATTCCCTTTGATTCTTCACCCTTCATTTTTCTTGGAGCCAAATTGGCAACCAAAATTACCTTTTTCCCGACCAAATCTTCAGGTTTGATATGTTGTTGAAGTCCGGCCAATACCTGACGTTTTTCTGAACCAAGATCTACCTGAAGTTTTAGAAGTTTGTCAGTTCCTTTGAAAACTTCGGCCTCTAAAACAGTAACTGTTCGCAAATCAATTTTGTTGAAATCATCAATCGAAATTTCTGGTTTTAAAGATTCTACCGGGTTTTTATCAACAGGTAATTGAATGGGTTGGGTTAGTTTATCAATTTGTTTCTGAATGATCTCATCTTCAATCTTTGCAAAAAGAATTTCTGGCTGTTTAAGTTCCTGACCTTCCTTCAACCCAAAAAAAGCTGCTTCAGACCAATCCAGATTTTTAAGATTATCAGATTGATTCAACAAACTTAAGATTTTTTTTGAAGCATCTGGAAGTACGGGTTGAAATATTAAAGCAAGTGAACGGCAAATCTGAAGACTAACGTGGATTGTATTTCCGCATTGAACAAGATCCGAATTTCGTGTTTTCCAGGGTTCAGAATCGTTAAAGTATTTATTTGCCATTCTGGCTACATTCATTGATTCCTGAACGGCTTCCCTGAAATGGTAAGTTTCATACAATGATCCAATTTTCTCAGGAATGTCAGTGAGATATTTTTCAACCTCAAAATCAGCTGGTTTTTGATTCTTTAAAGCGGGAACCTGGCCATTGAAATATTTGTGTGCAAAGGTGAATGTTCTGTTAACAAAATTTCCTAAGATATCCGCCAACTCATTATTGTGTCTTGCTTGAAACTCTTTCCAAGAAAAATCAGAGTCTTTAGTTTCTGGAAGTGTACTTGCAAGAGCATATCTGAGTGAGTCAGGTGCAAAGTCCTGGAGGTACTCATGCAGCCATATAGCATAGTTTCTTGAAGTAGAGAGTTTCTTTCCTTCAATATTCAGAAATTCATTGGCCGGAACATTTTCAGGCAAAACAAAGTCACCATGTGCCATTAGCATAGCAGGGAAGACGATAGCATGAAAAACGATGTTATCTTTTCCGATGAAATGGATAAGTTTGGTATCTTGTTTTTGCCAGTAATCCTTCCAGAGTTCTGGTTGTCCTTTTTTTATAGCCCATTCTTTTGTCGATGAAATATACCCGATTGGGGCATCGAACCATACGTACAAAACCTTTCCTTCTGCGTCAGGCAAGGGAACCTTGACACCCCACTTCAGGTCCCGTGTTACAGCACGATCTTCCAGTCCTTCTCTGAACCAGCCTTCACAATAGTTGACTACATTATCTTTCCAGTCAGGTTTTGACCGGATCCAGGTTTGAAGTTGATCCTGGTATTTCCCTAACGGAAGGTACCAATGTTTTGTTTCTCTGATAATTGGTGAGTTTGAGCAAATTTTACATTTTGGATCGATGAGCTCAGTTTGATCAAGGTAGGATCCACAAGTTTCACATTGATCACCTCTGGCTCCATCAGCTCCGCATTTAGGGCACTTACCTTCAACATAACGGTCAGCAAGGAACATATTATCATGTTCACAATATAATTGCTGTTCTGTCTTTTCGGTAAGGATTTTTTTGTTGTTAAGAACTGTGAAAAAATCACTGCTTGTCTCGTGATGAATGGGCAGGCTCGTTCGAGAATAATTATCAAAGTCTATTCCAAACGTTTTGAATGATTCCTGCATCATTTTATGATAACGATCAACGATATCCTGAGGTGATACACCTTCCTGGTCTGCTTTTATGGTTATGGGAACACCATGCTCATCCGAACCACAGATAAAAAGAATATCTCTCTTTTTGAGGCGTTGATATTTAACATACAGATCAGCTGGAAGGTAGGCGCCGGCCAGATGTCCGATATGTATCGGACCGTTGGCATAGGGAAGGGCAGCAGTTACCAGAATTCGTTTAAATTTATCGGCCATTTTTAATCTCAATCTTTACAGGAATGCTAAAATACCGAAACGTGAAGGGTTTATCAAAGGAATAGAATATCTAATTTAAGGAAGAGGAAATTGATAAAACTAATGCAGAAAAATAAATAGTTATCACTCTGCGCATAAACGACAAAAGCCACCCGGAGGGTGGCTTTTGATTGGTTAAAAAAGCCGGCAGTGACCTACTCTCCCAGGTGTGTGAACCAGGTACCATTGGCGCGGCAGGGCTTAACTTCTCTGTTCGGAATGGGAAGAGGTGTGACTCCTGCGCAAGAACTACCGGCAAACTT
>JAFLBE010000025.1 GCA_017303995.1 Bacteroidota bacterium | reverse complement strand
TCAATATTCCATGGAGATTTTACACCTAGGGCTAGGGCAAATAGTTCTGTTTCTGTTAACATTGTAAGACACTTTCCTTTTTCCCCTAATTTAACCCTACCCACTCATTTTCACAAAGAGCCAAAAAAAATGCAATTCAATTCTTGGTTTCAAAAATTTTAATCCTATGAAGAATATTTTCTTATCTGCAAGCATTCCATTGCCAGAAAGGCATCCCAAATACTATGAAACAGCTGATATTATTGCTATCCGAGATGCTGTTATAGCATTATCTAGCATTGCTTTAACAGAATATAGGATTATTTGGGGTGGCCATCCGTCTATAACCCCATTAATATATTACGTTATTGAAAGAATGCTAATTAGCAAGCTTAAAAGAGATGATTGGGAATTTCCTTTAAATGAAGAAGAAAAGTCTTTGATTGAAACACAGCTTAAAGGAAAAATTCAACAACATGTACTCCTTTATCAATCACTATTTTTTAAAGACGATTTTCCGCTTGAAAATGAATTATTTCAAAATATTGTTCTAACAGAAAATGTTGGAGATATTCATTCCAGTATTCAGCAAATGCGCAAAAGAATGTTTTCTGAAAATGAATTTTCTGCAGCAGTATTTATTGGAGGAATGGATGGGATAGAAGTGGAATACAAAATGTTTAGGGAGTATCATCCAAATGCTTTATTACTTCCAATAGCAAGTACAGGAGCTGCAACAAAAATCCTATATGAAAATATTTTTCCAGAAGAATTAAAAAACGAAAGGCTTTTAAAGGATTATGGATATATGTCCTTGTTTCAGAAATTTTTAATGGATAAAATATAAAAGTATGGCTAAAAAAGTATTTTTTAGTTTTCATTACCAAGATGTTATTGATTTTAGAGCAAATGTTGTTCGTAATCATTGGTTAACAAAGTCCGATAGACAGGCTGCAGGATTCTTTGATTATTCAATTTGGGAATCTGCAAAAAGGACAAGTGATTTGGCTTTGAAAAGGCTTATCAATAGTGGTTTAGAAAATACAAGCAATACCTGCGTTCTTGTTGGAACGGACACCTTTAATAGAAGATGGGTATCCTATGAAATAATGAAGAGTTTTGAACGCGAAAATAATATTTTTTGTGTACACATCAATTCGATCAAAGGGAAAGATGGGAAAACAAAATCAAAGGGTAACAACCCATTATTTTTCTTAGGATATTCGTTTAGTTCGGATGGAAAGAAACTAAATTTACACGACTTTATAAATGGTAAATGGATTAAATATCCTGATTTGGAGGGATGGAGGGTAAAGGAAGTAGAAGAAAAATACCGAAATAAAATTTATCGTTTATCAAGTGAATATGAAATCTATGATTGGATTGACCATGAAGGTTATAATAACTTTGCTAATTGGGTGAAATAATGGGTAGAAAGGTTTTTGTTTCCTATAAGTATTCTGATTTTTTGGTTCAGGATTTAAATATTTTTGAAAATACCTTTGGGGGTAAAATCAAAGTTCAAACTACCGCAAGGCACTTTGTAGATAAATTGTCTGAAATACTTGAAGAAGATGACCATATCTTTAAGGGGGAAGATGATAACGAAAGTATGGAAAGTCTTGAAGATTCAACAATTGGATCGAAGTTAGGGGATAAAATATTTGATAGCAGTGTTACAATTGTTTTGATTTCAAAAGGTATGAAGAATCCATTTCTAACCGAAAACGAACAATGGATTCCTTGGGAAATTTCTTACTCTTTGAAGGAACAATCACGACAAGGTCAAAGAAGTAAAACAAATGGCGTATTAGCGGTTGTGTTGCCAGATGAAATTGGTTCATACTCATATTATATTAATTATGATCCAGAATGTAATTGCAGAATGCTAAATACTGGAATATTATTTGGTATATTAAAAGAAAATATGTTCAATGTTAAGAATCCAAACCGTAGTGTTTGTAACGGTAAATGGATTTACAGCGGAGATTATTCTTACATCGATTCAGTAAAGTGGGATGATTTTATTGAGAATCCTTCAAAATACATTGACAAAGCAATCGAATTACGAGATAGAAAAGAAGAATTTGAATTAAGAAAAAATATCAAATAGCAATGAGTTTCATAACAGAATCACAACTTGCAAGTTATAGGCCGAGAACTAAGACTTTCTCAAAAAAAGATGTTGTTGTTTTAAATGAAAGTTCATCAAGAGACAGGACAAAACCAATGGTTTTTCTTTCTCATAAACATGATGAGTTAACACTTTTACAAGATGTTGTTGCTTTTTTGAATGAAGAAGGTGTCGAGATATATGTTGACTGGATGGATGAAGAAATGCCTGCATATACAAATGCAAAAACTGCATTACGCCTTAAAGAAAAAATCAAAGTTGCAAATAAATTTATTCTTGTTGCAACATCAAACGCGATAAAGTCTAAATGGTGCAATTGGGAGTTGGGTTTAGGCGATGCAGCAAAGTACAACGAGCATATCGCATTATTTCCCATAAATAGAACTTCTCAAAACTTTAGTGGAGCAGAATATTTACGTATATATCCTCATATCGAATTTGAAGATGGCAGTGGTAAATATTCAAATGGAACTACTATACTTAAAGGCTATTATGTAAAAACCCCACTTGAAAATGGTAAATTTAGGCTATCGCAACTTAAAGACTGGCTTAAAAGAAAAAAATGAAATTCACTGAAGAAAAATTAGAAGAGGCTTTTGCCAAGTTGCTGGGGCAGGAAGATTTCCCCCATTTCCTTGGTATTACTCTTGTCCGCAGGCCTGATGATGTGTTGTTTGAGGAGGACTTGACGTCCTTTTTACTATCACAATACGCCAGTCAGGGTATCACGGTAAACGAAGTCAAATCTATTCTTCTTCTTCTCAAATCCCTTTCTGCTTCAGATCTTTATGAGAGCAACAAAACCTTTATCAAAATGCTTTCCGATGGTTTTATTCTCAAACGGGAAAACCGAAACCAAAAAGACATTTACATTCAGCTTATCAATTATGCCGGGCTCAATAAACAACGGCAACCCGACCCCGATCACCTGGTTACCATTGCCGGTGATAACAACCTTGAAACAGACTATTTACCTCGGCACGACACCAATATCTATAAGTTCGTTACCCAGTTGGAAATAGCCGGGAATGAAAAACGCATTCCCGATGGCATCATCTATGTAAACGGGTTGCCGCTGGTGGTTTTTGAATTTAAAAGTGCTATCCGGGAAGATGCTACCATTCACGATGCCTACAAACAGCTAACCGTCCGTTACCGCAGGGATATTCCCGAACTGTTCAAGTATAATGCTTTCTGCGTTATCAGCGACGGGGTCAATAACAAAGCCGGTTCGTTCTTTGCACCTTATGAGTTTTACTATGCATGGCGCAGAGTCGCCGGTTTGGCAAAAGAAGTCGATGGTATCGACAGTATGTACACCCTCGTTCAGGGCATGTTTCATAAAGACCGGTTGCGCGATATCATTCGCAACTTTATTTACATCCCCGATAGTTCAAAGAAAAACGAGAAAATCGTTTGCCGGTATCCGCAGTATTATGCGGCAAGAGCCTTGTTTGATAATATCAAAAAGGCTCAGGTCCCTGAAGGGAACGGTAAAGGCGGAACGTATTTTGGTGCAACTGGCTGCGGTAAAAGTTTTACCATGCTTTACCTCACCCGGCTGTTAATGAAAAGTGAGTATTTTGAAAGTCCGACCATTGTTCTGATCACAGACCGCACCGATCTGGATGATCAGCTTTCGGGGCAGTTTACTAACGCCAAAACCTTCATCGGTGACAACACCATCATCAGTGTTGAGAGCCGGGCACATCTGAGAGAATTGGTTCAGGGCAGAAAAAGCGGAGGCGTGTTTTTAACCACCATCCACAAATTTACAGAAGATACAGAACTCCTCACCGACCGCACCAATGTGATTTGTATTTCAGATGAAGCCCACAGAAGTCAGGTCAACCTGGATCAGAAAATAAAAGTTACTGATGAAGGTGTAACCAAATCTTTCGGCTTCGCCAAATATTTACATGACTCCCTGCCAAACGCCACGTTTGTCGGTTTTACCGGAACCCCGATTGATGCCACACTCGATGTCTTTGGTAAGGTGGTCGATGCCTATACCATGACAGAATCCGTAAAGGATGAAATTACGGTCAGAATTGTTTATGAAGGACGGGCTGCCAAAGTCGCCCTGAATAACAGCGAGCTCGAGAAGATCGAAAAATATTACGAGTCTGCTGCACAGGCAGGTGCCAATGAGTATCAGATAGAGAAAAGCAAGAAAGAAACAGCTATCATTTATGCCATTTTGGGTGATCCCAAACGGTTACAGGCTGTTGCAGAAGATTTCGTCAGACATTACGAAAACCGGGTTAAAGAAGGGGCTACCGTAAAGGGAAAAGCCATGTTTGTTTGCAGTAACCGGGACATTGCCTATCGGTTATATCAAAATATCATTGCCTTAAAACCGGAATGGAATGAGCTTCGGGTTTCCGATGAAGGTGTTATCCTGACTGATAAAGACAAGCGGGAATTAAAACCGATTGAACGGATCAAAATGATCATGACCCGTGATCAGGATGATCCGAAGACACTTTATGAGTTACTGGGAACCAAAGAGTACCGGAAGGAACTGGACCGTCAGTTCAAGAATGAAAAGTCCAATTTCAAAATTGCACTTGTGGTCGATATGTGGCTCACCGGTTTTGATGTACCGTTTCTGGATTCCATTTACATAGACAAACCCATTCAGGAACATAATTTAATTCAAACCATTTCAAGAGTTAATCGCAGATTTGAAGGGAAGAACAAAGGTCTGGTCGTCGATTACATCGGCATCAAGAAGCAAATGAACCTTGCACTCAAGAAATACAGTGAAGGTGACAAAGATAATTTTGAAGATATCATTGAGTCGGTCAGTATCGTCAGGAATCATCTTGATTTACTGGCCAAACTGTTCCACAAATTTAACAGTACTAACTATTTCCACGGAACAACCCTCCAGCAACTGAATACACTCAATCAGGCTGCAGAATTTGTTCAGAAGACCAAAGAGTTTGAAACCCGTTTTATGGGGTTGGTAAGAAGACTGAAAGCAGCTTATGATATTTGTGCCGGAAGTGAACAACTGAAACAGGCAGAGCGGGATCATATTCATTTTTACCTGGCCGTCCGGTCAATTGTTTTCAAGGTTACCAAAGGGGATGCACCTGATACCGAACAGATGAATGCAAAAGTCAGGGAAATGATTAAGGATGCCTTGCAGAGTGACGGGGTTGAAGAACTGTATAAAATGGGTGAAGATGATCCGGTTCAGGATTTATTTGACGCCGATTATCTGGCTAAAATTGATAAAATCAAATTGCCAAATACCAAGATCAAATTGCTTCAGCAGTTACTGGCAAAGGTGATCAGGGAGATTAAAAAGGTCAATAAGGTTAAGGGAATTGATTTCACCAAGAAAATGCAGGTTCTGGTTGAACGGTACAATCAGCGTGATGAAAATGATGTGCTTCGCAGTGAAGTTTACGAAGAAATGGCTGAACAGCTTACCAATATGATCTGGGAAGTTCAGCAAGAGTTTTCAGCGGGTGATGCATTGGGTATCAACTTTGAAGAAAAGGCATTTTACGATATTCTGAAAGAACTTTGCGTCAAATATGACTTCCGCTATCCCGATGATAAAATGATCGAACTGGCAAAAGCCGTTAAAGAACTTGTAGATGGTCAGGCCAAATTCCCCGACTGGAACAAACGTGACGACATCAAATCCGCCTTAAAAGTTGGTCTCATTCTGCTGTTAGATGAATTCGGGTACCCACCCGTCGAACGGGATGAAGTTTATGTAGAGATCTTTGAACAGGCAGAGAATTTTAAGAAGAACAGAAGTTGAACTGAAAAAAGTTACAAAAAAAGAGGTTAAGAAAACAGTATGTATATTTCGGTTGACAATAAATCCATTGGTCGAATTAAAGCAATTCATTCTTATGCAAGTCAAGGTTTGAATACAGGGATATTATCTTTCGAAATTGAAATTGATTTTAATTTCCAGTATAACCCAGAAATTATAGATAGTTATCATTACGAACTTAAAAACTGTATCCCGTTTTGCTTTTTAAAAACCCAAACAACCAACCCAATTTTAATTGGGCAGGGAGTCATTGATAAATTTCCAGTAATTTCTAACTATTACTTGAATGGGCATAGAATAACATTTCATTTGCCGCTAACTTTTTCTCAATTGAATGCCCTTGAAGAAAAACGATCCGGTGGAATTGTTGTTTTCGAAATTTCATTCAGGTTTGATTTTGCTATTAAAAAGACTGCCTCTAGTTCCGACAATACCTCTTTCCAACATTTAGAAGGAATGGTGTTAAAAAATAATGATCTTAATTCTTCAACTCTTTCGTTTACATTTAATCAGACAGATTGGTTGGGTAAATTAAAACATATGGCGTACACAGATTTTCTGCTTTTAGAAGCAAAAATTCCGTTTGCGCAAAAGGGTTCAGTTTTAGAAAAAATTAAAAAAGAATTCCAAAGGGCAAGAGATTCCTTTCAAAATGGAGAATTTACAACAAGTGTTGGGCAATGCAGGAATGTGCTAGAGGGTTTGGAAGAATTACTTCAATTTGAGAAGAGATCTGACTCTAACACTTTGAAAGATAGAAACCTGACCAAAGCGCAACGATTTGATTCCTTTTTTTCAGGTTTAAAAAAGATTACCCATCTTTCGCATCACAAAAGTGAAGATGAAAATGAGATCTACACAGAATTTAACCGCCAGGAAGCAATGACAATTCTTGGTACAACCTTGTTGTTATTGGAACATGCAAGTCAGAATATGAAAAGTAATGAGGTAGCAGAATAATTGTAGAAAACGATAAATCCCCTAGCGTGCCCGTGCAGTTTTCAAAACTGAACTTTAACCGAATTCCTTATCTGATTGCCATTTCAATTCTAATCATCGCATTATTGGTTTTTATTGGGATGTCCATTTTCCATCAGAACTGGGGAAGTTTCATCGCCTTGTCGGTGATTTTGCTGATTATCCTGGTTCCGCTGGTGTTGAACGGCACAACCAAAATCAGAATCGGAAAAGATGGAATTACTTCCGAAGGACTGTTCAATACAACCGTGCTGTCCTGGCAGGATGTCCGTCAGTTTGGCGTCGTGGTCTATGCGCCCCGTTCCCGGTTTCTGCTTCCGCGGGAAGAGTGGGGTAAAAGCACTCCCCTGGCAACAAAATACATTTTCATAACGGATTCGGCTGAGGCACCGCTGAAGCTCCGTTTCAGTCCTAAAGAAAAATGGATCAGGTTTCATTACCGGCCTGAGGCTATACGGGAAATAGAGAAGTGGAAGAAGGGGATTTGATTTTTGGTTTTTTGTGGTAGAGACGTTGCAGGCAACGTCTTTTTTTTGTTTTTTTTCCCTTCGGGGAGGTACTTTTCAAGGGCGAAAAGTACCCAAAAGCCCTCCCGGAATCAGAACACACCATCCGCCTCCAACCGCACAATCCGCACCCGCTTTTAGCGGCTGAACGCTGGCGGATGTTACCCAACACGCGATCCGCCGCTGATTCCGGATGCCCCGCGCGCGGTGGAAATTCTTCGAAACAAGGAAAATAAGAATTTGTATTTTATCCGCCGTCAGCCGGTCGACGCAGCAACAAGCGAAGTGCCCGGTAAAATCGAATCTGTGTTTGAAGGAGCCGTACGCGGCGACTGAGTTCAGATTCGATCAGGGCCGAAGTGCCAGTTGCAAGTCACAGAGCGGCTGGGCGGTACGGGGTTTTGCCCCCTTTTGCCCGGTCAAAAGGGGGTCGTCGAAGACAAAAAGAAATTTCGGTTTGGTGATTTTCTGGAAGTTTGGTGGAAAAGAAAACCCACCCCCATTCCCCCTCCATTGGAGGGGGTTATTAAATTCATATTTCTGCCGAATTTTACCCTTCTCACTTGGGAGAAGTTGTAAATCCGGCCACCGATCGAGGAGACGGATGAGGTCATAAATTCCGTGGAAAAAGGAGATGGATTCCCGCCTTCGCGGGAATGACAATTCTTTGGATATCATTAACCATTAATATTTGTCTTTCTCCCAAAAATTAACAACCTTTGAGCAACCAAATCCGGTTAAACCGGGATTGGTTTTTGTCCGGACCGCTAAAAAGGAACCCACCTGTTTACTTCCGCAGAATTCTTCAACTGAAGCATATTCAGTTGGTTGCACTACCATCTTTATCTGAAATGGAGATTGCCATGTCAAAACGGTTTACTTTGCTGGTTTGGGTTCCTGTTCTGATGCTACTTTCCGCCTGTGATTCAAAACAGGGCGAGTGGGAAAATTACTTCAGAAGAATTTACGCCGTCATATCCGATCATAAACTCACCTTTGAAGCTCTCAATGAAAAAGTCGTCGCAGTGACGAGAAATCCGAAAAAAGATCCCGATGTTGCCATTGAAGGGGAAAAGAAATTCATTGCCCTTTACGCTTCCTACATCGAAGCCGTTACCGCTTATAAAGACAGCCTGAATAAAATTGCAAGTCCGGGCGATGACCAGGGATTCCGGGCGTCACTTCTTAATCTGTTGGATGTTGAACTGGCTTATGCCAATAAACAAAAAGAAACCATGACCAGGCTGGTCACTTCCGCTGAAGCGTTGAAAAACCTGCCGGTGAAAAAAGCAAAAAGCAAAGAAGCCGAACAGCTTGAACAGGATCATCAGCAGGCAAGCTGGGAACTGGCAAGGATGAAAGAACAGGGTCGCCTCGAAGCCGGATTTCAAGCAGCCATGGAACAATGTTTTGCTGCCCAGGATAAATTTTTCAATGTCACCCGGATTGGTATGATGAAATTGGATATGAATTATTTGTTTTAATGGATTATGATTTGGTTTTGTTTGTGGTAGAGACGTTGCACGCAACGTCTCTTTTTTGTTTTATTACCCTTCTGGGAGGTCCTTTTCAAGGGCGAAAAGGACCCAAAAGCCCACCCGGAATCAGAACACACCATCCGCCTCCAACCGCAAAATCCGCACCCGCTTTCAGCGGCTGAACGCTGGCGGATGTTACCCGACACGCGATCCGCCGCTGATTTCGGATGCCCGGCGCACGGTGGAAATCCTTTTAAAATAAATGAAAATAAGATTTTGCATCCTTTCCGCCGTCAGCCACTCGACGTAGTGGCAAACGCAGTGCCCGGTTAAATCGAATCTGTGTTTGAAGGAGGCGTACGCGCCGACTGAGTTTAGATTCGATCAGGGCCGAAGTGCCAGCCACAAGTCATAGAGTGGGTGGGCGGTAACGGACCCTGAGCGGAGTCGAAGGGTTAGGTACTTTTCGCATGTGAAAAGTACCTCGTCGAAGACAAAAGGAAATTTTGGTTAGGTACAATTCCGCCCGGAATAAGGGCAAACCCTAAAAAAGGGCTGTGGCCGGGCGGGTTATTCGTGATGATCATTTTTCCCCGGGTTTGTCCGTCGGTGGCCGGATCTTCGACACCCGGGGCTACCCCAAGGCTACGCCGCGGGCAGGCAACATGTCACCCTTTTAACCCGCGACCGAAGGTCTTGGGCTCCGGGGTTAGGGAAATTGCAATTTGGTAGAGCCACGATGCATCGTGACTCTAAGTAAGGATTTCCAAATTATTGGGGATTTGTGGTTTACAAAACGATACCGCCACAAAAGCCAACATCCCCCGTCCATACCGCATACGGTATGGACACCCCCTTCAAAGGGAGACTTAATTCTCCATTTACCCTTTAACATATAAAATTTAAACTTAAGCCTTATGCCTTACCCCTTACGCCTTACACCTGTATTTTCCCCCGCCCTTGTTTGACATTAAAATCCACGGTCGGTATCTTCATTGCTTGTTTTTATTGACTAGTCAGGTGCCACTCCATGTTTGAACAATATATACCTGTCCTTTTCCTCATTGTCCTTGCTTGTGCCTTCGGTGTCGGTTCTCTGGTCGTTACCGGATTTATCGGACCCAAGCGCCCCAATAAGATCAAAAACTCTGCTTATGAAAGCGGAATGGAACCTATCGGAACCGCACACGAGCGTTTTTCCGTTAAGTATTACATGGTGGCCATGCTCTTCGTCGTGTTCGACGTCGAAATTCTTTTTATGTATCCCTGGGCTGTTCAGTTCAGAATGCTCGGGTTATTCGCCTTTATTGAAATGCTTATTTTTATCGGCCTCCTCTTCGCCGGTTATTATTACATCATTAAAAAAGGGGTGTTGGAATGGGAATAGAAAGTGCTTTTGGTGATGGATATGTAACCACCACCGTCGATGCTTTAGCCAACTGGGCCCGCAAAAATTCTGTCTGGCCGATGCCGATGGGACTTTCCTGCTGCGGTATCGAACTGATGGCTATGGCCGGACCCCGCTTTGATGTTTCCCGCTTTGGTTCAGAAGTCTTCCGTTTTTCTCCCCGTCAGGCCGATCTGCTTTTAGTAGCCGGAACCTGTACTTACAAAATGTCGAAAGTCGTCAGAAAAATCTGGGATCAGATGCCCGACCCGAAATGGTGTATCGCCATGGGTGCCTGTGCCTCTACCGGCGGAATGTTCCGTTCTTACCCGGTTGCCCAGGGAATTGATGAATTTCTCCCGGTTGACGTTTACGTTCCCGGTTGCCCTCCCCGCCCTGACGCTGTGATTCATGCACTCATGCAGATTCAGGAAAAAATCAATCACCACTCTGTTATGATGGATAAGTAACATGCCCGTTTTCGAGGAAATCTTATCCCGGATCCAGTCTGACCTGTCAGATAGTCTGCTGAAGTCCGAACTCTACCGGGGTGAAACCACATTTTATATTAAGAAGCAGGATATTGTTTCCGTCTGCAAAAAACTGAAGTCAGACTTCGGTTTTAATTATCTTGCGGATGTTCTGGGAACTGACCGGTTTACCGATGAAGACCGTTTTGAAGTGATTTATCACCTCCGGAATCTCACCGAAGCCTGGTTCCTCCGTCTTGTCGTCCTTGTTGATGAAAAAGACCTTGCTGTTGACACCGTTTCTTCCGTCTGGAAAACTGCCAACTGGGAAGAACGTGAAGTGTTTGATATGTACGGAATTAAATTCAATCACCATCCTGATTTACGCCGGATGTACATGCCGCAGGATTTTGAATACTTTCCGCTCAGAAAAGAATTTCCGCTGATTGGAATTGAAGGTTCAATTCCGCTTCCGGCAAAAGAATAAGGGTTGATAAACATGCCAACTGAAAAACAACCCAAATCTACCGACGACCTGCTGCGCCTGCTCGAAGACGAACACACGTTTGTTACGCTTGAAGGAGGCGATGCACTTGATACCGAAATGGTCATCAACATGGGTCCGTCTCACCCGGCAACTCACGGTGTACTTCGTATCGTCCTGAAAATGAACGGCGAAACCATCACACAGGCTATTCCTGAACTTGGATACCTGCACCGGGCCATGGAAAAACTTGCCGAAAATAAATCTTACCATGAGTTCATGCCGTACACAGACCGGCTGGATTACATGATGCCTTATTCGAATAATGTTGCCCTGTGTCTGGCTGTTGAAAAAGCTGCCGGCATCACCGTTCCTGAACGTGCCCAGGTCATCAGAACGATTGCCTGCGAACTGGCCCGGATTTCAAGTCACCTCTTGTGGCTCGGTTCGATGGTCATGGATACCGGTGCACTGACGTTATTCCTTCACACCTTCAGGGAACGTGAAAAGATTTACGACATTTTCGATCTGCTCACCGGAGCTAGATTCACCGTTTCTCACAGCCGTATAGGCGGACTTGCCAGCGATATTTCACCGGAAACCATTTCCGCACTGAAATCCTTTATCAAGCAATTTCCTGCACAGGTTCAATCCTGGGAGAAGCTGCTCAACAGAAACAAGATTTTCCTTCAGAGAACGGTCGGAATCGGTTATATCGATGCTGAAATGGCAACCGATATGGGTCTGAGCGGACCTAATCTCCGGGCATCGGGTGTGAAATGGGATCTCCGTAAAAAAGTCCCTTACCTGAAATATGACTCCGTTCAGTTTGACGTTCCAACCTCAACTGACGGTGATTCTTACGCCAGATATTACATGCGTATTCTCGAAATGTACGAATCGGTAAGTATCATTGAGCAATTGCTCGATCGTATTCCTGAAGGACCCGTTCGTGCAGATTATGCCAAGCAGGTTTATCCGTGGAAGTCTGAAGTCTATCACACCATGGAAGGTCTGATTCACGATTTCATGCTGACCGACTGGGGAGTTTGCCCGGATAAAGGACAGGTTTACCACGCCATTGAATCATCGAAAGGTGAACTGGGCTTTTTCATCCAGTCAGACGGCACAGGCCATCCGTGGAGATTGAAAATCCGGTCACCGTCCTTTGTGAATTTACAGTCATTGCCGTACCTGTTGGAAGGGTCGCAAATGGCAGATACCGTCGTCATCATCGGGTCGTTGGATCCGGTTATGGGCGAAGCGGATAAGTGAGGGAAGCTGTTAGCTTTTAGCTATTAGCTGTTAGGTAATACATCGGTTGTCATTCCCGCGAAGGCGGGTCATGAAATGTGCGAAGCAAATCCATCCTTCAGATATTAAAAATACTGGATTCCTCCCACAAGCGGGACGGGAATGACAGTAAGAGGCCTTTACCTGAATTTTGCATTTACCTTAAACCTTATGCCTTTGACCTTACGCCTGATTTAACACTTGTAACTTATAACTTACCACTTATCACTTATATTATGTTCAGTTTCACCAAAGAAAATTTGCAGCGGATCGAGGCGGAGAAGAAAAAGTATCCGACTGTGGAATCTGCGGTTATGCCGGTTCTCTGGATCGCCCAGGAACAGAACGGAAACTGGCTTTCAGAAGCCGCCATTAAGGCCACTGCAGATGTTCTTGATCTGTCACCGGCCCATGTCATCGGTGTGGCTTCTTTCTACACCATGTACAACAAGCAACCGGTCGGGAAATATCACCTCCAGGTTTGCAGCAATATTTCCTGTTCTCTGCTCGGTGCCAAAAAACTGATCCATCATCTGGAGAATAAACTCGCCATCACCCATGGTGAAACCACTCAGGATGGACTTTACACATTTTCAGAAGTGGAATGTCTCGGTTCCTGCGGAACGGCTCCGGCCATGCAGATTAATGACGATTATCATGAAAATCTCACCATTGAAAAAATGGATGAACTGTTGAAGGGGCTGGAGAAATGATCAGTCTTGCCGGTTACGAAAAAGTCATTCTTCCCGATATCCCGAATCTGAATCAGATTGCCGTTTATGAAAAACACGGCGGTTATGAAGGATTAAAAAAAGCCGTTGCCCTGTCTCAGGATGACGTCATCAATGAAGTAAAAAAATCCGGTCTTCGTGGCCGTGGCGGCGCCGGTTTCCCAACCGGACTTAAATGGTCATTCATGCCGAAAGGGGATAAAGTCCGCTACCTCGCCTGCAACGGTGATGAAGGCGAACCAGGTACATTTAAAGACCGTCAGATTTTTGAATTCAATCCGCATCTTTTTATCGAAGGAACTCTGATTGCCTGTTACGCCATGGGCATCAAAACGGCTTATGTGTACATCCGTGGCGAATATATCAAGTGGATCAACATCCTTCAGGCATCTCTCGATGAAGCTTATGCAAAAGGATACGTCGGTCAGAATATCCTCGGAAAGGGATTTAATACTGATATCGTGATTCACCGTGGCGCCGGTGCTTACATCTGCGGAGAAGAATCCTCCCTGATGAATTCGCTCGAAGGAAAACGCCCTTACCCAAGAATTAAACCACCGTTTCCGGCTCAGGTCGGACTTTGGGGTCAGCCGACGACCATCAATAACATTGAAACCCTTGCCAATGCAGCCGTTATCCTGCGCAAAGGGGCCGACTGGTATTCCAAAATCGGTGCAGAAAAACATCCCGGACCGGTTCTTTACGGTATTTCAGGGCATGTGAATAAACCTGGCGTTTATGAAGGTCCGACCGGTATGTCATTGAAGGAATTGATTTACGATGTTGCCGGCGGAATTAAGAACGGCAAGAAATTAAAAGCCGTCATCCCCGGCGGATCGTCAACTCCGATTTTAACTCCGGAATCCGTTGAAAAAGCCACCATGGATGCAGACGGACTCAGAGCCGTTGGTACGTCGATGGGAACAGCCGGTATTATTGTGATGGATGAGGATACCGATCTGGTTGAAGCACTTCACATTCTCAGTAAATTTTATCATCACGAATCCTGCGGACAGTGCACACCCTGCCGTGAAGGAACAGGATGGCTGGAAAAGATTGTCGGTAAATTTGCTGCCGGAATTGCCAACCAGCAGGATTATGACTTGCTCCTGAAAATTTGTGCCAATATGGAAGGCCGCACGGTTTGTGCTTTAGCCGATGCTGCAGCCTGGCCGGTGAGAAATACGATTACGAGATTCAAAGAAGAATTCGAAGCCCGCATGATTGAAAATAAAAACAAAGCCGGCTGGGACTATTCAATGAAAGCCGTTTCGGGAGTTTAATGGTAGGCGTAAGGTTTAAGGCGTAAGGTTAATAACCCGGCCTTTGACGGGCATAAGTTAATTGCAATTTAAAAATTCCCCTCCTTTTCAAGGAGGGGTGCCGTAGGCGGGGTGGTTTGAATAAAACCTTCAAGGTAACAAAACCTCCCCTAACCCCTCCTTAAAAAGGAGGGGAATAGAATACACTGGCAATTAAAATTCCCATCCTTTTCAAGGAGGGGTGCCGTAGGCGGGGTGGTTTGAATAAAACCTTCAAGGTATTAAAACCTCCCCTAACCCCTCCTTGCAAAGGAGGGGAAGTGAATGCGGGAGCGACACACAAAAGGGAAGAACGGATTTACGGAACAAAATGTCCGGAAGAGTTGCATGAAAGTTACAATCGATACTATTGAACATGAAGTAAACGGGAAACCGACCATTCTTGAGCTGGCCTCAAAAGTGGGTGTTGAAATTCCGCACTTCTGCTACCATCCCGGACTGAGTATTTCCGGAAATTGCCGGATGTGTCTGGTTGAAGCCGGTACACCCAAAATGGGTCCGAATGGCGTTGAACTTGATGCCGACGGAAAACCGGTTATCATGTGGGGACCCAAACCCACGACTTCCTGTTCAACTCCGGTTTCAGAGGGCATGGTTGTCAAAACCGGCAAAACCTCGAAAGTGATTGAAGACGCCCAGAAGGGTGTACTCGAATTTATCCTTATCAATCACCCGCTCGATTGCCCAATCTGCGATCAGGCCGGTGAATGTCCGCTTCAGGAAAATACATTTAAGTTTGGTCCGGAAGGATCCCGTTTCGAATTTGAGAAAAACCACAAACCCAAACGGGTTGAACTGGGTCCGAACGTCATGTTCGATGCAGAACGCTGCATCAATTGTACCCGCTGCGTCAGGTTCAGTGATGAAGTTGCAAAAGCACCACAGTTAACCGTCATTCAGCGTGGTGATCACAATTATATCGCCACATTCCCCGGCATCGAACTCGACAATCCGTATGCCATGAACGTCATCGACATTTGTCCGGTTGGTGCGCTTACCAGCAAACACTTCCGGTTTAAATCCCGTGTTTGGGAAATGTCTGAAACTGATACGATCTGCACCGGTTGCGCCAACGGCTGCAATGTGAAAATGTGGGTGAAAAACAACGAAATTCTCCGCCAGACGCCCCGTGAAAATCAGGCCGTCAATCAATGGTGGATGTGTGATGAAGGCCGTCTCGGATTTAAATCCCTCAACGAAAACAGAGTCAGCGGACCTCAGTACAAAGGGTCTGAACTGACTTGGGAAGCTGCATCAAACCAACTTGCAGATTCATTGAAATTCGTTCTGGCTTCTGAACTTGCCGTTGTGGTTTCTCCTTTTGCAACGCTCGAAGACAATTATGCCGCCATCAAGTTCTTCAAAAAACTGGGTGTGAAAACCTTCGTCAGATATCAGCATGTCAAAGGACAGGATGATCATCTACTGATCAAAGCCGACAAGACACCGAATCAGGCTGCACTTGATCTGCTCGAAGGCATCGCCGGTAAATTCACAGCCGGAGAAAAATTAGCTGCTTCCATTGAATCCGGTTCAGTTAAAGGACTCGTGGTGATCGAAGAAAATCCGTTTGGTAACGGACTTTCAGAATCCCTCAAATCCAAACTCAGTGTTCTGGTTTCCTTTTCAACCAACTGGGATGAAACTGCAAAACTGGCTGATCTGGTTATTCCTGCTGCTTCGGTTGCAGAAACCATCGGAACTTTCATTAACGCCAAAGGCATCATTCAGAAAGTCCGCCCGGCAAAAGCACTCAAATTGCAGAACCGGTCACTCATGCGCGAAACCGGTTTATCACGCTGGGATAAACACGCCTGGAAGTACGACAAATGGGCACAACCGACCCACGTCACCGATGCTAAACCCACCTGGGAAGTGCTTGAATCAGCTGCTTCAGCCGTTGGTGTTGAGGTTTCCTTTAAATCGCCGGAACAGATTTTCAGCAAGGCAGCTTCTGAAATCACCGTTCTGAAAGATGTGACTTATGAAAAAATCGGTACTGCCGGTGTACAACTGACTTCTTCAGCTAAAACGGAGGCCGTCCTGTCATGAAACTTGAACTCTTCGGTCACCTTGTTTTAACTGTTTGTATTTTCGGAAGCCTTTTCCTTTTCGTTGCCTATGCCGTTTACTTTGAACGGAAAGTCGCCGCCAAAATGCAGAACCGTGTAGGCCCTGATCGTGTGGGCTGGTACGGATTGCTTCAGCCTTTCGCTGATATTCTGAAATTGCTTCTTAAAGAAGAAATTATTGCAACTCAGGCCACCAAGCTTATTCACACACTTGCTCCTGGTATTTCTGTTATTATGGCGTTTATCACCTTCGCCATGATTCCGATTGCTGAAGGATTTTACATTGCCGATATCAACATCGGGATGTTGTACATGATGGCTGTGACTTCGATCGGTGTTTATGGTGTTACGCTCGCCGGCTGGTCATCGAACAGCAAATATTCTTTGCTCGGGTCGATGCGTGCATCCGCCCAGATGATTTCCTACGAACTTTCCATGGGACTTGCTGTCGTCGGGATTATTCTCATCACACAATCCATGTCGGTCGTTTCCATTGTGGATTCACAGACTGATAATCCTTTTCTCTGGAATATCATCAAACAACCACTCGGATTCCTCATTTTCTGGATTGCTACTTTTGCAGAAGCCAACCGGTTACCCTTCGATTTACCTGAATCTGAACAGGAACTCGTCGGCGGATTCCACACCGAATATTCATCCATGCGGTTTGCTCTCTTTTTCTTTGCAGAATATACCCACCTGATCGTGGCCAGTTCTATTCTGACCACTTTATATCTCGGTGGATATCAGATTCCTTATTCCAGTGTCTGGCTGGCCGGTGCAAATGAGTGGCTGGTTGCAGGACTTCAGATTCTGATGTTCATCCTGAAAATGTGCCTGTTCGTGTTTCTCTTTATGTGGGTTCGCTGGACCTTACCAAGATTCAAATACAATCACCTGATGGAACTTGGCTGGAAATATTTGCTTCCGCTCGGACTCATCAACGTTGTGGTTACTGCAGGCTGGTTACTGATTTACGACAAGTTATTCTGATTGCTGAACGGACGGTTTGGGTATGAATTTTTCGTGGGAATCGCTTTACCTGACCTTTATTCCGTTGTTTGTTGCCTTTGATGCACTGGGAATTATACCGATTTTTATTTCGCTGACCAACGGGATGACCCTGCGGGAAAAACGGAAGCTCGGCACCCAGTCGACTTTAACAGCTCTGGCCATTTGTGTGATTGTGCTTCTGGCCGGAAAACTGGTTTTTAATGTTCTTGGTATTACGGTTGATGATCTGAGAATCGGCGGCGGTATTATCCTGCTGGTTCTGGCCATTTACGATCTTCTTTTTTCTTCGAAGGAGGAAGGTGTGGTGGGAATGACGGTCGGCGTGGTTCCGATTGGAATTCCGCTGATTGCAGGTCCGACAGCCATTACGTCACTGCTTGTACTCAGTGATTCTCAGGGGCTGGCCATGACGTCAATCGGACTGTTTCTGAACATGATTATCGTTTTTGCAGTCTTTTATTACTCGGATTATATGTCCCGTTTGATGGGGAAATCCGGTTCAGCAGCCTTTGCCAAAGTGATGAATCTGTTTCTGGCGGCAATTGCCATTCACATGATCACCACCGGAATTATCAATATTGTAAAACAACATTTTTCGTGAAAGCGGCCCAATGATTGTTGATATCCTGTTTTATATAACGGCTCTGGTAGCCATCATTTCAGGGCTTCTGGTGATAACCGGGAAGAGTCCCGTCACCAGTGCTTTATCTCTGGTACTGAATTTTTTCTGTATTGCCTTTATCTATCTGATGCTCGAAGCCCAGTTTCTGGCCATCATTCAGGTGATTGTGTACGCCGGTGCCATTATGGTGCTTTTCCTGTTTGTGATCATGCTGCTGAATCTGCAGGATGACATGACCCTGTTCGAACGGTTTGATCTGAAAAAAGGATTTGCTGTTCTGCTTACCGGACTTTTCCTGCTTGAAATTGCCTACATTTTCTCGCTTGATTCTGTTTCCATCGCCCCGAAAGGCGTTACCGGAGCTTCCTTCCCTGAACTGGGAACGGTTGAATCAATCGGAAAATATTTATTCAGTGACTTTGTATATCCGTTTGAAATGATCTCGGTGGTTCTGCTTTCAGCCGTTGTCGGCGCCGTGGTCATTGCAAAGAAAAAGGTGGATTGATGAATCAGCATATCGATGCAATCGTTGCCCTGAGTGCCATTCTGTTTTCAATGGGAGTTCTGGGTGTTCTTACCCGGAAAAATGCCATTACCATTTTTATGAGTGTTGAACTCATGCTCAATTCGGTGAATCTGGCTCTCGTGGCTTTTTCACGTCTTCACAATGATATTACCGGACAAATGCTGGTGATTTTTGTTATGGCCATTGCTGCTGCTGAAGTGGCTGTGGGTCTGGCGATCGTCATTTCCATCTTCCGGAACCGGCAAACTGCCGACGTCACTGAAATTAATCTTTTACGCTGGTAAACCACATGAATATCGGGTTATTCGGATTAGTTATTGCTCTGCCGCTTGCAGGTTTTCTGTTAAACGGTGCTCTCGGACTTTTCAACCTGCTGGGCTGGAGAAGTGAATCCCGGAAACCGGTTGTCGGCTGGCTTGCCAGTCTGGCCATCCTGGTTCCGTTTGTGGTTCTTCTCTTTATCTTTCTTGGCATGTCTGCTGAAGATAAATCGATCGTGTCCTATTACCGGTGGTTTTCGGTTGAAGATCTCAACATCAATATTGCCTATCAGATTGATTCACTTTCGGTTTTAATGGGTCTCATGGTAACCGGCATCGGTTTCCTGATTCACGTTTATTCCATCGGCTACATGAAACATGATGAAGGTTTCTGGCGGTTTTTCGTCTACCTGAATCTGTTCATCTTCGCCATGCTGAATCTGGTTTTTGCTGATAATCTTGTCCTTCTTTTTCTCGGATGGGAAGGCGTTGGGCTCTGTTCTTACCTGCTGATCGGATTCTGGTACAAACAGGCGTTTGTAAATGATGCAGCGATCAAAGCTTTTGTCATGAACCGGATTGGTGATTTCGCTTTCCTGATCGGGATGTTCCTTATTTTTAAAACGGTCGGATCGCTGAGTTTCGATGCCATCAACAGCAATGTGGGATTGTTTGATGAGTCCACCTTATTCTGGGCCGGCTTGTTTCTCTTTATCGGTGCCACCGGAAAATCCGCTCAGATTCCGCTTTACACCTGGCTCCCAGATGCCATGGCCGGTCCGACTCCGGTTTCTGCCCTGATCCATGCGGCAACAATGGTGACTGCCGGTGTTTACATGGTTGCACGGTTAAGTCCGTTGTTCTCTGCCAATGCTGAACTGATGATGATTGTTGCGGTTATCGGCGGATTGACGGCTTTGTTCGCTGCCACCATTGGTCTTTTCCAGAACGATATCAAAAAAGTGCTGGCTTACTCAACGGTTTCCCAGTTGGGTTACATGTTTCTTGCTGCCGGTGTTGGGGCTTTCCCGATTGCTATTTTTCACGTGTTTACCCACGCTTTCTTCAAAGCCTGTCTATTCCTTGGTTCCGGCTCGGTTATTCATGCCATGCACGATGAGCAGGACATCAGGAACATGGGTGGACTGAAAAAATATCTGCCGCAGACTTATATTACCTTTTTTATTGCCACTTTTGCACTTGCCGGTTTCCCGCTGACGGCCGGATTTTTCTCCAAAGATGAAATCCTGTTCCGCACCTTTGCCTCCGGAAATTACATTCTCTGGGGTCTTGCCATTTTCAGTGCTTTGCTCACCGCCATTTATATGATGAGATTAACCAGCCTGACCTTTTACGGCAAAGAACGGTTTGATTCACACAAAACCCATCCGCACGAATCACCTGCATTAATGACGTTGCCTTTGTGGATTCTGGCTGCCGGTGCGTTGCTTGTCGGTTTTCTCGGATTGCCGGGCGTTGTTGCCCCTACCAACTGGATCACCACGTGGCTGGAACCTTCTGTAATCAATGTTGAAGGACATGCCAGTCATTTTACCGAGTGGGCGTTGATGGCTTTAGGTTCAGGTCTTGCCATTGCTGGTTTATTTGCCGGATGGAAATTGTACACCACCAATCTTGAAACGGTGGGCAGATTAAAAGCCTCGTTTTCGGGTGTGTATAACCTGATATACAACAAATACTTTGTTGACGAAACCTATGACAATGTGATTGTAAAACCGTATTCCTGGATTTCAAATTCCCTGATGAACAATCTCGAAAATAGGCTTCTCTATCCGCTTTATGGCTGGACGGCAAAAGCAGTTTCGGGCGGAGCAGAACTCATCAGGTTTATTCAAACCGGTCATACGCCGACTTATGTGACCTTTTTTATCATTGGGGTGGTTGGTGTTATCAGCCTCATCCTGTTTATTTAACGGAGAGTAAATGGATACGATCCTGTCTCTTGGTCTGATACTGATTCCTCTGGTTACCGCCATTGCGGTTTTATTCGCCGGAAGAGAAAATTATGCCCTGATCAAAGGAATCAGCCTGACGGGAAGTCTTGCGGTTCTGGTTTTGGTTCTGTTCGGACTTTCCTCTTTTAATCCGGTTGATGCCGGGTACCAGTTTACCTGGTCGGCTTTGTGGCTGCCTCAGTTGAACCTTTCGGTTACACTGGGTTGGGATGGTCTTTCTGCCCAGCTTCTTATGCTCACTGCCATTCTGAGTTTTGTGGTTTTTCTGGGCGTGACCGGAACTGAAACCCATCCTTCACGGGGCATGGTTTTTCATCTTCTTCTGCTTGAAGCATTTCTCTTTGGTGTTTTCCTTGCCAAGGATCTGATCAGCTTTTACATTTTCTGGGAAGCAACCCTCATCCCGATGTACTTCATAATCGGACTCTGGGGCGGTGCTGAACGGGTGAAAGCCAATATCACCTTTTTCATTTTCACGATGACCGGTTCACTGCTGCTTTTGGTTGCGGTTCTGTATCTCGGTGTTGCCGGGGCAAGTTACACATCATCAGGAACCATCAGTTTTATTTCTGATTTTTACATTTTAAGTCAGTTTCTTCAGGGACAGCAAGTTCCTTCCTGGGTTTTCTTTTTTGTCTTTGCTGCCTTCGGTATCAAAGCAGCCATTTTCCCGCTTCATGCCTGGTTACCTAAAACCTATACTCAGGCACCCTGGGCCGGTTTAATCATGCTCTCTGGCGTGATGGCCAAAATGGGAACTTACGGAATGCTGGTTTTCGGATTTCTTTTTATGGATCAGGCCGTCACCCAATATGCACTTTTGCTTAGCATTCTTGCAGTTGCCGGAATTATTTACGCAGCCTGGATTGCCTACACCCGGAAGGGAATCAAGGAAATTGTGGCTTTTTCATCTATGTCGCACATGGGATTTATCATTCTGGGAATTATTGCCGGAACGTCTCAGGCGTTGCAGGGATCTGCCATTCAGATGGTGAATCACGGTGTAAGTACCGGAGCCATTTTTCTGCTGCTGAGTTTCATCGACAAACGGAATTCTGCTTACGATTCACTTTCAGGACTTGCCGATAAAGCCCCGGTTCTGGCAACCGTTTTCATGATTGCCATGCTGTCCTCCATCGGTCTTCCCGGTCTGAACGGATTTATCGGTGAATTCAATATTCTGATCGGTGCCTTCCGTTCCCCTGAAATTCCGTATGTGATTACCGGCCTTGCAACTTTAGGGGTGGTTTTGGCTGCTGCCTATATGCTGGCTCCTTACCGCCGTTTGTTTTTCGGTGAATCTGATTCTGCTGTTTCCTTCGCTGAACTCACGGTTCAGGAAACCGTTGCTGTTTCTGTTCTTCTTGTCCTGATCGTCTGGGTTGGAGTTGCTCCTTCCGGCATCATGGATCTCAGTCTGACTACTGTTCAAAATTTACTTAAGTAACATGGATTTTCACCATGCCAATTGATCTTAATCTGCTTCTCAGGGACACACTGTCCGTTGCACCGGTTCTGATTGTTCTGCTTTCAGCAATCGTTCTCATGATGATGTCTGCATCGAAAGTTCAGAGCAAAATGCTGCCCTGGGTTGCCGGTTCAGGGTATCTGATTTCTTTTCTGGCGCTGACGTTTGTCACCGTGCCATCTGCTTCTGCTTTCAGCGGAATGGTGAACACCGGTTCGTTTGCTGTGGTTGGCGGAATTATGATTCTTGTGCTTGCTTTTCTTCATTCAATGATCTCTGCAAATCTTCTTCAGAAAGATGGCATTTATCTGGGCGAATTTTATGCCCTTCAGGCTTTTGCTATTACCGGTATGCTGATGATGGTTTCAGCCAATGACCTCATTATGGTTTTCATCGGTATCGAAACCATGTCTATCCCGTTTTACGCCATGGCCGGACTGAAACGCAAGGATGTTCGTTCCAACGAATCTGCCATGAAATACTTCCTGATCGGTGCTTTTGCTGCCGGATTTCTTTTATATGGCATTGCTCTCATTTACGGCGCAACCGGCACAACCAATCTGACCCGCATAGCTGACTATCTGGCATCACAAACTCCTGGTGCCTTTTTCTGGGTTGGAATCGGCCTGATGCTCACCGGATTTTTCTTTAAAGTTTCAGCAGTTCCGTTCCACTTCTGGGCACCTGACGTGTATCAGGGTGCACCAACCGTTTCAAGCGCATTTCTGGCAACCGGCGGTAAAATGGCAACCTTTATGACGCTGGCTCTGGTTTCAATGAAATTATTCCCGGTTCCGTCTGCCAAATGGGCTGCCGTTGTTGCGGTCGTAGCTGCACTTTCCATGATTATTGGTAACGTAACAGCTCTCGCCCAAACCAACGTGAAACGGATTCTGGGTTATTCGTCTGTTGCCCACGCCGGGTATTTACTGCTGGCATTATTGTCACAAACCACCGACGGGTATCAGGCATTGGCTTACTATGTTTTCGTTTACGGAATTACCACGTTCGCCGCCTTTGCAGTTGTTGGCTATCTTGAAAAAGACGGCAATCCGGTTACCCTTGACTCTCTCAAAGGACTTGGTTTCTCTCACCGGACGGAAGGCGTGATTTTAACAATTGCGGTTATTTCCCTGATGGGAATTCCCCCGATGGGTGGATTTGTTGGGAAGTATCTTGTTTTCCTTAACGCCTACGAAAGCGGACATCTTGGTCTTGTCATTCTTGGCGTTGTAACTTCGATGGTTTCCGTCGGATATTATCTCAGAATTATCCTTTCTCTCTACACCCGGCCAGAATCGACTGAAGTGATTGCCAATCCCGCCGGTGCTTTTGCACTGACCGGATTAATCCTCGCAGCCGTGATCATTCTGGTTTCGGGCATTTACCCCCCGGTCTTCACAGGCTGGATCACCTCACTCTGGTAAGTTAATTTATGGAACCGATCCTGTCTTCAGGTCTGATGCGGGAGGTCGACCGGCAAACGATCCAGGACATCGGAATTCCTTCCCTCGTTTTAATGGAAAATGCAGGACGGGGTGTTGCCAGCCTCATCCATTCGATCCACTCTGATATCAAATTTCCGGTTGCCACTCTTTTCTGCGGAAAAGGAAATAATGGCGGTGACGGACTTGTTATCGCCAGGGAACTCGTTTCAAAAGGGTGGAAAGTTGTTGTCATCCTACTTTTTCCCTTTGATCAGCTTTCAATTGATGCCCGCCGGCAGTATGACATCCTGACCAAACTTACTGAGCTGGATCCGGATCAGGAATTGAGCATTACCACGCTTTCAGATTCATCAAAAATCTGGGAATTGGCTCCCTCTGATGTGAATATTGATGCCATTCTGGGTACTGGTGCGACCGGATCTGAACTTAACCCGCTCATTTTCAGTGCAGTTGAATGGATGAATGCAAATCCGTCACCAACCTACTCTGTCGACCTTCCTACCGGACTCAATCCTGATAACGGTAAAATCTCGAATACCTGTGTAAAAGCCGAACTAACGTTTGCCCTTGGCGCCTATAAACAAGGATATTTTGTAAATGATGGTCCGGTTTATACAGGTGACGTGAAACTCATCGAAATCGGCCTTCCTGCCAGATTGCTGAATCAGACCAAAGTTAGTTTAAACACCAAACCCGATGTAGCTTCCTTTTTCCCATCCCGTTTAAAAACCATGCATAAATACGATGCGGGTCATGTTGTTATTTTTGGTGGTTCACCGGGCATGCATGGTGCACCTGTTCTGACTGCCAAAGCCGGATATGCGTCGGGTTGCGGAATGGTGACGGTTGTGACGGCCCGGAACAGTTATCCGCTTGTTGCTGCACAATTAACAGATGCGCTCGTGTTTCCTGCGGAATGGAACCGGTCGATTCTCGATTCAGCTCCCATCAGTGAACGGATGGAAAAAGCAGATTGCCTGGTTGTCGGTCCGGGTCTTGGCAGAAGTGAAGAAGCCATGCAGTTTGTTCGTGAGTTGGTTCTGGAAGCAGAACTTCCTGTGGTTTTGGATGCGGATGGCTTATTTGCCTTTTCCGGTTTTGACGATCTTTTCAAAAAAGTAAAAGCCCCGTTGATTTTAACTCCGCATCTTGGTGAATTTTGCCGCCTGACCGGACTTTCAGTAGAAGCAGTCATGGAAAATCCGATTGATGTGGTCCGTGATTTTGCTGCGAGAATTGAGCAGGTTGTGATTCTGAAAGGACCTCATACGCTGATTGCTTCCCCTGGCGGATTGGTGATTGTGAATCCGACCGGAAATACCGGACTTGCAACTGCCGGAACCGGTGATGTGTTGTCGGGTATTATCGCCAGCATGATTGCCCAGGGTTCTTTTCTTGAAGATGCCGCTGCGGATGGAGTTTTTCTTCACGGACTTGCTGCTGATCTTGCGGTGAAAGAAACCACTGAATACGGACTTACCGCCTCGAAACTGATTGAGTTTATTCCTGCTGCGATTATGGATTTGATGAATGAGTAAAAGTGTCTGGTTTTTTCGGATTCCCGTTTTTATCTATTTACTGATTATTACGACTTTATCTTCAATTCCTGCACCTGATTTGCCTCATGTCGTGCAGCTGTCTCCCGATAAATTGCTTCATCTGATGGAATATTTCGGTCTGGGCTTTCTGCTTTTCCGGTGGGGAAATACTGAAAAGTCAGAGATGAAACTTTCCCGGCTTTTTATTTTGGTGTGGGTTTTAGGTGCTGCTTACGCCGGTTTTGATGAAGTTTACCAGGACTTTATTCCTGGCCGTTTTATGGATTTACTCGATTGGGTTTCTGATCTGACCGGCGTCATTCTGGGTTCCTTGGTTTCCTATTTATTTATATCAAAGGGTTGGTTCAAAAAATGGATGGTTTAAAACACCGGATTTCAGATACGATCATTTTCAAAACAACAGTTCAATCGTACGAACTTGATTTTTTTCATCATGTGAATAATGCGGTTTACCTGAACTGGCTCGAATCTGCCCGGGTTTTTTTCCTGAAAGAAAAGGGAATGAGCTTTGATGATTTTTTGAAACAATCTGCGGTTCCGGTAGTGGCTTCCGTCCACATGGAATTTAAAAAACCGGCTTACATGGATGATGAAATCTCGATCCACACCTGGATTTCATCCAAAAAAAGAGTTGCCATGACAATCTCTTACGAATTGTTCAACCAGAAGAATGAACTGATTCACACAGCGGATTCTGTTCTGGTTTTTGTTGACAAGTCTGGAAAAGCAACGAATATACCTGAAAGCTATCTGGCGATGATGACGGAGTAAAGATGGATAAGCGATTATTATTTTTAGGTTTAGCTATTGTTGGATTGGCAGCCTGTCAATCCCCCCAACCGGTTGCAAAACCTGAACCTGTTGCGGAAGTTGCAAAACCTGATCCGTTTGTCTTTCGTATTCATTTGGAAGCAAAATCAGCTGACGGTTTGGATGATTCCCTGATTCAGGATCTTCAGGGAAAAAATGATGTTCTGATTCTTGATCCGGTTGTCCAGCTTGAAAATTCAGATCTTGAAAAAGTTGAGTTTATCAAAAACAAAACTGAAGATGTTCAGCTTTCACTGACCCTCACCAAAGTCGGACTTAAAAAACTGAACACGCTGGCAAAAGGCAAAAAAAGGAAAAGTATTCTGTTTTATATCAACGGGAAAGTATATGAGAAAATGAGGCTTGATGCTTCCTACAAAAAGCCTGTTTTGAAAATGAAAACCCTGCTCACGGCAGATCAGGCAGAGAAAATAAAGAAAACGATACCAACTGAATTACTTGATTGAAAGCAGGCAGGCAAAGAATCAGTAGTTTTTAAATTATTTCAGAGGGAATCTTTGCCTTACCGACTGAAATACCCGATTTTTGTCATTCTGAATTTAACAACCCCGGAAAAGTGGCAGAGTGGTTGATCGCGACGGTCTCGAAAACCGTTTTACCAGTAATGGTAACGTCTTGGGTTCTCCAAGTCAGTCTGTAGACTGACGCGGACCCGTCGACCCGCAAAGCGTGTCTTGGGGAATCCCCCTTTTCCGCAATGGAAAAAGTTTGTTGTTTGTGATTTGAATGATTAATAATGTGTCTCAGGAAAAGTGGCAGAGTGGTTGATCGCGACGGTCTCGAAAACCGTTTTACCAGTAATGGTAACGGCTTGGGTTCTCCAAGTCAGTCAGTAGACTGACGCGGACCCGTCGACCCGCAAAGCGTGTCTTGGGGAATCCCCCTTTTCCACAATGGAAAAAGTTTGTTGTTTGTGATTTGAATGATTAAAAATGTGTCTCAGGAAAAGTGGCAGAGTGGTTGATCGCGACGGTCTCGAAAACCGTTTTACCAGTAATGGTAACGGGGGTTCGAATCCCCCCTTTTCCGCAATAAAAAAGCCAGTCGCAGGACTGGCTTTTTTATTAATACAAAATGTTGAAATTCAAAATCAGGTTTTGATCTGACTTTTCTGTCCCCAAAGTAAAACGGGTGCTTTTAGTTTTTCTTCAAACTGAGCACAGCTTGCCTTCCGGTGAACCTGAAAATAAAAGTAAGGTTTTACCGCGTAATAATGTTCGCCAGTAAGTCCGGCAGGTTTATCTTTCAATTGTTCTGCAAGTTTGCACCGGTCAAACGAACCGGTCGTAAATGTAGAGTGGATGCAATTTTCGCAGGTGGCAGACATTTTGGTTTCCTTGTTCCGGGATGTTCTTACAGATGCAAAAATCAGGAAAATCAGGTTGACCTGACGTGCTGAAGATCAAACCAGAGATAAAGCAGGCTGATTTGTTGACGGGGATCATAAGAATACGGTTATTGGCAAGCTGTTCTTTGAATTTTCATCTTTCTTCATCAATCCTTAACATCCCCTTCGCATTCAGGTAAAACCCCTTCCCGAACTTTGCAGGTGAAAATACCAAAATGCGTTAACCACAGAGCACACAAAGTTTAATTTCAAAAGGTTACAAAGTCTTTTAGAATAAAAATTATTGGTACTAAATAATAAATGGAAATTTCTTCGTGCTCATTGAATTTCCTTCGTGTCCTTCGTGGTAAAAGAATTTAAAAAGGAATTATGCTGAAAAAAGCAGATCTGCACATCCACTCCAAATACAGTGACAAACCTTCAGAATGGCTGCTCCGGCAAATCGGTGCACCTGAATCCTACACCCAACCCGCTTTCCTTTACGAATCAGCCAAACGGCGTGGAATGGATTTTGTCACGATTACCGATCATGATACCATCAACGGTGCACTTGAAATTGCCCATCACCCTGATGCTTTTATCAGTGTAGAAGCCACGACCTGGTTTCCTGAAGACGGCTGTGCCATTCACGTTCCCTGTTACGGTATTTCTGAAAAACAATTTGCCGACATCGATCATCTCCGTGAAAATGTCTACGATCTGCTTGGTTATCTCCGTCAGGAAAAAATCGTCCATTCCTGTGCCCATCCTTTATATAATGTTGCCGGGAAACTGACGATTGAAACGTTTGAGAAATGTTTACTTCTTTTTGATGTGCTTGAAGTGGCAAACGGACAAAGCAATGCCATCGAAAATAAACTGATTCGGGATGTTACACGGGCACTCACACCCGAAGTATATGACCGTATCCTTGCCGATCATACCGGACTCCCAATCGCACCAGCCGGCTGGCAAAAAGGGTACACAGGCGGATCTGATGATCACAGCGGATTGTTCATCGCCCGGGGTTACACGTTTGTAAAAGATGCCGAAACCGTTCCTGATTTTTTACTCGGAATTGAAGAAAAACACTCGGATGCCACCTGTATTCCGGAAACTTCAGTCAGTTTTGCCCACGGACTCTACTATACGATTTTTTCCTACTACAGAAATAAGTATTTTGCCGGAAAGGGATCAAGCGGAGGCTTTGGTAATGCCATGAATGTAGTCGGCGGATTTGTCGGAAGTGAAGAAGCTTCCATCTCGTTCCGGGATAAAATGACGTTTGTCATCAACCGGCTTCGTGGGAAAAAATCACAGCAGGATTTTAAACAATACCTGATGACGAATCTTACTCATCTGAATGAAGAGTGGGGGAAGGATGAAAACATTCTCGATCCGCAAAAAAAACGGCAACTGAATGCCAAAACCTTTGAAGTTGCCAACCGGGTGACGAACGAATTGCTGTTCAGATTTACCCGCAAAGCCATCAATAAAATTTCAGAAGGATCCATTTTCGGATCCATTCAAAGTCTTTCTTCAATCGTTCCTGTCGGAATCGGAATGGTTCCATATCTCATTTCCTTTCTTAACTATAACAAGAGCCGTGAATTCTTCCGGACCGTCAGCAAAAAATACCTCAGAAAAGATCTGGATTTTTACTCGAATCCGAAAAAAGCCTGGGTGACCGATACGTTTACCGATGTGAACGGCGTTGCTGTCGTGATCAGGAAAATGGTGGAAGCCGGGTTGAAGCATAAACATCAGCTTGTCATCGTCACCTGTACCAACGAAGAAATTCAGGATCACGGACTCCCGCTGAAAAACTTTACTCCGGTCGGTGACTTTAAACTTCCGCAAAATGATTCGTTTACGATTGCCTTCCCGCCGTTTCTTGAAATGGTGCAATATTTCGAAAAGGAAGGGTTTACCGAAGTTATCATCTCTACTCCCGGTTCGGTCGGACTTGCTGCCTTATGGGCTGCAAAACTGCTCAATCTGAGAATCACAATGATTTATCACACTGATTTTCCCGGGTATGTGCGGTATTACACCGATGACAAAGCCATGGAAGAAGTGGCCTGGAAGTACATGACCTGGTTTTATGATCAGGCTGATCTCGTTTACGTGCCTAGTTCCCATTACCGGAATCAGCTGGTGAGGAAGGGAATTGATCCCACCAAAATGTTCCTGTTTCCGCATGGAACTGATCTGGAATCCTTCTCACCGACCAAAAGAGTGAAACATGCATTTGACAGTTTTGGTCTGAATGGCGGAAAAAAAGTCATTTATGTTGGTCGGGTTGCGAAGGAAAAAGATCTTGATCTGCTGCCTGAAGTCTGGAAAAAAGTCCATAAAGCAGTTCCGTCTGCCTCTCTTGTGATTGTGGGTGACGGACCGTATCTGAAAGAACTGAAATCTGAACTGAAAGATACGAACACCGTTTTTACCGGATTCATGGGCGGAGAATCGTTGTATAAAAGTTTTGCCTCTGCAGATGTTTTTCTCTTCCCCAGCACGACTGATACGTTTGGAAATGTGGTTCTGGAATCACTCGCGAGCGGTGTTCCGGCCATCGTCAGCAATATTGGCGGTCCGAAAGATATTGTTCAGGACGGAATTACAGGCATCGTCACCCATGCTAAAAACACGGATGAGCTTGCAACTGCTTTGATAGATCTTCTTACTGATGACGTGAAAAGAAAAGAAATGTCGAAAGCGGCAAGAACCTATGCAGAATCACAAAGCTGGGAGCAGATTTATCTGAATTTCTGGAATCACAAACTGGTAGGTCGTAGGGAGTAGGTAGTAGACAGTAGAAATTAAAGTTCCCCTCCTTTTTAAGGAGGGGTGTCCCAACGGGACGGGGTGGTTTCTGTATTTACCTACTATCTTCTGACTTCTGTTTGTTAACTCCTTGTTTCCATTGCCTTTATGCCTAAACCACTATAATGAAAGGCTTTAAGGTGACTTTCTTTAAATTATGTGGTGAAATTGGAATTTTGGTTGCTTGGGGTAAAAAAACGTGTACTTTTGCATGTTGATTTTTTGTAAAATCTGGTACCAAACCCACCGGATGGAGTTTTTTAAGTTCGAAAATTTATAAATCAGGAATAAGCGTATGAAAAAAGGGTTACTGTTAATTGCAAGTTTGCTTGTTGGGATGAGTGTTTGGGGACAGGTTTCACTTACCAATGGTGTAAATACTTCTACTCAAGATTTTAATTCCCTTGCCAACACAGGATCTGGAATTACTTGGACGGAAAATTCAACATTGTCTGGGTGGTATGTAAAAACTGATGCAACAGCCTCAATCACTACTTATGGCACCAATACAGGATCAACAACAACCGCTGGGTTTTATTCTTTTGGAACGGCATCAGCTTCAGATAGGGCTGTTGGTTTTGCAGCATCAAATACTTTTTTTGGAGCTGCAAGCACTGGAAAGGGTTATTTAGGGTTCAGAATTAAAAATAATGGAACAACCAATATCTCTTCGCTTCAAGTGACTTGGACAGGTGAAGAATGGAGAAAGGAAAATAATGCTGCTTCCCAAAATCTTACACTCACTTATCAGACTGGAGCAACCGTCACAGATTTAACATCAGGTTCTTGGACTTCTGCTTCGTCAATATTTACAAGTCCGATTGTTGGAGCAACTACTGCAACAGCATTAGATGGGAATGGAGTGGCAAATAGGGTAGTTGGAATAAATGCAACAATTTCAGTAACCATTGCACCCGGTTCGGAAATTATGTTAAGGTGGGAAGATTTGAATGATGCTGGGACTGATCATCAATTAACTATTGATGATATCTCAATAAATGCAACTTTTGTTGTTCCTAACGATGCCCCAACTGCCTCCGCAGTTTCCTTTTCTGGAACCCTGACACAAGGTGAAACACTTACAGGTGCCTATACTTATGGGGACACCGAATCAGATCCAGAAGGTACATCTACATTTAAATGGTATCGCAGCAACGATGGTGCCGGTTCAGGAAAAGCCGCAATCGGCGGTGCAACTTCCTCAACTTATGTTCTTCAGGCTGGTGATGTTACCAAATTTATTTCTTTTGAGGTAACTCCGGTTGCGTCGACCGGAACGGCAACCGGAACAGCTGTTGAATCAGCGATCAATGTATCTGCGGTTCAGGCTGCTTCCAACAACTCACCAGTTGCTTCTTCTGTAACATTTTCCGGGACTTTAACAGAAGGACAATTGCTAACCGGATCTTATTCTTATTCTGATATTGAAGGCAATCCGGAAGGAATCTCAACTTTTAAATGGTACAGAAGTACCGATGGTCTTGGAAATGGAAAAACAGCAATCGGAAGTGCAACCAGTTCTACTTACACATTGCAAGCTGCAGATATCAGTAAATATATTTCCTTTGAAGTTACCCCTGTTGCAACTGCCGGTACGTTAACCGGCTCTCCGGTTGAATCTGCCCTTCAAGGCGCAATTGCTGCATTACCGAATGATGCCCCAGTTGCTTCATCAGTGAATTTTACCGGTACACTGTCTGAAGGTCAGACACTGACCGGTTCTTACACCTATTCTGATACTGAAAGCAATCCAGAGGGAACATCTACCTTCCGTTGGTTACGCAGTGATGACGGAAGCGGAACCAACGAGGCCGCTATCAGCGGAGCAACTTCCTCAACTTATGTACTGACCACCTCCGATGTAAATAAGTTTATCTCCTTTGAAGTAACCCCGGTTGCTTCTGTCGGAACCACAACCGGAACAGCCGTGGCTTCTACCCGTCAGGGTGCGGTGACTGGATTACCGGCACTGATTTTTGATGAACCTTTTGATTATGTAGCTAATGGTACCAATGGTCTGTCGGTCCAATCCGGGAATGTATGGACAAAATTTAACACTGGAGATAGTATTTTCGTTACTTCAGGTGGTCTTTCTGTCAATGGATTTCAGGCTTCTGCCGGAAATAAGGTTTCTTTTGGTGGAACCGGAACCGATTACAACAGAGTCTTTACCTCAAAATCTTCAGGAACTGTTTATTTCTCCTTCATGATGAACGTAACTGATCTGGGTAGCCTGAATACTGGCGGTGGTTATCTGGCAGGTCTTGCCAGCAGTACCAGTAATTTTGGTGCCACTATGTGGTTAAAATCAAGCGGCTCTGATTATAACATTGGTATCGCACCCATTACAGGAACTGCCACCTATGCATCCGGTACCTATACAGTTGGATCCACCGTTCTGGTTGTTGGTTCCTATGAACTGATAGCAGGAATTGGAAATGATGTGGTAAAATTGTGGGTGAATCCGGCACAGGGAACCTTTGGTGCTGGAAGCGAACCGACTCCGGACGTCACTGTAACTAATACTGCGGGAACAGACCTAACTCTTGTTAACCGATTTTTCCTGCGTCAGGATTCTGCGACTGAAACGCCAATTACAGACATTGATGAGCTTAAAATTGGAACCACCTGGGCAGTTGTTACTCCAGCTGGACCAGTCAATAATGCTCCTGTTGCCACGAGTGTAGCCTTCTCAGGAACTTTAAATGTCGGCCAACTTTTAACCGGAAGTTATACTTATTCAGATACTGAATCTGATGTTGAAGGAACTTCAACTTTTATATGGTACAGCAGTGATGACGGTTCCGGAACAAACAAAGCCGCAATTGGTGGAGCAACTTCATCGACCTACACACTGGTTTCCGGTGATAATGGAAAATATATTTCCTTTGAAGTAACACCTGTTGCCACAACCGGAATTACAACCGGAACGCCAGTAGAATCCAGTTTGCAGGGTTCTGTTTCAACGCCCACCACCGTTCAATTCAGCGCTGCAACATCATCCGTTGCAGAATCAGGGGGAACTATCGATCTGACTGTGTCAATTGCCAATCCGAGCGGATCGGTTGCAACAACAGTTGAAGTTGCCCTTACCAGTGGTACCGGTTCTGCTGCAGATATCAATACGTATACAACTCAAACCGTTACTTTTCCCGCTGGTTCTTCAACATCTGAAACCGTTACCTTAACTGTTACCGATGATGCTGTAATGGAAGGCAGTGAAACTCTTGGGTTCACGCTTCAAAACGTAACGGGTGGATCTTCTGCAACTTTGGGTGCCCAAACAACTCACACTTTGACGATCACTGACAATGACAATGCATCAATTACCTTATCCGGTTCTGCAACAGAATCTTCTGAAGATGCTTCAGTCATAACTGTTAATCTAACAAACGATACCTTTGAACCTTCACTCACAACCGGCAACTGGACAGTAACTAACCTTCCTGCTGGTGTTTCCAAAGGGACATTGACAAGGGTAAGTAATACTCAGGCTACCATTGCACTTTCAGGAAACCGGACAACCGATTATGACACCAATTTCAGTCCGATCGTGACCATTGATCATGCTGAACTGGTTGTTACAGCTTCAGGATCGGTAACTGCCAATTCCGGATTTACTTTCACAGCTTCTGATGATGCAGAAAGTATTACTATTGCTGACGATGGATCAATTACCGAAGGTGCAGAAAGCAGTGAAGTACTCACAATCACCATCGTTGGTGGAACTTTGGTTAGTTCTCTCACACCTGCAAACTGGACAATTTCTAACCAACCTGCCGGAGTTACCTTCGGAAGCCCTGTTCGTGTTGATGATACCCATGCGACAATTACCATTACTGCCAACAGAACTACAGATTATGATGCCAATGACACTGATCTTCAGATTTCGGTGAATCAGGCTGAAATTGACGATTATTCCGGAGGCAATCTGACCGCAAGCGGTGTAACTTTTACTGCAGTTATCGAAGCTACTCCTGCTGGCTTTTTCTCTGAATATGTTGAAGGATCTTCCAACAATAAAGCAATTGAGATTTACAATAATTCAGAATCAACCATTGACTTCACCGCGGGTTCTTACCAAGTTGAACTTTATACAAATGGGTCAGCTACAGTTTCAACCACACTAAATTTGACAGGAACATTGGCTCCCAATGACGTGTATGTTATTGTCAATGCAAGCGCCGGTGGTGGACTTTTAGCTTTGGCTGATATAACATCTGGTGTAACTGGTTTCAATGGAGATGATGCTCTTGTACTTAAGTCCGGTTCCACCATTCTAGACGTAATTGGTCAGATTGGAACAGATCCTGGAACCCAATGGATTTCAGGTGGAGTTTCCACACTTGATAAGACTCTAAGAAGAAAAATTACTGTCACAACCGGAGATTCAAACGGCTCCAACGTTTTTGACCCTTCTGTAGAATGGGATGTTTATAACATCGACACTTTTTCTGACCTGGGCTTTCCACCGTCTCAACCCAATCCAACAAACGGTTCATTTTCGAATGTAACGGTAACTGATCCCACAACACTTACCGGCAACCTCACCATTTCAGGAACACTGTTCATTTCAGGTGCAAGCCTGAATACCGGTTCCAATTCGATCAATCTGGGTGCAACAGGTTCACTTTCAGGTGAAACCACAACCAATTACATTATCGGTACAGTAACCGCAAACCCAACACTCAACGGTAGTTCCCCTGTCGGTATTGCCGGTCTTGGACTTACCATTAATCCGAATGGAAATGTGATGGGTTCAACCGTTGTTACCCGCAGAACAGGCTCTGCAGCATCCGTTCTTGGTGTTGGCCTTAACCGCCGGTGGACCATAACACCAAACAGTCAGCCCTCCAGTGCAGTTAACGTAACTATTACGTGGCCTTCTTCAGATGACAACGGATTGAATCTGGGTAACCTGTTTATTTACAAATCTGAAGACAATGGCGCTACCTGGCAGATGCATGCAGGTCCGCTAAGTACCGGAACTGATCCCAGATCACTGAGTTTCACAACAACGTCATTCTCTGACTGGACAGTTGGTGATGGTGATTCTCCACTTCCAATTGAATTGCTATCCTGGACTGCGACACCAGGAAACAAGAAAGTAACTTTGAATTGGGAAACGGCATCCGAGCTGAACCATGATGGATTTGAGATTTACCGGTCAACAACCACAAAGGAAAACTTCCGGTTATTTAAAAGTTATATTTCATCAAATGAACTTAAACCTAAGGGAAATACAGGCGGGAAGTATTCCATTGTTGATCAATCGGTACTTAACATGGAAACCTACCATTATAAACTGGTAGATGTAAGTGTTGACGGAAAGCGTAAAGAACACAAAATTCTTACCGTTATTCCAACAGATGGAAAACCTGTTCAACCAGGGTTCGTTGTTCCGATTACCTTTAAAATCAGTTCCATCTACCCGAATCCGTTCAACCCAACAACGAATCTGGTATTTGACTTACCAAGCGATGGTTTGGTCGTGATTAGATTGTATAACGTGATTGGACAGGAAGTTCAGGTAATCCGAAATGAAATCATGAAAAAAGGCCGTGAAAAGGTTGTAAACATTACTACAAATGGACTTCCGTCAGGCGTTTACATGGTTTCAGTTGAGTTTGCCGGTCAGAGATTAACCAAGAGTCTTACCTTCCTTAAATAACGGGGGAGTTTTATCGCCCGGGGTTCTTTTAGGGCAGTGAAATTTAAAAAGCCACTCCATTCGGGGTGGCTTTTTTATTTGCAGGAAAAAGGACAAAGAAGATAATGGTTAATCGAGCGAAGCGAAGATCCCGAACACTTTCGGGATGATCAATGGTAAATGGTTAATGGAATTCTAAACCCGTCAGCTGACGGGGTGATATGATTTTAGCCCCGGTTGATAAGGTTCATTTTCCCAATTAGATTCCACAATAGTTTTTCAACTTAATTGTAAAATATTGTCTTGTTATATTGAGATTAACAGACCTTTTTGTTACTTTATTCTTTTTATAATCGGGAGGTATCTATGAAAAAAATGTTAACGATTCTATTTGCACTTACCCCAATTCTGGTATTTGCTCAAATTGAAACACCAACGGCACAAAGTGTTCTTGCTCCTCCGCAAATTTGGGAGCCGGAAGGATTGAATTTACCTGGCGCATGGAATAGCTATACAAATCCGCCTGCTACTGGCTCAGCACTCGGAAGTTTAACTCAGGTTTCTGGACAAGTCACGCTGAAAACTACTGGAACGCGACGTTATTCAACCACCATAAAGGTTGCTGCATCTGGTGGTGACGTAACAGGCGGTACTTATGAATTCCTGTTTACATCGGGCCCTACTGGTAGCCCATGGAATAACAAATGGACAGGAACCAATGTTTCAATGAATACAATACAGACCTACACTTTTGGTGCAGATCCAAATAACTCCATTACAGTTGTAAATGATAAATGGTACACTATGAACTGGAAAGATATTGGCTATACCAATACCGAAGCCATTTTTATGGAAACTACTGGTGATCCGGTTACGATTTCTTCAGTTTCTGTTCCTGCCGAAACACCAACTCCTGACGATGCAGTTTCCATTACGGTAACGCTGAGCGGAAGCAAATCTGCAGAAGAAAATGTGTATATCAGGTATACCGCTGATGGATGGTTCTCTTCTGATGCCGTTCTTGCCTCGGTTACTGGTGCCTCAGCAACTGCAATAATTCCGGCACAGGTTGAAGGAACGGTTGTTTCCTATTACGCACTCACCACAACTGTATCAACTCCATGGAGTGATGCAGATATGATTACTATTAAATCGAATACTAATAGTGGTTCAAATTATTCCTATACAGTTGGGCCGCCGACTTCCGGAACTGTTAATGATGTAACCTATACAAATCCAACTTCCCTGACAGGAGATTTGGATGTTACCGGTACATTAACAGTCAGTGCAACCGTGACAACAGGATCAAATACCATTGATTTGGGTTCAAGTGGTACACTTTCTGAAACTTTAACCGAATATGTCATCGGCAACGTGACAACCAATCCAGCCTTAAGTGGTGGAGCTCCTATTGATATCAATGGTCTTGGTCTAACAATCAATCCGAACGGAAACAACCTGGGTGTTACCACCATTACACGCAGGACTGGAACAGCCGTTAATGGAGTTGGTTTAAATCGTCAATGGACCATAACACCAACAACCCCACCGGGCAGTGCTGTTGAGGTAACTCTCACCTGGCCTTTTGGTGATGATAATGGGTTGAATTTGGTTGACCTATTTGTTTTCAGATCAGAGGATGGTGGCAATACTTATATTAATCATGCCGGGCCGTTCAGCACTTTCACAAACCCCAGAAGTATAACCTTTACCACAACAACGTTTTCTGATTGGACAATTGGTGACGGTGATTCACCACTTCCGATTGAATTACTATCCTGGTCTGCAACTCCCGGTAATAAAAAAGTGACCTTAAACTGGGAAACGGCATCAGAACTCAATCATGCTGGATTTGAAATTTATCGGTCGGCAAGAGAAAAATCTGATTTCAGACTGGTTGCCAGCTATACTTCAAAAAGTGAACTTCGTGGAAAAGGAGATCAGGGAGGCAAATATTCGCTGACTGATCCTCAGGTCATTAATTCCGTGACGTACTATTACAAACTGGTTGATGTTAGTATTGATGGAAATCGTACCGAACATAAGGTTCTATCCGTTATTCCAACAGATGGAAAACCTCAACAACCTGATTATGAACCTCCTGTTGAATTCCAGATCAGTTCAATTTATCCAAATCCTTTTAATCCGGAAGCAAAAATGCTTTTTGATATTCCGAAGGATGGATATGTTTCGATCCGGTTGTTCAATGTGATTGGCCAGGAAGTGAAAGTTCTCAAAAACGAATTCATGAAAAAGGGCAGAGATTATGTCCAAAACATCACCACAGATGGCATACCATCGGGTGTTTACATGATAGTAACTGAGTTTGAAGGACAGAGACTGACCAAAAAACTCACCTTCCTGAAATAATGGGGGATTCTACCGCGGAGGCGCGGAGAATGCAGAGACATTCAGATTTATATAAAAAAGCCACTCCAATCGGGGTGGCTTTTTATTTATCATCTAGTTAAAACCGGAATTTCTTTCGGTTTTACAGCTTCTGACTTTGGAATGGAAATGGTAAGTTGTCCATTCTCAAATTCGGCCGTAATCTGGTCAGTATTAATCAGGTCAGGCAATTGAAAGGATCTGAAAAACTTCCCGGTGACACGCTCAATCCGGTGATAATTCCGGTCTTTCTTTTCGTTTTCAACCTGACGTTCACCGCTGATACTGAGTTTACCATTGGCAAACTGAATTTTAACATCCTCCTTTTTGATTCCGGGCAAATCACATTTTATAAAGAAGTGATCCTGATCTTCCAGAATATCTGTTAAAGGTGTCCAAACGGAAGATTCATATAAATCAGTTTCAGCGTTTTTCTCTCCAAACGGATTCACCTGATCAAAAACTCTCCTGAATTCCTTTTCAAAATTCAGAAGGTCTTGTCCTGAGTTCCATCGAATAAGTGACATGGCGTCCTCCTTGATTTTGATTGAGTTTATTGGCTTTTGGTTACTTTACTTTTATTGTAATCTCTTTTGGTTTTGCTTCCTCTGCTTTTGGCAGGGTTATGGTGAGCTGTCCATTGTTATGTTCTGCCTGAATGGAATCAAGATTGATGTTTTTGGGCAGTTCAAATGAACGGAAGTAACTTCCGAAGGACCTTTCAATCCGATGGTAGTTTTTTCCCTTGGTTTCAGTTTCGAGTTTCCTTTCTCCTGAAACGGTTAACTTTCCATCCTGAACATGAATTTTAATATCGTCCAGTTTGACACCCGGCAGATCAAGATGAAGCAGAAACTGATCCTTTTCTTCGATCACATCGGTAAGGGGTGACCAGACTGAGTTTGATTCACGTGTGGCTGAACGGTTTGCCAGCTCATTGAAAAGACGATTGATATCTTTTTCTGCTCTTAGTAAGTCAAAAGCGGGGTTAAATCTGATAAGTGACATTGTTTTTATCCTTTCATTTAATTTAGGTTTCTGACATCTTCTTTTTCAAAGTGTGTGCCAAAATCCGAGTGTGAAAAGAGTGACAGATGAGACTGAAAAGTTTTCAGTCCTGTCTGAAAAAAAATCAGTTTCGTCTGAAATAATTTCAGTTTTAAGCTGACAGGGAGGGAAAAGTTGTCGGAGATAAATGACAAAAATAATGGTCAATCGAACGAAGTGAAGATCCCGAACACTTTCGGGATGATAAGTGGTGAATTGTTAGTGCAATTAAAACCGGTCAGGCGATGGGTTTCATATGAATAGCCCCGTGTGCGAACACGGTGGAATAATGAGTATTGATAATTATCATCGTCCGAAAACATAATTTTTAAAAAAACGATAAATATCATTCGGACGAAACGGGGATGAACCACGGGATTGGTAGCACGGGTAAAACAAAAAAAAAGCCAGTCCGGCAAAGGCCGGACTGGCTTCAAAAAATACAAAAATGGAAAACTTACCTGATTAACTGAATCATTCGGGTTGTTGATTGATTTCCTGCCGTTAACCGGTAGGTATAAAATCCACTCGCAAGAAAAGATCCATCCATTGACCAGGAGTGAAGTCCTGCATCCATCCTGCCAAGTCTTTTACTCATGATTCGTTGCCCAATGATGTTGAACAACTCGAAGTGAACCGGTTGAGATTCGGTAAGGGTGAATTCAATGGTTGTCGATGGATTAAACGGATTCGGATAATTACGGGTAGAGAAAACAGCAGGTTTATTTCCACCAGAAACTTCTATCGATTGACTAAAGGTCGTAGTTCCATCCAGATCAATCTGTTTAAGACGGTAAAGCGCCGGTGACAGGGGACTGGTGACAGGTGACGAAAAACTATAAGACTGTGCTTCTGTGGTGGTGCCTTTACCGGCAACAAAACCAATTGTCTCCCATTCTGACCTGGACCCTGAGGCTCTCGAAGGGTCCTGGTTTGAGATGCCCGAAGCAGAGCCTTCGAGAGCCTCAGGCTCCGCGATTCTTTTTTGTATTTCAAATCCGAAGTTATTCGTCTCAGTCGCTGTTGCCCAATTCAGCAACACATTTCCATTTATCCATTTTCCGGTGAAAGATGCAAGCTCAACTGGAAGCGTAACGGAAGTCGCATATTTTGAAAGCGAAAGCGGATCATTCCAAGCGGCCATAGAAGAATCATCAGGAACGGAATCAAATGAACTGTGCTCCCCTGCATTATTTCCGGAAATATAAAACTGAACATCACCTGAGGTTACATTTCCGATCATGGATTGAAGTATTCTGACTTCAACAAATGTCGTGGTGAATTTTGTCCATACATCTTCTGTAAGTAAAGTAGCATGATCAACCCAGGCACTTCCATCCCAAGTTTTCAGGTTGGCGTTTAATCCGTTCTGAACGATTGCAAAATCTGGAAGCTGAGAATGCGCATAAGTGGCAACATCTGAGGCCGCAGAAACCGAACCCCCTGCTCCTGAAATTGTGTTGATTAAAAATACCCATTTTTGCCAGGATGCATAATCAACTTCAGCACCCAAATATACATAATTGGCGTCATGGGTGACGTACATTTTTTTTGCATTGACGTCAAACCAACCTGCAACACCGTCAGCAATTGCAACTGGCGCTCCCCATTTTGATTCACCATCAAAAAGACCATCCATAATGATAAGAGGTTCGGCTATAGTAGATGCAGACACTTCATTCGACAAAGTTGCTTTGTTGGTTGCCTGATCAACGCCACGAATTTTAAAATAATAGGTGCTCCCCCATGAAAGTCCGGTAAGTGTTACTGAATTGGATGTACGGGTACCCAGTGCAATAAATTGGTTTTTATCAAATTTGGAATCGACATCGGAAACTGAACCGGTCAGATTGTAGAAAATTTCATAAGTATCAAAGTTGTCTTCCGTTGCCGGTGTCCAGGAAAGGGTGATTCTGGCCAGATCAGCATCTGCAGTGGCAGTAAGATCTGAAATGGTTGATGGTGGGGTCGTATCTGCTGCTGTGGCCGATGTGTAGTTGTAATTGGTTCCGGCATTGTTATTTGCTTTAAGGGTCAGTACATCAATGTTTGCGCCCCATGAAGAAGAAGTAACAGGTGTAGTCAGTGCATAATACGAAACGACAGTTCCCTCAGATTGAGCCGGAATCGTAACAGAACCCGAAGTTCCGGTGATGGGGACTAAAAGAGGGGTACTTGTACTCCAGGCATCTGTTGTGTATCTGAGATAAACAAACTGATCTGCACCGGGTGCAGCGCTCAGGTTTACTGTAATTAAGGGTGCATCGGTTGGAGCAGGGGAAATGATATCCCGGGCAACACTGCTGATTGAAACAGGTGCCCCTGCAGTTTCCAGGATGGAAAAAGGTTGGGTTGTGTTTCCGACAAGGGGAATTGTTGGAACATTAAAGGTGTAAAATTTCCCGAGAGTAACACTAAAGCGACCGTCAGGTGAACCTCCACCACCTGCGCTTGAAAATGTCATCGCAGTATTAACGACATTGGTTCCATTCGTCCATTTGTTTGACCAGTCAGTTTGACGGTAAATATAACCGGCGTTACTTGTGGTTGAAACGGCAGTTACTGTTGCGGAGCTTAATCCGGCAAATCCCTTAGGACTGACAGAAACGCCTGCAGTAGGACCACCAGCAACATTGATTCCATCAAACAACCATAAATCATAAACTTGTGCTTCTGCGGCAAGGGTAAAACCCAGCAGAAAGAAAATGGAAAATAAACGTGTTTTCATTGCTTCCTCGTCATCATTAATTTGGGGGACGTTTGAGGTAAAAATAATAAAAAAAAAGAAAATCGGGCAGATAAATACAAAAAAATCAGGAATTAAATGGGAAATGACTCATAAAAAAAAAGCCCGTCGGATGACGGGCTTTTTTAAAACCAAAAAACAAACCCTTATTTCAGGAAGCTCATTGTTTTGGTTACCGATTTTCCGTTGAAAGTTAATTGGTAGAAATAAACACCTGAAGAAAGACCGTCAGCTTTAAATGGAAGCTGATTGAGACCGCTGATTCCGTTCACTTTTGATGAAGAAACAAGTTGTCCTAAAGTGTTAAACACTGCAAACTCAACAGTTCCTGCAGAAGGAAGCGAAAACTCGATCACCGTTGATGGGTTGAAAGGATTCGGATAGTTTCCTTTTAATTCGAAAGATTCAGCAACTCCAGAGAATACTTCGATTGAAGCTGAATAGGAAGTGGTTCCGTCAAGATCCAATTGTTTCAGGCGATAGGTAGCTTTATCGCTGACTTTTGAATCTGAGAAGGAATAGGATTTGGCTTCAGTTGTAGTTCCGTTTCCGGCAACAAATCCAACTTTATTCCAACCGTTTCCAAGATTTTTCTCAACTTCAAAACCGTAGTTGTTCTTTTCAGAAGCTGTTGACCAGCTAAGAAGAACATTTCCGTTAACCATTTTTCCGGTGAAGGAAACCAGTTCAACAGGAAGGGTAACGGATGTTGCATAGTTTGATAAGGTTAGCGGGTTGTTCCAGCTGGTCATTACCAAATCATCTGGAACAGAATCGAATGAACTGTGTTCACCAGGGGTATTACCAGAAATATAAAACTGAACATCACCAGGTGAAACATCATTCAGCATGGATTTCAGGATTCTGACTTCAACATAGCTTGTTGAAAAACCAGTCCATACACCTGCAGTTAATGAAGTTGCATGATCTTCCCAGGCACTTCCGTTCCATACTTTCAAGGTTGCATTTACACCATTTTGTACAATTGCAAAATCAGGTAATTGGGCATGACCATAAGTTGTGGCATCATTTGCAGCAGTAACAGAACCACCGGCACCCGGGATTGTGTTAATGAGGAATACCCATTTTTGCCATGAGGAATAGGTAACTTCTACAGCAAAGTAAACATAGGTTGCATCATAGGTGATGTAAAGTTTCTTAGCATTCACATCAAACCACCCGGCAACCTGATCAGCAGTTGCAACAGGTGATCCCCATTTACCTTCTCCATCAAATGTTCCATCCATGAGAACGATTGGTTCAGCAATTGTTGAGGCACTGACTTCATTTGAAAGTGTACCTGCATTGGCGGAAACGTCAACTCCTCTGATTGTGAAAAAGTAAGTGGTGCCCCAATCAAGACCTGAAATGGTAGCTGTACTGGTAGCAATTGAACCGAGTGAAGGAAGTGTTGTTTTGTCGATTTTGGTATCGCTGGTAGAAACTTCACCCGTGGTGTTATAGTAAATTTCGTAGGTTTCAAAATTGGCTTCTGTCACCGGTGACCAGGTGAGTACAATTTTATTCAGGTTTTCATCAGCAGTTGCACTAAGATCAGAAACGTCTGTTGGGTTGGTTTCATCGGGTCCGGCACTGACAGTGTAGCTGTAATTTAGTCCGCCATTGTTGTTAAGTCTCAAAGTTAGAACATCTTTTGATGTTCCCCATGAACCAGAAGCTACCGGTGAAGTCATGGCATAATAAGATACCGTTGTTCCCAGGGTTTGGGCGGGAATATTGGAAAATCCAACATTACCTTCCATAAAAACAGCTGCCGCGGTATAGGTACTCCAGGCATCAGTTGAATAGATGACATAAACCAGCTCGTCTACACCAGGTGAAGCAGCAAGGGTAACCGTGATCTCAACCATGTTTGATGGAGTTGGTGTTGGGAAATTCCGGGTCAGACTTGAAATGGAAGTTGGTGCACCGGAAGTTTCAAGAATGGCAAATTCGGCAGCTAAGTCATTAACTACAGGTGAAGTTGGAACGTTGAATGTATAATGTTTATCCAAGGTTACGCTGAAACGTGCATCAGGAGCATTACCACCTGCACTTGAAAACGTCATGGCAGTATTAACCACGTTGGTGGCATTGGTCCATTTGTTTGACCAGTCAGTTTGGCGATAAATATAACCTGCATTGGTTGTGGTCGTCACAGCTGTTACAGTTGCACTACTAAGATCACCAATACCCTTAGGGGTGACAGCTACTCCACTAGATGCATTCCCGGCGACGTTAATACCGTCGAAAAGCCACAAATCATAGACCTGAGCACTTGCAGAACCTGCAAATCCCAGTACCAATAAAACAGACAATAACCACGTTCTCATATTTTTCCTCTTTCATGTTGTTGGTTGTTACAGAAGCGCTTTCAATGTCAATATTATGTCAAATAAAGTCAAGGGAGAGGGAGATTGGGCTGAAAAATTAATTTATTTCCAATATAAAATGACCTGAAAGGAAAGCCCTTTCCACAGTTATTTGTGTTCTGATTGGGATTCAACCTGCTACTTTCTTAATTTTGCAGTTCGGCAGAACCTTAGCCGGATTCATTTTGTTCATACAGTCTACAATTTAACTGAGGATTTATGCTTACTACCCTTTTATTATTTGCACCTCCCGCACCCGGACAAAGCACCACAGGAAGTCTGATCGCCAATTTACTTCCAATCGTTTTGATTTTTGTGGTCTTTTACTTTTTCATGATCCGCCCTCAGAAAAAGAAACAAAACGAACGTGAACTCATGATCAAAAACCTTCAGAAAGGTGACAAAATCATCACAACCGGTGGCGCACACGGTGTTGTGGATGCCGTTGAAGATAATGTTGTCATTTTAAAACTTGCTGAAAACGTCAGAATTAAATATGACAAATCTGCAATCGGAACAGTTGTTAAATCTACTGAAGTGAAATAATGTCTCACCCGTTTGACTCCATCGAATCAGCCCTTGAAGATATCCAGTCAGGAAAAGTAATCATCGTCGTAGATGATGAAGACCGGGAGAACGAGGGCGATTTCGTAGCTGCTGCCCAGTTTGCGACTCCGGAAATGATCAACTTCATGGCCACTTATGGCCGTGGACTGATCTGTGTTCCGATTACACGTGAACGGGCAACCCAGCTGAATCTTGAACTCATGGTGCCAAAAAACGATTCCAAATACGGAACTCCGTTTACCATTTCAATTGATTACAAACACGATGGAGTTACAACAGGTATTTCTGCTTCTGACCGTTCAAAAACGATTCAGGCAATTGTAAACACTGAAAAAGGTGCTGACGACTTTACCCGTCCCGGACATATTTTCCCGCTTATTGCTGCAGATGGTGGTTCTATCCGCCGTGCCGGACATACAGAAGCAAGTGTTGATCTTGCCCGGCTTGCAGGCTGTTTCCCTGCCGGAATTATTTGTGAAATCATGAACGACGATGGCTCGATGGCCCGGCTTCCGAACCTCATCAAAGTGGCTGAACGTTTTTCGCTTAAAATCATTACTATTAAAGATCTCATCGCCTTCCGGTTGCAAAAAACCAAATTGATTTCCCGTGCTGCCGAAGTGAGCCTTCCAACTCGTTTTGGTGAGTTTACTATTGTGGCTTATGACAGTCTGGTTGACGGAAAAACTCACATTGCTCTGGTTAAAGGTGACGTTGCCAATGGCGAGCCGGTTTTGGTTCGTGTTCACTCTGAATGTCTCACCGGTGATGTTTTCGGTTCTCAACGGTGTGATTGTGGTGAACAGCTCGAAGCTGCCATGCGTCAGGTATCAAAAGCCGGTCGGGGCATTGTACTCTATATGCGTCAGGAAGGGCGGGGAATTGGCCTCATCAATAAACTGAAGGCTTATGTGCTTCAGGATCAGGGCAAAGATACCGTTGAAGCCAATCTTGAACTTGGTTTTAAACCTGATTTGCGTGATTACGGCATCGGTGCCCAGATTCTTTGCGATCTTGGTGTTAAAACCATGCGGCTTATGACCAATAATCCAAAGAAAATTGTCGGGCTTAACGGTTATGGTCTTGAAGTAATTGAACGGGTTCCGCTTGAAATAGAACCAAATTCAGTCAACCAGAAATATCTCGAAACCAAACGGGATAAAATGTCGCACGCTATTCTGGGTTCTGAAAATTCTGCCAATCACGATGCATCCATTTTCGATTCTCTGATAGGGGATGAAGAAGCCTGACCTTCCGGATTATTTCCGGCCAGATCTTCATTTCGTCCCGCCTGACGGTTTATTTCCTTCCTGGTTTACTCCTGAACTTTCATCCCGTTTAGCTGCCTGCTCATTTTCTGAACAGTTTCTTTTTGGTGAACTGAAGTTTAACCGGCAAATTACCTTTCAATCCGGCAAAGCAACCCTTCATGATCCGGATTTCACTGCCGGGTTATCACTTTCCGAGGATTCAACTTCCGATGAACTAATCCTTCCTTTTTCAAAAGACTCTCTTTCTTCTTTACTCAATCTTCGATCGGCGGCTTTCGATAAAAATGCCGGTGGACTTAAGCATAATCATGTTAAAGCGGGACCTGATCTGCCTGAAGATCCTTCCGAAATCATGGAAATGCTTTACCGGTGCAATGACTGGGTCAGGCAACAGTCAAAAGCGATCATTGACGTTGCATTTCATGTTCACGGAGAGCGCAGATTGGTTTTTGGAATTGGAAGTGAAGCGCCGGGTTTTTTCAGGGAAGAACACTTTTCTGACTGGATGTGTACCGTTTATCTGCAGGAAAAAGGGAGGCTTTTTACCGGTAGTTCACGTCTTGGCGAACGGGACGCAGAATCTGGCAGTTTGATCTCTGATCCGTACATGTCGGTTTTATATGCATGGAGAAAAGTTGAACTTGCATCCCGATCCCTTCCGATAGAAAATGGATTTTATGATATTTTACTTCCGTCAGGATGGGGTATGATGTTCTTTCATGAAATTATCGGGCATGCCTTTGAAGCCGACAACGACTCAGAATCCTTTTCTTTGATCAGGAATAAAATCGGAAGTGAACTTTTAAATATTTTTGATGATGGATTAATTGCCGGAGGCCGGGGGACATTGGGTTTTGATGATGAAGGAACCCCCGCTTTTAGAAAAGTTCTGATTGAAAAAGGAAGGTTTAACTCTCTTCTTGCTGATAAAAAATCAGCCGGTCGATTGGGAATTACTCCAACCGGAAACGGTCGCCGGTCAGGATTTGATTCACCCGTCCAAACACGAATGACCAATACCATTGTTGCTTCCGGCGACTCAACGAGACGTCAGCTTTTAAGTCAGATCAGAGAAGGAATTGAAGTTACCGATTCGGGAAACGGTATCGTGAATTCAGAAACTGGTGATTTCAAATTTGAAATCCTTCACGGATATCTGATAAAAAATGGGAAACGGGTACATCCGGTAAATAACCTGCAAATTGTCGGAAAGATTCAGGATACCCTTGAAAAAGTTGTTGGTGTCGGAAATGATTTTTATCTTGAAACTTCTACCGGATTTTGTGACAAAAAAGGTCAGAGAGTTCCGGTCTCGGTTGGCGGACCTTCTGTTTTACTTGAAAAATTACGTGTGATCGGATTACCTGTATGAAAAAACGACTGATTACCGAAAAAGATGTTCTTAAGGCTGCAACCGGAACAAAAATTCTTCCCGTGCCGAAAAATGCCCTGATTACTTCGCTTGCCCGTGATACAGCAAAAGAAAAGCAAGTGAAATTTGTTGATGAACAAGCTGCCACCCCGGTTTCAATGGTTGCAACTCAGGTCACTCAGGAAATTAAAACAATTATGATTGGCGCCGATCATGGAGGATTTGCTTTGAAAACTGAATTAATTCCGTGGCTGGGTTCGCTTGGTTATCAGGTTGAGGATGTCGGAACAACTTCTGAGGCAGCAGTTGATTATCCTGATTTTGCTTTTGCCGTCGGGTTAAAAGTAAAACAAAATTCGTCCTCTATTGGAATTATGATTGATGGTGCCGGAATCGGTTCAGCAATGGCATTAAATAAAATGCCTGGAATTCTGGCCGCCTGCTGTTACAATGAATTTACTGCCCGGAATGCCCGTCAGCATAATCATGCAAATGTACTTACACTCGGTTCGAAGGCATTGGGTTCAGAGACCTGTAAATCAGTTATTCTGGCATTTCTCAAATCAGTTCCAGAACCTGGCCGTCATGAAGGCAGAGTTAATAAAATCAGAGATATCGAATCGAAATATTCCCGCTCATGACCGCAGATGTTGTTTACCTTCAAGAGTGTGCAGCCCTGCCCTTGCTTCTGATCAAAGAGGTGTTTGGAACCAGTCAGCTGACGTGGAGTTCTGAGGCAGGTGTTGAACTTTCAACAGAGAAGGTTTCAGTTGAAGTGAATGGCAATCGGTATTATTTACCTGTTTTGAAAAATGATTACAGCTCACCGAAATTGCTTCTGAATTTAAATGATCGGCCTGAAATGACTCAGTCCCTTTATTCCCGATCTGATGGTGAACAGATTTTGATTGGCGGACCTTCCGGAAATGTAACCCGGAATTGTGAACTTTATAGAATTTCACCGGTTGTCTGGGTTTCTGGAAACGAAAAAAGTTCAGATTGTCAGGGAACCATAACTCTGAAAACTCACGCTTCTTCTCATATTTTTAACTTCATTCCCTGTATAAAAGCCTCTCATAACCGATCGAGCCTCATTCTTCCCGAAAATTGGATTTCATTCACCGGGAAAAATCCCGAGGTTTTGATTGAAACCCAAAGTATTCCATCAGAGAACAACGCGCTGACCTTTAACCGGATCATTACTGAAAACGATGTCCGGGTGGCAAAACGCAAAAACCAGACAATCAGACTAAATGAATCTTCCCGCCTCACTCCGGCCGCAAGGGATTTAGGCAAAGACCTTAAAATATTCAGATGATCCCGGTCACATTTGCCAAAATTAATAGTTGTCAGAAAATCAGTTAAGTTGTTGATTCTATTAGGGTAAGCGCTTCCATTCTTTTTTTTCCACCATTTGATATCCCGACGCAATCCATTAATTTAGTCTTTGAAATCAGGATAAATTGGAAGTTCATTATTCAGTCTGATAGCTGAAATTCCTTTCTCCGGTTGAACAAACAATACACATCAGCAAACGAAATTTTTGCCAGAGAAGAGATGAATTATGGAAGGTTCTGACAAGAAAAGTAAATGGGATGAGATGCGCAAAAATATGTTTCAGCGCCACCTCACGCAGCAAATGATGGATATTGGTGTTGAACGTCCGCTCGCAATCAAACATGCGAGAGTCACAATTGATATCGCAGTTGAGACCTTTGATTCCCACAACAAATCAATTTCCCAGATTATTAAAAATAATTTTCAGCAGTCTTTTTCAGAGAAAAAACGTGCGGGAAGAGACAATTCAAAAGTTGTTTATCTTTCACCGGCTCCCTGGCAACCTAACCCTGTAGTGCCGACCTGATTTTCTATCCTGTGTTTGCTTGTACCTGAGTTTGTTCAGATAGATTTCTATCCCGGGTAATTATTGCCCTGATTTTGTGATTTTTGTTGAACTTCTATTGATACCACCAACGTATATTTGCCATTGGAAGTCTTCTGGTTGATTGGTGTTGGCCGGTTTTTTTTAATACTTCCGGCAAAACGACCTTTTTCAATAGGGATCATAAAATGGAAACTCCACAAACAAAGTCTGCAACAACAATTCACGATCGTAAAGAATCCATTCAGCGACGGTTAACCCAACAACTTTTAGATGAAGGCGTTACCCGGGATATAGCAATTCGCCATGCTGAAATTACCTTGCAAATTGCCCTTGATGGATTTGACGGTCATGGAAAACCGCTTCCTGAGATTTTAAAACATAGTATACTTCTTGCTATCGATGATTACCTGAACTCAGATATTGGCAGTGAATTAGATGTGTTCAATCAGAAAAATCCGAATTCTGATCCGGCTCCTTCTCAATATCCTAAAAAAGCCTGACCAGGGCAGCATTCGTGTCCGTTTTGCCAATTTATCTCGATTATAACTCAACAACACCAGCAGATCCTGATGTTGTTGAGGCTATGTTACCCTATTTTTCCCAACGTTTTGGAAATGCCTCCTCCGTTCATCGGTTTGGTCTTGATGCAGAGTCAGCAGTTCGTCTTGCCCGTGAGCAGGTTGCTGCGCTCATCAATGCCAATCCCGAAGAAATCATTTTTACTTCAGGTGCCACAGAATCATCAAATCTGGTTATTAAAGGACTTGGGCAAAACCCAGGGATTTCCCGGAAAATCTGTACCGTTTCATCTACCGAGCATAAAGCAATTCTCGATCCTGCTGAAAGTCTGAAATTAATCGGAAAGCAAATTGAAAAAATACCTGTTTTATCGACCGGACTGATTTCTTCTCCAGTTTTTGAAACACTAGTTGACGAATCAACATTTCTTATTGCTGTTATGCTGGCCAATAATGAGACTGGTGTGATTCAGCCAGTAAGTCAATTTGCAAAATCAGCAAAAGGTGCAGGTAGTTTTTTTCTTTGTGATGCCGTTCAGGCTGCAGGAAAAATTCCAATTGATGTGAAAGAACTTGGTGTTGATTTTCTGCTTCTTTCTTCTCATAAGCTTTACGGACCAAAAGGTGCGGGTGTGCTTTTTATTTCCAAACGGGTTCCCCGTTCAGTCATTCTGCCCTTGATTGATGGAGGCGGTCATGAATCAGGACTTCGGTCGGGAACACTTAACGTTCCGGCAATTGTTGGATTTGGAAAAGCCTGTGAACTTGCAAAAAGCAGAATGAACGAAGATTCGTTAAAAGTTATCAATTATCGAAACCAGATTGAAAGAGCCTTACTTGCCGCATTCCCTCAGATTGTGATAAATGGCATTGATGCACCCCGTCTCCCCAATACCCTCAGTTTTTCAGTTCCGGGATTGCGACCCAAACAACTTATTAAATCTTTGAAATTGCTTGCTGTTTCATCCGGATCTGCTTGTACTTCTGCAAACCCTGCACCTTCGCATGTTCTTTTAGCGATGGGAATTTCAACTGCACTTGCAGAAAATACAATCCGTATCAGTCTTGGCAGGACAAATACGCAGGAAGAAATTGACCATTCTATCTCTATCCTGATTGAAACCATTGGGCGGGTTACGAGTTAAGAATTTTGAAACGAAGTTCTGCGATGCTCATCCAGAATAAAAGGCATGGATCCCGGATCAGGTCCGGGATGACAACCTTTTATCCGTTTGAATTAGATACCCCGCTACTTGTGGCGGGGTATCTAATTCAAGTAACTTCCTGTTTTTTTTCCAGTTCCCACTGATCACCTGTCACTTACAACCTACCACTTTCTCACTTTTTTTTCCACCTGTTTGGAATTTTTTCCACGATTCTTGACTTTTATATACAGATTCAATTTTTAAAAGATTTTTGAGGTTTCCTATGATAAGTGTTTCAGAAAAAGCAGCAACGCATGTTCATTCCATTATGGAAGAAAAACAGGTCCCTTCAGATTATCATCTGCGTGTTTCAGTAGTTGGCGGTGGTTGTTCCGGACTTTCTTACAGTCTCGCTTTTGACAATGAAATGAAGGACGGTGATGAAAAAATCACTGAAAATGGCGTAAGTCTGGTTGTTGACGGAAAGTCTTTGCTTTATCTCGCCGGAACCGTTCTTGATTTTTCTGACGGACTCAACGGCAAAGGATTTGTCTTTAACAACCCCAATGCATCAAGAACCTGCGGTTGTGGTGAATCTTTTAGTGTCTGATGTCAATTAAACACACAATTCTGGTCAGAGATGAACAACATCTCTGGTTCCTGGAAAAAGGAATCCCGGTTTTTGATATCCTTGACTGGTTTTCTCCACAAAGTATTTCTGATAAAGAGGGAAACTCAATTAAACCGGGATTTCCTCTACTTTTAATTACCTTCGAGACAGATCTCGGGTGGAATTTTATGTCATCGATTGAAAATGGTAAGTTCCTGATTTCAGAACGATCACAAAGCCGCCCGGGAACTCAACAGTTTTTAAAGGAAGCTGGTGTAAAACCGGGTGATCAGATTCAAATAGAAAAAATAAACGAGTTTACATTCAGGCTATGCAAGATTTAAACATCCAGCAACCCATTGCACCCAAAGAATCTCCTTTTATAACAGTTGATATGCAAGATTTCATTGAAGGCGGATTGCTTCGGGAAAAACAGTTTCGTGCTGCACTAAAAGCTCATAACTGGGATCAATACAAAGATCAAACCGTTCTTGTAAAAGGATGCGGTGAAATTCCGGTTCCAACCTGGTCGTACATGCTCATTGCTGCGTATCTCGTTCCGGTTGTAGGGTATCTCATGTTCGGAGAAGGGTGTTCAGCGATTCCGATTTACAGAAAAAAAGAAACAGAACATCAGTGACAGATTATTTGTAGGGGCGCCCGGCTGGTCGCCCGGTATTTTAAATATTCCATTAGATCCCCATCAGCCAATCCCAAATTCCATCCAAATTAAATTCAGACTTTTTAGGGTAAAAATAAAGTATTTATTTATTTTTAGATAATAGTTTGTTTATCTTTGCCCCAGTCATTAAAATGAAATGATCTAATTTTCCAATTCCTTCATAAAACTAACCCGAGGCATAATGAATATGTTCAAAAAAGGATTTCTGACTTCCTTACTCTTTTTAACCCAGGCTTTTATTTTATCTGCCCAAACCAATGGACTTACCCAGGATTCGTTATTTATTGACATTAAACTGAAAGATGGTTCTGTTGCAAAAGGAAGAGTCATTGAACAACTCGATGGGCCACGGGCTGTTTTTAAAACCACAAATGGGAATCTGTATGTGGTTTCGAAAGACAACACTGAAGAGTTTGAGCTTGATCGTGAGAAACTTGCAGAACTGATTAAAGAGGGCAACATTAATACCAACTCAGGGAGCAATGGCCTTTCTGATCTATTTAGTAACCCGTATTGGGGGTTCGGTTTCAGATACAGAACTATCGGCTCAGGGCCTTTCATTTTATATTTAACAAGTGATTATGGGGATAGAATCCCATTTTCGATTCAGGAAATCAGCAGTGCCAAATTCTCATTTGAATATCTCGTTGGATTCGATTTTCCTGTTTCAGGCTTTGTGTATTTTGACTATGCAAGTGACGAGAACACAGAAAAAAATTCCAGAAGAGTCTGGAGTTCTTTAAATAGTAAACCCGATTCTGCCTTTAATGAAAATATTTCTGGCTATGAAAATAAGTATTCAGAAACCTCATTTACATTTGGTGCAGGACTCAGGTATCAGGGAAAAGTAAATTTGGGGAGTGGGTACGCTAAGCCAGGGTTTTCACTCTTTGCCGGAAAGAAAACAACCACCTATAAATCTGAAAGTAAAGACTTTCCTGTTATTCAAAATCCAAATAGTGGAGTCATTGACAATTATGATGATGCAACTTCTGATTTGAATTCACCCTGGCAGATTGGAGTGGAAGTAAGTGCCGAATATTTCTTTAATCAGGGTCTCTCTCTTGTTGCAGGGTATCAAGTCATCAGGTACTGGTCTGAAACCACATATAAAAGAAAAATATGGAATAAAACTACCTTTTATAACAGTCAAACCAGTGTGATGGAACCTGGCATGTATTACCAATCAAATGATGAAAAAGTATCGTTTGATAAATGGGTTTCCCAAACTCATATTGGATTGAATTTTTACTTTTAATATTTAAAAAAAGGGAAGTTTTCATCTTCCCTTTTATTTCTCAAAAACTCATCATCTGCGTAATGTTTTCAAAGTGATCAATCGTCACTTCTCCGTTTATCCTCGCAATACTGATCACATCCAACCGCTGATCAAAATCCTTAAAATCTTTGTTAATCAATAAAAAACCATTGATTCCGAGCATGACCATTCTTATTTTTTTGGGGGTAACGGCATCAAAGGGTTGTCCGTAATCAAGCCGGGATCTCATCTTCACTTCTATAAAAACCAGCGTTTTATCCTTAACTGCAATAATGTCAATTTCTGCTTTTGCGAAGGTGAAATTTCGTTTGACGATCCGGTAACCTTTCCCGGTTAAAAATTCACAGGCAGCTGTTTCTGCCCATTCACCGATCTTCCGGGTCGGATTTGAGTTTGAATGATTTCCTGTGGTGGGGACATTGTCCATGGGTTTTCATTGCCTTTCTGTGTTCAAGGGTTCCGTAGCCTTTGTTTCTATTAAAACCGTAAACGGGGAATTCACGGTGAAGGTCGGTCATGATCTGATCACGGGTTACTTTTGCCAGAATCGATGCTGCTGAAATGGATAAACTCAGCGCATCACCTTTTACAATGGCTTTTACAAATGGTCTGCCCGGGATTCCATAATTTCCATCAACTAAAATAAAATCTGCTTTTGTACTCAGGTTTTCGATTGCTCGGTTCATCGAGAGAACGGTTGCCTGAAGAATATTAAGGCGGTCAATTTCCTCAACAGAAGCCATCCCGATCCCAAAAGAAGCAGCATTGGCTTTTATCCAGATGAAAAGTTCATTTCGCTGGGATTCAGAAAGTTTTTTACTGTCGTTCAGTGACCAGTTCAGGTTTTCGGGATCTAAAATAACAGCTGCAGAAACTACCGGACCCGCAAGCGGACCGCGCCCGGCCTCATCAACACCGGCAACCGCTTTTTTACCGGATTGGATCAAACTCAATTCAAGGTCAAATCGGGAATCAGGAAAACCTGAGGGATGCAAAGTTGACAATTCCGGAAAAAGGAATAAACCCGGTTTAGGTTGCGAGCTGTCCGCTTTTATTGACTTGATTCCCATTTTTCAATGATTTCAGGGTATTTGGATTTCCATTTGGCGGTAACATCGTCATTGTAATGTACTGTTGTTGATATGCCATCAAAGATTGAATAAATCAATGTACCACTAATTGCAATTGCACTCCAAATCATTACTGTAGCCTGATTTTGTGAAAGACGTGCCTGGTCACTTTCAATTGAATTAATTGCAGCGGCATAAAGTCCTGCATGACCATAGACAAGACCCAAAATCACGAACCCTTTTGCATGTTCTCCATTGTAATGCTGAGATAACCCGGGAACGAGAATTTCAGCTGAGAGAAGTGTTGATAAAAAAACAGACTTTTGTTCAATGAGAAGAGAATCTATGACCAATTCATCAAAAGTCTTTATTTTTTCAGCTTCCCTGACAATTCTATACCCGTTGTAATAGAGAGAATCGGGTTTTTCCTGTGCAACTATTTCTGAGGAAAGAAATTGCAATAGAAAAAGTGAACAAATTAAAATGAGTTTCATAATTAGTCCAGCTTGTTACAGATCCAACTCCCGCATATAAGTTGCCAAATCCTTATCGCCACGACCGGAAAGGTTGATGACAATGTGTGTGTTTTCGGCGAATTTACCCGGATTTTCCAAAAGATAAGCGATGGCATGGGCACTTTCAAGAGCAGGAATAATTCCTTCCAACCTGGAAAGAAGTGTCACTGCTTTTAAGGCTTCAGAATCTGTTGCTGAATAGTATTCTACAATTTTCTGATCTTTCAGGTAGGAATGTTCAGGTCCGACGCCCGGGTAATCCAATCCTGCAGAAATCGAATGGGCAATTTGAACCTGTCCGGCAGCATCCTGTAACAAATAGGTCATAGCACCGTGGATCACGCCGGGAGTTCCGAGTGTTAACGTTGCAGCATGGGCGTTGGTATGGATTCCGTGTCCGGCAGCTTCAACACCAATGAGTTTAACCTGATCAGAATAGGGAATCATCGGGTGGAACATTCCGATGGCATTTGATCCGCCACCGACACACGCCAGAACATAATCTGGCAGATCACCGATTTGTTCATAACTCTGCCGAATCGTTTCCTTCCCGATAATGGATTGAAAATCTCTGACAATCATCGGGAAAGGGTGCATCCCGACAACAGAACCAATAATGTAATACGTATCATCCGGATTGGTAACCCAGTCACGGATGGCTTCGTTGGTTGCATCCTTCAGTGTTTTTGAACCGGAGGTTACGGTACGAACTTCAGCACCGAGCAATTTCATGCGGTAAACATTGGGTTCCTGCCGGTGGATGTCTTCTTCACCCATGTAAACGATGCATTGAAGTCCGAAAAGGGCACAAACGGTTGCTGTGGCAACACCATGCTGACCGGCGCCTGTTTCGGCGATAATTCTCTTTTTGCCCATCCGGTTGGCGAGTAAAACCTGTCCCACCGTATTATTGATTTTGTGAGCGCCGGTGTGATTTAAATCTTCCCGTTTCAACCAGATCCGGCGGTTACCGCCGAGGTGTGCGGATAGTCTTTTTGCTTCATAAAGTGGTGAAGGTCTGCCGACATAATTTTTGAGTAAATCTTCAAATTCATCCCAGAAGGCAGGATCATCTTTTGCACGGTAATATTCCTGCTCAATTTCTTCAGCAACGGGAATAAGGGTTTCAGGAATAAATTTCCCGCCATAAGGTCCGAAATGACCTGTTTTGTCGGGGATGTTGGAATAAGTAATCATGTAGTAAAGTCCTGTCGGTTACCGGTCAGGTTAAAAAATGAAAATCCGAAAAATAAAAGTGACCCTTGTCTCTGATTTTACCATCTCAGTAACACAAAAACTGGCAGATTGGTTTTGAGTGCCGGGTCATTTCAGTTAAATTTAAAAACTGGATGGGTGGAAATCGATTTTCATGCAGATAAAATTCATTTTACCGCAGAGGGAGCAGAGTTAATCACAGAGGAACGCAGAAAAATACAAAATTCTTTAACCACAGAGAGCACAAGAGGATTTCACAGAGGGGCACGGAGGAATACAAATTCCTTTTTTGGGTTAAAGGCAAAATGCAGAAAATACAAATTCATTTTACCGCAGAGGGAGCAGAGTTAATCACAGAGGAACGCAGAGAAATACAAAATTCTTTAACCACAGAGAAAACAAGAGGCTTTAACAGAGGGGCACGGAGGAATACAAAATTCTTTTTTTAGGTTAAAGGCAAAAAACAGAAAATACAAATTCATTTAACCACAAAGGTGTTAGTAAAATAAAAAGGTAAACAGAGGGATTAATTCATTTTTTTTTGCATGAAATGAAAACTTTTAGCTTTCTTTTAAAATCCTTTGTGACCTCTCCATAGACCCGTGCTTTAGCTTGGGTGTGTTTAACTTTGTGGCCTCTGTGGTAAAAGTATTTTGCGATTCCTTCCCCTTACTAATGGAGACTTAATGGTCTCGGTTCCTTTTTTGTACTTTAATTTATTAACTTTAGTGATGCTTCATCTTTACATATAAAGACTAAACGATCTCAATATCATAGGGAGACGAAACGGTGATAATTGGTGTACCAAAAGAAATCCTGGACGGTGAGTTCCGGGTGGCCATGGTTCCGGATACAGTTGCAAAACTGATTAAATCCGGCTTCCAGGTTGTTGTTGAAAAGGATGCAGGAAGTTCTGCCCATTTTCTCAACGAAGATTATGAAAAAGCAGGCGCAACCCTGGCAGCTTCCGCAAAGGAAGTTTATGAAAAAGCTGACGTGATTTTAAAAGTCGGCCGGCCGGATGTGCATCCGGTAACAGGAAAACCTGAAGTTCAGATGATGAAAAAAGGCAGTTTGCTCATTGCTCTTGCCTTTGTGATGGCTTATCCTGAAAGTGCTGCTGCCTGTGCTTCTGCCGGAATTGATTTTATTTCAATGGATATGGTTCCGAGAACAACCAAAGCCCAGCGTATGGATGCTTTGTCATCACAGGCAAATCTTGCCGGTTACAAATCAGTCTTGCTTGCTGCCAATGAATTCGGGCGGATTTTCCCTCTGCTCATGACGGCTGCCGGTACCATTACTCCGGCAAGAGTTGTCATCATGGGTGCCGGTGTTGCCGGATTGCAAGCGCTGGGAACAGCAAAACGTCTGGGTGCTGTCGTTGAAGTTTCTGACGTACGGCTTGCTGTGAAAGAAGAAGTGATGTCGCTCGGCGGCAAGTTTATTGAAGTGGAAGGCATGGCTGATCTTCAGGATGAAAGAGGATATGCCAAAGAAGCCTCACCAGAATTCCTTCAGCGTCAGAAAGATGTCATCTCCAAACACGTTTCAAATGCAGATATTGTGATCACAACGGCTTTGATTCCCGGCAGAAAAGCACCGGTTCTCGTCACTGAAGCCATGATCAAATCGATGAAACCAGGTTCAGTTGTTCTGGATATGGCTGTTGAATTTGGCGGAAATGTTGAAGGATCTGAAAAAGGAAAAACGGTTGTGAAACATGGTGTTAAGATCATTGGTCATGCCAATTTGCCTGCTCTCCTTTCAACACAGTCAAGCGATCTTTATTCCAAAAACCTGCTGGCTCTGCTCGGGCACATCAGTAAAAATGGTGAAGTGACACTTGACCTGAATGACGAAATTGTAAAAGGTGCTCTGATTGTTCATCAGGGACAAATTATTAATCAGCGGGTTGCTCCGCTTTTAGCGAAATAAGGAGGTCATGATGGAAGGTACATCTTTACTCATGCTCATTTATGTGTTTGTTCTGGCTGCTTTTGTGGGTGTTGAACTCATCAACAAAGTACCGCCAACCCTGCACACTCCCCTGATGTCCGGCTCTAATGCCATTTCAGGAATTACCATTATCGGATCCTTGATTGCCGCCGGAATCGGTGAGACAAATGCAAGCAGCATAATGGGATTTGTAGCTGTTGTTTTTGCAATGATTAACGTCGTGGGTGGCTATCTGGTGACTGACCGGATGCTCCGCATGTTCAAAAAGAAGTGAGTGAGTCATGGAAAATTTTAAAGAAATTCTGATTAATATAACCTACCTCGTTGCTTCTTTTCTGTTCATTTTCGGAATTAAGCGGATGAGTTCACCGGCAACTGCCAAAAACGGGAATTTGATTTCCGGTATTGGTATGCTTTTGGCAATTGTTGTAACCCTGATGGATCGTCATATCATTTCTTATGAACTGATTATTGCCGGTCTGGTTATTGGTTCCGCAATTGGTGCTGTTCTTGCCTACAAGGTTCAGATGACCGCCATGCCACAAATGGTGGGGCTGCTCAACGGATTTGGCGGCGGTGCTTCTGCCCTGGTTGGAATGGCCGAGTATTATCACGTTAGTTTGCTGGGTTTCCCTGATGATGGCGGTAAGTTTCTGGTTTCTGTCGGACTCAGCCTGCTCATCGGTGCGGTGACTTTTACCGGTTCCCTGATTGCCTTCGGTAAGTTACAGGGGATTGTGACCGGAAAAGTGGTGAAAATTCCCGGACAGAATGTGGTTGTCATCCTCCTGATTCTGGCCATCTTTACTCTGATTGGACTCGGGATCTCACAACCCGACAATATGTTGTTCTTTGAATTGGTTGTGGGCCTTTCATTGCTGCTTGGCGTTTTGCTTGTGATGCCCATTGGTGGTGCCGATATGCCAGTGGCTATTTCCCTTCTGAATTCCTATTCGGGTATTGCCGGATCAGCAACGGGATTTGTGATTGATAATAACATGCTCATTATTGCCGGTGCTTTGGTTGGTGCTTCGGGTATCATCCTCACCAATATTATGTGCAAGGCCATGAACCGGTCAATCATGAATGTGCTGCTTGGCGGATGGGCAAATGTTGCCGACACCGGAGCCGGCGATTCGTCTGCAGCAGATAAGGTTGTGAAATCTGTTGATACTGAAGAAGCAGCCATGTTGTTCTCTGGTGCCAGCAAGGTCATGATTGTTCCGGGTTACGGAATGGCCGTTTCTCAGGCTCAGCATGCAGTGAAAGAATTGATGAACGTTCTTGAAAAAAATGGAACGGATGTTCGGTTTGCGATTCACCCGGTTGCGGGTCGGATGCCGGGTCACATGAATATTTTGCTAGCTGAATCGAACGTTCCGTATGACAAGTTATTCCCGCTGGATGAAATCAACGACGATTTCAAAAATGTGGATATTTCTCTGGTTATCGGTGCAAACGACGTGGTGAATCCTGCAGCCAGAAACAATCCGCAATCTACCATTTATGGTATGCCGATTCTGAATGTGGATTACTCTAAAACGGTGATTGTTGTAAAACGATCGATGAATGCCGGTTATGCCGGAATCGAAAATGATCTGTTCTACATGGATAATACCTTGATGTATTTCGGGGATGCAAAAGATGCCATTTCCAAACTCGTCAATGAGCTGAAAGCCATGAACAGTTAATCTCGTTTTCCATGGTTTACAAATTGTAAATCCGACCTCCCGGTCGGATAATTAAAACAAAAAAGTCAGTTGCAAAACTGACTTTTTTGTTTTTGGGGATTTTGGATTGCGGTGAAAATTCCCCTCCTTTTCAAGGAGGGGTGGCGAAGCCGGGGTGGTTTATTATTGTCATCCTGAGTGGCACTGCGAAGCAGGGCTGTATCGAAGGATGACAATATTTGCAGGGTCAGAGCCCCGACCCGTTTGTAGAAAATCACAAAAAAACAAAAAAAGCTGCGGAGCAGCGACCAGTTTATAGGTTCCTATTTCGTTACAGGTCGCTTCTACGAAGCTTTGTTATCACACACTATTAATTATCTACAAACGGGTCGCACCGCTGGTGCTGCAAAACGTTTTTTCCCCTTATTGCAAAGTTGTAAATCCCGATTTTATCGGGGGAGGGGAGTTTAAATTCAAATTAAAACTTAAAATACAGTTTAGTGCGAAAATTCCCCTCCTTTTCAAGGAGGGGTGGCGAAGCCGTGGTGGTTTGGCTGTTTTTGAAAAATTCAAGAATAACCACCCCATCCCGAACGCTTTCGGGATTTCCCCTCCTTGCAAAGGAGGGGAGTTTTTAATACTCTATTTCCCCCACAAAACCTCAAACAATCTTCTCATTTTTCCCGCATCCTTAATTCCCGGGCTTTGTTCAACACCGCTTGAGAGATCAATGAAATTTGCCGGATAAACGGACAGCAAATCCTTTACATTGTCAGGGGACAATCCGCCGGCAACGATAAGTGGCTTAGGGAGATTTAAATTCTGCAGAACTTTCCAGTCGAAGGGAATTCCGGTTCCGCCGGTTTTGCCTTTGATTGAACTGTCAATCAGGTAAAATTCAATGTTGGGGTGGAGGGGGATTGATCCTGATTCTATATCAGAAGTTGATAGAACCTGCCAGAAGGGAACAGATAAACCAGAAATTTCGGAATCGGTTAAAAGACCGTGATACTGAATCCGGTCGAGTTTACAGAATTCAGCAATTTCGTTGATTTCTGAAACCGGCTGATCCATAAACACGCCAACTTTTGGTACGGTAACTTTCAGGTTTCTGATCCAGTCCCGGTTTTCGGGCGGATTGAAGCGTTTACTTACAGGTGCAAAAATAAACCCAAGGGCAGATGCCCCGAGTTCAATTGCTAGATTGACATCCTCAAAACGGGTTAATCCGCAGATTTTAACTTTTACCAAGAAGTTCTTTCAGTTTTTTTACCGGATCGCCGGATTTGACGAGACTTTCACCGATCAGGGCGGCCTGAAATCCTGCATCCTGCATCTTCAGCATATCTTCCCGTGTGAAAATGCCTGATTCGGTGACTTTGGTATAATCAGCCGGTAAGTGTTTTACCAATGACAGGGCTACATTCAGATCCACATGAAAATTATGCAGATTCCGGTTGTTAATGCCGATGATGGGGTTTTCGAGGATAAAAGACCGTCTGAGTTCGGGTAAAGTGTGCACTTCAACAAGCACATCAAGTTTGAGATTATGTGCAACCTTATACAATTCTTTCAGTTGCCGGTCAGATAAAATCGCGACAATCAACAAAACTGCACTTGCCCCGGCTGAAAATGCCTGCTCAATCTGAACCGGATCAATGATAAAATCTTTCCGGATTGCAGGTTTCAATTCAAGTTCACAAACCGTTGCAAGGTCTGTTAAACTTCCCTGAAAATAATGCTCATCAGTTAAAACTGAAAAAGCAGCAGCACTACCCTCAGCGTATTGCTTTGCCAGTTCAACCGGATTAAAATTCTCAATCAGGATTCCCCGGCTTGGCGACGCTTTTTTTATTTCGGCTATAATCTGGATTTCAGACTGGTGAATGGCCTTACGAAAAGAAGGAGTTGGTTTTGTCTGATGAACGTGAGGCTGAGCCTGAGACTTGATGTGGGTGATTTCCTGCATCTTGGTCTGAACGATTTTTTCCAGAATAGTCATGGGAATTTGAGACAAGTGGACTCCTGATTTTTAATCAATTTCACTAAATCAGGCTGAAAACTCAAATTTGTGGTTTATTGATAGGGAAAAAATGACTTTAAATGTTTAAATTGTAATATGTTAACCAAGTTTTTATTCAATCTTATCGGACGGAAAACCCAAACTTTCTTCAGGGATTTTGGGGCGATTGCCGTTTTGTTGCGGGATATTCTGCTTTCGCTTAACCGTTTATGGCGTGACAGAGCTCTTGTTCTTCAGCAAATGCACCTGATCGGAGTGGGATCACTTCCGTTGGTTTTGGTTATTGGTGTCTTTACCGGTGCTGTTGCTGCTCTGCAAGCCGCCTATCAATTTAAGGGCATGATGCCCAACTCTTTTGTGGGTTCAGCCGTAAGCCGGGCAATTTTTCTTGAACTCGGTCCGGTTTTGACCGGGATCATTATTGCCGGTCGGGTTGGTGCTTCAATCGCAGCAGAAATTGGAACCATGAAGGTGACCGAACAACTTGATGCACTTCAGGTGATGTCAATTCCGCCCACCCGCTTTCTGGCGATGCCCCGTTTTTTGGCGGCTTTCACCATGCTTCCAATTCTTGTGATTTTTGCAAATACAGTTGCACTATTTGGGGCATTTGTGGTTTCTAATGCATTTCTTGGGGTTTCGGCTCAGACTTTTTTCTATTCGGTTCAAAAATATTTCATTTTGAATGATCTGGTTTACGGGATTTCAAAATCAGTTGTCTTTGGCGGACTAACTGCGTTACTTGGCTGCCATATTGGATTTCAAACTGAAGGTGGGGCAGAAGGCGTCGGGAAGTCAACAATTAAAGCTTTTGTGCTTTCTTCAGCTTCTATTCTCGTGGCAGATTATGTTCTGTGGAGTTTGTTTTTTGATTGAGGAAATTGCGAATTACGAATTACGCACTAGTAAACCCAGTTTTATAAAAATTGCAAATTTCATTTTGAAGCACCAGAGGTGCGACCCATTTGTAGAAGCAACCCCCACAAATTTGGAAAGCTCCGTAGGAGCGACCCATTATTCAATTTCTAACAGATCGCTCCTACGGAGCTTTTTTTATTTTCATTGACTTTTAATCTACCCAAGGCTTTGCCACGGGCATGCAAACAGGTCAGGGCTACGCCCTTTCTGATACACGAATAAAATTGACGCCACCCATTTCGAAGCATTTATTTCCTCGAATTAACTTCTTCTATCTGTTTTTCTAATCTATTCTTTTCCTTCTCTGCTTCTATTTTCCAGGCAAGCATGGTACCGCACATTCTTCTTTGCTTATTCGAAGGTTCAGTGGGACTTACTTTCCCAACTTCTCTGACCAATTCAGGTCCTTCGTAAATAAATCCGGTATAAAGCTGAACCAGATCTGCTCCGGCGTCCAGTTTTTCCTGTGCGTCTTTGGCGGAAAAAATCCCGCCGGATCCGATAATGGGTACATCGGGCAGCCAGGTTTTGAATTGCCTGATCATAAATGTTGAACGGTATTGAACCGGCAATCCGGACAGTCCGCCAGTTTGGGAGGTTAGTTTTTGTGGACTGAATAACCCGGAACGATCGAGCGTCGTGTTTGAAATAACAAGTCCGTCAATATTCAGTGTTTTAACCAACCCGGCAATTTCTTCCCGCTGAAAATCTGACAAATCGGGAGCTAGTTTCAGCAGAACCGGTTTTGAAATTGATTGTTGAGCACGAAATGAATGCAACCTGTTAAAAATCTGCTGAAGTGAGTCAGCATCCTGAAGTTTTCTGAGGTTGGGCGTATTGGGTGACGAGACATTAACAACAAAAAAGTCAGCATGATTGTAAAGTTTTTTGAAAACTGCCAGAAAAGCATCAGGTGCCTGTTCATTGGGCACCCATTTGTTTTTCCCGAGATTAACACCGACCGGGATGGGGAAGTTTTTTAATTTTTCCAGCCTGTCAGCAATTACATTCATCCCGTCATTATTAAAACCCATCCTGTTGATAATGGCTTTATCATCAGGAAGACGGAAGATTCTTGGCAACGGATTTCCCGGCTGCCCAAACTC
>JAFLBE010000024.1 GCA_017303995.1 Bacteroidota bacterium | reverse complement strand
CTGTAAAATAATCCCAACCCAAATTATCACCAGACTGAAATCCCATCCTCAAAATTGAATTCTTTTGCTAATTTCTGACTATTCTATAAAAATAACGGGGCCGTCCTTTTGAGACAGCCCCTTTTTTGCAATACGAAAAACGGAACACCTATTTCTGGTTATGTTGGTAGTGAATATGAAACCCTTGGGTTAGAAGGTCTGGCTCGTGTAATGGAGCATGAACCCATTCATCATTTAATGGAAAAATGGAACATATCAGTGGGCGATGATATGAAATACAATGATTATATTTGGGATGATTCAACTATACTTTTAAAAGATACTGGAAAATATGAAGGGGGAGTTGTTCATATGAAACCCCTGGAAGAAGAAATTAAAGAAGCGCGGAAACAGTTAGAAAAAATTCAAAAAATGAATAATTGAGAAAATTAAATGAAAGCAATACTGTTTGTTTGTCTTTGTCTTTTTTCGGGTTGTTTCGCAAATAAAAATGAAATTAATCTGAAGGATTACTTTAACCAGTTTGCGGTAAGAAAAGATGCTGTTTTGGTATCCTTTTATGAATTTGGTGATCCCAAAATAAAAAAAACAGCCCATATCGAAGATTTTATTTTTGAAAGTAAAAATAAAATCATTGAAGATAATTATTCAGAGCTTGGTGATTCTCTGGTATTAATACATGCAAAATGGAAGTTTACTTTTGGTATTGATTCCTTGGTAATTAATAGAAAGAAGGAGAGAAATATCGGGTATTTGATTTTTAGATTTGAAAAAGAGAACCTTGTTATTTTAGAAAAAAATGATACCGGCACAAAAAAATTAATTCATCTGCCCTGGGTTGTAGAAAATAGGTTTAAAATAAAATTGGACGAAAATGATCGTTTTTCGTTTATAGTCACACTTGATTCGTTGGTGATTGGTGGATTAAAGTATGATAATTTATTGAAATTTTCAGCGGTAACCTCTGAGGGAAATGATTTTATCTGGATTTCAAAAGAAATGGGAGTCATTAAGTATCAAACAACAATAAGGGGTCATGATGAAAATGATACTGAAGTATTAATTACGGCATTTAACGAAAATGTATTAAAAACAGCCCAATAAAAGCCATCAAAATGCCACTTCTTCTTGATTGGGATAAGGTTATAAGGGAATTGTGGTGTTTTATGAAATGTTCAATTAAATTATTAAAGTGGGAAAATAAGTTTTTCTGATTTATTTCTTTAGAAAGCCAGTTCATTTTTAGATGGATGGGCTTTTTTTTGTACCAATCCCTCACCTCTTCTTAAAAAACTCCAAAGTAAATTCCTGCGCTTTCCTTTGGTTTACAACTGCTTCTTAAATGGTATCACTTCATTTTTCCACAAACAAAAAAGGCTGACCCGTGGGTCAGCCTTTTTTGCAATACTAAAAACGTAAGAATTAGAAAGAGAAACCGTATCCAGCACCGGCGTAAAGACCGTTACGGGTTCCAACTTCAGCTTTGATACCAAATAATGAAAGACCGACACCTAAACGCATACCGGAATTTCCGAAAGTTTCGTTGGATTTCCATTCGCTGAATGAAAAACTTTGACCATTTTTAACTGGTTCAAAACCTGCCCAATCCAAATCTGAATTACCAGCCTCAAATGCAGCACGTGCAAAAACTCTAATAATAACAAGGTCATAACTGGAAATAACACCCATGTTAAAGGTACTGGATTTAATTTCAGCACTTACCTTTTTATTAACTGGAATAACGATCTTTGATCCTGTTGAATTATCTTCAATCTCTTTTACAGTTGTTTCAAATTTAGCATTAATCGATCCATAGCCAACATAAGCACTTGTAGAAGGAAATCCGGTAACAGGTATAAGATCAGTAAGATCATATTTTAAACCAAAACCCATGGAACCGATAGATGCATCACCAAAAGTCAGTGAAGGAAGCATACGGAAGTAACCTTCAGCTCCCATTGTACCCAATCCAACCTGAATACCGGCAGAGGGAACCATTCCAGCTTTGTCAATACCAATAGATTTTGCTTCATCAAATGAACCTAAACCAGCATAAACACCAACAGAAATTCTAAACAGTGTTGGACCAGATCCATCAGTCCATTCAAGTGAGCTTAATCCACCCTGAAGACCATCTGTTAAAGATTGAACACCATCCTTTTGTTCAGATGATAATGATTTAAATGTCGAAATGTCAAGTGCCTGCCCAAAAGCAACAGTTGAAGCAAGTACGGCAAGGCCGATAAGTGTCAGTTTTTTCATAATTTGTTGTCCTCTAATCTTGTTGTGGTTGTCTTGTCATGTCGTGGTTGACCAGCAAATATAATCAATTTATAATTCCATGCGTAACTTTTTTAAAAAACAGGTGACCCTGATCATGGAAAATTGCCTGAAATCACCTAAAAAGGTTACTTCATGAGCAAAATCCGGCCGGTTGACGTGTGGTCGCCCTGCTGAATCCGAACCAGATAAAGCCCGGATGCCATGTTCACGGCCATAAATTCACTTTCCTGTAAACCGGCAGTTTGGGCAACTTCAATCCATGAGGAAACGACCCGACCCAGATTATCAACCACCGTTACTGTTACCTGGCCAGCGACCGGTACCCTATACCTGAAAGTTGTTGACGGATTAAACGGATTCGGATAGTTGCCGATAAACCTGAACTCTGAAGGAAGGTTGGTTTCTTCCACAGAAACGGGTCCGTTCGCAGTGATTGAAAAATCATCCAGACAGATCCGTTCTTCACCTGAATTCCTGACTCTCAAAAATTTTGCATTTGCATCACTGATTGTTGCCGAATAGGTTTCGGTGGTGACGTTGATAATACTTTTACTTTCGATTGGAGTGAAGGTAACGCCATCGGCAGAAGTTTCCACAATCATCGTGGTGGCTGGAGTTCCGTCCCATTGTCGGTAAAGAAAGGAAAAGGACTTGATTCCGCCTGAAATTTCAGGACTGGTTACTGCACTTCCGGCAGCATTTCTTAACCGGGGTGATGCAGCACCGGAAAGCACATATCCGTCGCCCGAAGTTGTGCCCGTAGCTTTGTAGGCATTGGTGATCGTCCATTCACCGGTTCCGGTTGTGCTGGCTGCTTTTGAATCGCCATAACTTGCGGTTGCAGTCCAGTTCTCGAACGTTTGGGTGATGGTTCCGCCAGATCCGCCGCCAGTGGCAGCAGTTGTTGCTGATGCTTCAGTTTTTATGGAAAGCAAACTATCATTTCTTAGCACGTAAGCTGAAGCAAAATAAGGAGTTGAGGCTTTTAATCCGGTCAGAGAAAAGGTTGTTCCGGTTCCGGCATAAACCAGTTTTCCGTCTGATTCAAAAGCTGTTTGCGCTGCTGAAAAGTCAGAGTTTGCAACTGCGCCTGATAAAAGGCCGAATCCATCAGAAGGCGCAGAACCTTCACTAGCCAAAATCACAACCTTATTCGTTGAAGAGCTGAATCCGGAAGGCAATGTCCAGGAAATGGAAACTGAGTTGGATTTTATATTTCCGAAAGAAAGAGTGGTGACCGGTGAAGTGGTTCCAACGATTCCGGTTGCAGATGCGGTTTTCACAGAACTTTCAGTTTTGACTGATTTGAGGCTGTCATTTCTCAGTACATAAACCGTTGTAAAATAAGTAGTTCCGGCTGAAAGACCAGTCAGAGAAAAGGTTGTTCCGGTTCCGGTGTAAACCAGTTTTCCGGTTGAGTTAAAAGCGGTTGGTGCGGAAGTGAAGACCGGGTTGGCAACTTTTCCAGCCAGCAAACCTGAGGCAGCAGTGGGAGCAGATCCTTCTGAAGCCAATACAACCACTTTATTGGTTTTGGAATCAAAACCGGCCGGTAACGACCAGGAAACAGAAACTGAAGTTTGCTGAATGGATCCGAATGCCAGTGATGTAACCGGTAAAGTTGTTCCTGCTGGTCCGGGATTTTCGCCACCTTGTCCGCCAGAACCACCATTGTTAAAATCACCATTGAACATGCCGTTCAGAACAACAAGATAACTTCCGATGTTGGCCTGAATTGTCACTGTTCCCTGTGGACCTGACGTTCCATCAGAAGTTCTGCTAACCCAGAGCGTATCGAAAGACCCGGCAGGAATGGAGGCGGGAATTTTAACAGAAAAGCCGGCAACTGAAGGTGTTGCAGAAGAAATGCTCAGTGCAGCAGTTCCCGTGTTTCCGATCAAAACCGGCAATTTGGTTTCAGTTCCTGATGGGGCGGCGGGGAATTTCAGGTTCAGTGTTGAAAGTGCAAGTTTTGCTTTTTTCGGACGGTCACCGCCAAGAAAATCATAAATCCGGTCAACAAACTCCTGATGATCAACAAAGGCATTCCGGTTTCCCTGAGCCGTCTGAACACGATCATTCCGCTGACGATCCTGAAGAGTTACGGGATCAGACTTCACCCATTTTCTGAAAACAGCATCCTGGTCTGTATCGTAAAACCCGCCATAATTCGTGGGATAACGGGTAATAAAATACATCATCGTACGGGCCACATTTCCTTTGTGCACGTTACGGGGTTCAAATCCGGTTCCGCCGGTAGACAGATTTCCAAGTTTCGATCCGCCTTCTTCCCACGAGGCATTGGTAACGATTCCAAACGGGTAATTGCTTCTTTTCCCATTGGCATTTTCATCGGTCGAATATAAATGGTTCAGATCTGAAACCATTGGGTCGTTCTCATTAAACTTGGATTGTGGCCAGGTATGTTCGCAATTAAAACTGGCCCCAGATGCTCCCGATCTTGAATTAAAAACAGCAACCCGGCCGGTGTAAACACATTCAATGTGATCATCATTATTAAAATCATCAACTGAACCGTAAAGCGCATCCCGCCCATTGGTGTAACCAAGTGCACTGTGACCCTGAGTTACGATGGTTGTGAGAGCTGTTTTAAGCTGGGTATCCCAGAGGTTCTGGGTTGATGCATATCGGGCTTCAGCATAACTGACGACTGCCTGTACGGGAACCGAAAAAGTTTGAGCAGTCTGATAGACAGATATATAAACCCGCTCACTGTAAGTGATATTGTGAACGGCTTTGATTCTAACCCAGACGATAGCAGTTCCGTTTGCAGGGATTTCACGGGTATTCATCCGCAGTGAAAAAGCAGAGTCAGAACTTGAAAGTGCACCAACGGCAACAGGTTCAGAAAGTGTATTCGTTAAAGTTACTGATAAGCTGTCAGCCAGATAAGCAGGTTTACTGCCGAAATTGAGTGAATTTGGTGAAATCAGAATTTGAGAAATCCCGGTCAGGGAAAAGCAGGTCAGTCCGGCAAAAGCCAGAAAAAGTTTGGTCAAAACGTGTTCTCCAGGTTTAGTTGTGGGACTGCAAAGATACGGATATTTTCTGGTGGAAATTATTTCCGAAACCAGCGCTGGTTTTACCCAAAATTTCGGATTTACGAAATCCAATACTAAATAATCCCATGATACTTCTTGCGCTTTTTGTATTTTCTTTGGGTCGTTGCGTTTAACGTTTTCAACGGTTTCACCGAAAATCCCGACCGGTTCACCGAAAAAAGTGGGTTCACTTTCCTACTTTTTCTGAAGTTTGCAGGAAACAAATTAAGAAAGGAAAACAGGATGACTTTTAAATCTATGATCATCACATCCGCTTTGCTGGCCATGCTTGCAGCAACAGCATCCCAAGTTTCTGCCCAGCCACAGGGAACGCTCCCAGATCCTCAAAAATTAGCAACTGCAGAAATCAGTGTTTTTACTGATTTGCTGGCTCTTGATGGCTATCAGCAGGACAGGCTTCAAAAAGTGCTTGAAACCTTTCATAAAGAAAATATGAAAAACCGACCCGCATCAGGCCAACCCGGTATGGGCAGAATGGGTGGTGGACCACCACAAGGCGGGCACCAGGGTGGCATGGGAATGAACGGACCGAGACCTGATAGAATGGCAAACAATCCTGCTTTTTCAGTTAAGGAAGATAGTTTGAAACAAATCCTGAATCCTGAACAATGGCAAACCTATCAGGATAATAAAAAGAAAATTCAGGAGCTCGTTCGGGAGAAATTGAATGAAGATCTTTAATCTTTTACTTCTTTCTCTTTTGACCGGTTCATTGTCAGCCTTTGGTCAAACCATGAAAGCAGATACAACCGGGAAAGTCTGGGGAATTAATGAGTGTGTACAGTACGCCTGGAGTCACAACCTTGAGATTCAATCTGGAAGATTGACACAAAAAATCACAGAATCCGAAAAAACCCGTTCCTTCAGCCAGATGTTGCCAAGTCTTTCTTTGAATGCCGGACATAACTGGAATGCCACACCAAATGCAGTTTCCGGCGATAAATCAAGTCAGTCTGGCAATGCCGGACTTTCAGGTGCCCTTGACTTGTTCAGCGGAGCACAAAAATACAATTCCTTCTTGCAATCATCGGCGACGGTTGAATCGGGATTTTACGATCTGGAAGCCAGAAAAAATTCACTGAAACTGACGGTAATTCAGGCCTACCTTCAGGTCTTACTCAACAGAGAAAAACTGATTGCAGCCAGATCACAGGTTGAAGTTTCATCCCGGAATCTGGTGAAAATCAAAGCAAAAGCTGCACTTGGCCTGGCTTCTGATTATATGGTGTTGCAAGGTGAATCACAGTTGGCTGTTGATGATTACAACTCAATTTCTCAGGAAAGCAATCTTCGTCTGGCTCAACTAAATCTGAAACAGGTATTAAACTATCCGTCAGATTCTCTTATTTCCATTCAGGTTCTCATCCCATTATCAATTGCCGGTCATCTTCAGGATTCCACCGTTGATATAGAACCGGTTTATCTGGCTGCAAAATCTGCTTTACCAGAGTTCAAATCTGCAGAATTTAATCGGATTGCAAGCGATTATTCACTTTCTTCCTCAAAAGGAAGCTGGTTTCCTTCCTTAAGTCTCACTTACGGACTTTCAACTTCGTGGTCATCACGGAACCAAACCCAGTCTTTTACCGGAACAACGAGTTCAGTTCCTTCCGGTTATCTGCAATCAGATCCGACCGAACTTGTCCTTTCTGATCAGCCCGTTTCCACCTGGAAAAAAACCTCTTTTGGTGATCAGATCAGCCAGAATTTGAGTCCGTACATCGGGCTTAACCTGAGCTTCCCGATTCTCGATAACCGGAGCCGGTCCACCCGGATTGAACAGTCGGAAATCCAGTTTGAAAAAGCAAAACTGAACGAGAAGCAAACTGAAGTTTCCGTTAAAAAACAGGTGGAATCTACCGTTTTCAATTACCGGAATTCCCTGAAACAGTTTGAGGCTTCGAAATATGCCTATAACCTCGCACAGGCTGCCTTCAACCAGACAGAAAAGAAATATGAACAGGGTTTGATTTCAGGTTATGACTACCTGACCGAGAAAAATGCCCTTCAGCAACGGGAAACTGAATTTTTACAAGTGAAATATCAACATGTGCTGAACCGGCTGACGCTGGATTATTATCAGCAGAAAGAATTGGAGTGGTAAGATGAGTCGCAAAACAATTTACTGGATTTCCGGCATCGTTGCCGTCATTCTGCTGGCAGTCGGAATTCCCTATTTCATGGGAAATGGCGTTTCTCTGCCCGTCATCGAAACGGATTCGGTTACCAAGTCGGATCTGACTTCAGAAATTACCGCAACCGGAACGTTGTCAGCGGTTGGAACCGTCGAGGTTGGAACCCAGGTCTCGGGTGTAGTCGCCAAACTGAACGGTGATTTTAATATGCAGGTTAAAAAAGGTCAGATTCTAGCCCAATTGGATACGAGAAATCTGAATGCCTCCGTCACCGAATCAGAAGCTGCGCTGGAACGGAATCAGATCCAGATGGATATTTCAGCACGAAACTTTGAACGGACGAAAATCCTTCACACTCAGGGAATCAGTACCGATCTCGAACTTGAAATGGCTCAGGCAGAATATCTGACTGCAAAAGCCAATGTGAGCAGTTCGTCAGCCATGCTGAACCGGAATAAAGTCAACCTGGAACTGGCAACCATAACAGCGCCAATGGATGGCACGATATTATCGAGAAATGTGGAACTCGGACAAACCGTAGCCGCAAGTTTCAATACGCCAACCTTGTTCACAATGGCTGCCGACCTTAAAGTCATGAAAATTGAGGCGGATGTAGATGAAGCGGATATCGGTCAGGTCAGGAAAAATCAGCAGGTAAAATTTACGGTTGATGCCTATCCGGGGCGAAACTTTGAAGGAATGGTAACTGAAATCCGGCTGGAACCCACCATCAGCCAGAATGTGGTGACTTACACGGTTATTGTTTCGGTGAATAATGACGACGAAAAACTGATGCCGGGCATGACGGCAACCCTTTCCATTCAAACCTGGATTGTGAAACAAGTCGTTTCTGTGACCACATCAGCAATCAATCTTGCGATCACAGACGATCAGATTCAGCGGCTCGAAAAATCCGGGATTAAAGTCACCAAAACGGAAAACCCGAAATCCTGGATTTGGATCGTTTCGCCCGGGCAGCTTGATCAGAAAGCAATCACGGCCGGATTTTCAAACGGATCAAGAACCGAGATCAATGAACCTGCGCTTCCTGTTCAGCAACTTGTGGTTTCGGTAATCAGTGAACCTGATGCAAGTGCAACGGCTGCAACACGGAGTCCGTTCCTGCCAACACCTCCCGGTGCAAAGAAAAACTGAGGCACCCCATGAAACCAGTTATTCAGGCTGAAAACCTAGGCCGGGTTTTTGACAATGGAACCGTAAGGGTTGAAGCACTCAAGGATGTCAATTTTACAATTGGAACCGGCGAATTGGTTGCCATTACAGGCTCAAGCGGATCAGGAAAATCGACCTTGCTCGGCATTCTGGGTTGTCTCGACCGGCCAACATCAGGAAAGTATATTTTGGATGGCGTTGCCGTGGCGGGTATGCAGAATCGTGAATTGGCAGCACTAAGAAACCGGAAAATCGGCTTTGTGTTTCAATCTTTTCAGCTTTTGCAAAGAACGTCGGCACTCGATAATGTTGAACTTCCGATGCTGTATAATCCGTCCATCCCGGAAGGAAGCAGAAAAAAACTGGCGATGGAAGCTTTGGACCGGATGGGACTGAGTGACCGGGCACTTCACAAACCGTCAGAACTTTCAGGCGGCCAGCAGCAGAGAGTTGCCATCGCCCGTGCATTGGTTTCAAACCCGAAACTCATTCTTGCCGACGAACCAACCGGAAATCTCGATTCAGAAAGCACCGCTTCGGTCATGGAAATTCTTTCCGGACTGAATAAATCAGGTACAACCGTCGTGATCGTGACCCACGAACCGGATGTTGCTGCCCGTTGCCGCCGGGTCATTTCACTTAGAGACGGACATATTATTACAGATCAGATTCAGGAACCCAAAAATTTCGCTGACGCAATCAGGGTCACTTGATCAAACAGAACATGAAATCAGCAGCCGGTTTTGAAAAAAATTAGTCAGGTACGATCATGACAATCAAAGATTTAGTAAAAATTTCAACCACATCACTCATCAGAAACGGAGTCAGATCCTGGTTGACAGTGCTGGGTGTGATTATTGGTGTGGCTTCGGTAATTGCCATGCAGGCCATCGGAAATGGATCCGACGAAAGTATCAAAAAGGAAGTCCGCTCAATGGGTGTGAATGTGATTATGATTTTCCCCGGCACGTTCCGGATGGGAGGGGTAGCACAGTCTGCCGGCAGCATGAGTGTGCTTGAAGTTGAAGATGCCGAAAAAATAAAGGAAACGGTAAAAACGGTCGTCGCTGTTTCCCCCATTGTTCAGTCGGGGCAACAGATTGTTTACCAGACCAACAACTGGCGGTCAAATGTAACCGGTATCTGGGCAGATTATTTCACCATAAAAGCCTATAAAGTCAGCTCCGGCCGTTTGCTGACGGAAAGGGAAGCCAATGGCATGTCAAAAAACTGTCTGATCGGGAAAACCGTTTACAAAAAATTATTTCCTGCCGGTTCAAATCCGATCGGGGAAACCATCCGTGTTGGAACGGTTCCCATGAAAATTGTCGGGATTCTGGAAGCTAAAGGATCCGGAACCTTTGGTCAGGACCAGGATGATATTATTCTTGCTCCGCTGAAAACAGTGCAGAAACGGCTTCTGGCAACCACTTTTATTCAGCAGATTCAGGTTTCGGCCAAATCAGAAGCAAAAATGACCCAGGCAATGGCAGACATCCGGGCGTATATGCTTTCAAAACCCAATATCATTTCGAGTGATGGTGAAGAACGGTTTTCAATCCGGTCTCAGTCAGAACTTTCCAGTATGCTGGGTTCAATTTCGAAAGTAATGATTCTTCTGCTTTCCAGCATCGCCGCCATTTCACTTCTTGTTGGCGGAATCGGAATTATGAATATTATGCTCGTTTCGGTGACTGAGAGAACCCGTGAAATCGGACTCAGAATGGCTTTGGGAGCCACCGATCGGGATGTGAAAATTCAGTTTCTGGCAGAATCGATTATGTTAAGTGTCTGGGGTGGAATTCTGGGAATCATCTTCGGATATTTGATTTCATTGCTGGCAGGTTCCATCTTAAACTGGCCGGTAACGGTGAGTTCGTCATCTATTTTACTGGCTTTTACTTTCTCTGCAGTCGTCGGCATCTTTTTCGGTTATTATCCGGCGAAAAAAGCATCAGAATTAGACCCCATCGAGGCACTCCGTTATGAATAACTTAACCGGCTTTTTAAAAAACCAGTCGGAAGGCAGACACAATCTGCTGGTGATTTTTCTCCATCTTTTCGTTTGGTTGAGCCTGGTTGCCTTTTTCTGGACAGCGACCCAGAGAGATCCGTTCTTTTCGAACACCTGGTTCATCAGAATGACCCTTACTCTCACGTTGTATGCCATTCTGTTTTATTTTAATTCCCTGTTTATGGTTCCCAGATTTCTGATAACCCACCGGGGATGGATTTATCTGCTTTTTGTTGCGGGCACTTTTGGTATTTTGGTGGCGGGAACCAGCTGGATTGATTCCCTTTTGCCGGAAATTGAGAAATTCAGGGTTTACCGGGAGGGAATGCCAAAACCACCCCAAAAACCGCCTCTGGCCATGTTTCATTTATTCAGTTTTATCATGATTCTGGGAGTCAGTACCAGTATTGCATTGCTTAGAACCTGGTATAAAAATGAACAAAGTCGGCTGGATGCTGAACGGCAGAGGCTTTCAGGTGAGCTGCTTGCTTTAAGAAATCAGATTCATCCACATTTTTTCTTTAACACGCTCAACAATATTTATTCGTTGGTTGATATCGATCCGTCCCGGGCAAAAATTGCCGTTCTTGAAATGTCGAAACTCATGAGATATCTGCTTTACGAGTCGGAAGGAAATCTCGTTCCGTTGGAGAAAGAAGTCGGTTTTCTCAACCATTATCTTCATTTGATGCAGCTCAGGCTAACACCCGATTTTCCGCTGGAAATTCAATTTCCTGATAAAACATCCGGCGGATATATTTCACCCATGATGTTCATTCCGATTGTGGAAAATGTTTTTAAATATGGTGTCAGTTATACCAATCCCGGACCCATCCTGATCTCATTAAAAGAAGAACTCGGACTTATAACCCTGATAACCGAAAATACCATTCTGCCAAAAAACGAAGATAAAGAGGAAGAAAATCGTGAAAAAATTGGTATTGCCAATGTAAAAAGACGACTTGAACTGCTTTATCCAAACCGTCATATTCTTGACATTTCATCCACAGAATCCCGGTTCCGGGTCATGCTTTCTTTCCCCGTGGAAACTCATGGAAAAACTTAAAGTTGCTGCTGTTGATGATGAACCGCTTGCCCTTCAAAATCTGGAATCGTACATCCTTCGTACTCCGGGTCTTGAACTGGCCGGTAAATTCCTGAGTTCGGTTCAGGCTTTTGAATGGATTTCGTCAAATTCGGTTGATCTGGTTTTTATGGATATTCAAATGCCCGATTTAACCGGAATTCAGCTGTCCCGTCTGATTCAGGGTAAAACAAAAGTCATTTTTACAACGGCGTATTCTGAGTTTGCGCTTGAAGGATATAAAGTAAGAGCCATTGACTATCTGCTGAAACCCTTTGGATATGAAGAGTTTCTGGAATCAGTTTCAAAAGCCCGAGATCAGATTTTTCCTGTAAAACCACCGGCTGAGTCTGAAAAACATCCTGAGAATGAAATCTGGTTTGTAAAGGCAGAGGGAAGGTTGATTCCGGTCAATCTGGAATCGGTCTTATTTCTTGAAGCGGATGGCGATTACGTTTCATATCACCTTGAATCGGGCAAAAAACTTTTGGTTCACGGCACGCTTAAAGAACTGGAATCCAAACTGTCACCCGGTAAGTTTTTAAGAGTTCACCGGTCTTTTCTGATTCAGATTTCAAAAATCACTTCAGTTGACCGGAACCGGGTTTTTGTCGGAAACCAGTATTTTTCTGTGGGCGATGCCTACCGGGAATCGTTTGACTTATTCATGAAAAGTAGAATGCTTTAGCTTATTTTTCTGCATTCTGCCTGATCAGGATTTTAGTACTCACTCAACGAAACCATGGAAGTAATTTCTGATTTTTTAATATGGAGAATTGTTCCTGACGGTAGTTCTTTTGATCCAATCTTGTGTTTTGGCTTCCCCGAAATTTCATTTTCAATGCTGAAAGGCACAACGACCAATTCCGTTTGGGTTTCATCCCATACTACGCACTCGACTGTATCAAAATTCTTTAAAATCAACCGGGTTTGTGCACCATAACTTTTTCTTAGAACCTGGATACGCTTCTGATTGTGATAATCCAAAATTTTAAAATTAACCCCGTAATTATCAACCTTTAAAAACTTTATTTTCACTCCTTCAATAAGAGCTGTCGAATCTCCTGCAAAGGGCTCTACCCGAAGTTCCTTTTTAACAGTTTCATCCTGATAATCACCCTCAGAATCATAACTTTTAATTTCCCGGCTTTCTTCAAAAAAAGCTGTGTTTCCTGAAACTCCTGTATACCTTACCGTTTTAGATACCCCTGGCACAGTTTTGAATATATTATATCCTAAGGGAACAGAATACTCTTCGTGGTAGGCAAATCTCAAAGGCAATACTTTTGTTGATTCACACCCGAAAAAAAATACAATAACCACTAAAGTAAGTTGAAATTTCATTTTTGTTCCTTGACTGTTTTTTTTACCCAATCCTGCATGCTAACAGGACATTTAAACTCATTTATTAATTCACCCTTATTTAAACGGCGGTTTTTAGTTTTTGTTTCCTTTTCAACCCATATTTTAATTTAGAAGGTAATGGTTACCTGCCATGAAATAGTGGATTTTATCGTTGTAAAAGCTTTTTTTATATTTTCTAACCCTCCTCTAATTTTAAAATCTTCCAAATCTGCCCAAAACGGAACTCTGACTTTAAATTTCACTGTTATCAATTTTGACTATTTTGTATAGATTCAATAATTTCAGGTTTAGAACACATCTAACCACAGAGTTACACAGCAATGCCACAAAGATTTCATTTAAAAAAACTCTGTGTTCCTCTGTGTTAAACTCTGCGTATCTCTGTGGTAAAAAGGCATTTTAAAGGCATTTTAAATGAACGAGATTGAACAGTTTACGAAGTCGGAGTACAAATACGGATTCTCGACGGATATCGAACAGGAGATGGCACCGAAAGGTCTCAGTGAAGACACTGTCCGGTTTATATCCGCCAAAAAAAATGAACCGCAATGGATGCTCGACTACCGTCTGAAAGCCTATCGTCACTGGCTTACCATGAAAGTGCCAACGTGGCAGAACGTCCATTATCCGCAGATTGATTTTCAGGATATTTATTATTATGCCGCACCCAAGGCAAAACCCAAATTGAACAGTTTGGACGAAGTGGATCCTGAACTTCTTGATACCTTTAAGAAACTGGGAATTCCCCTCGAAGAACAAAAATTACTTGCCAACGTTGCAGTTGATGCTGTATTTGATTCCGTTTCAGTGACCACAACTTTTAAAGAAGCGCTTAAGGAAAAGGGCGTCATTTTCTGTTCCTTTTCAGAAGCCGTCAGAGAACATTCCGAACTGATCAAGCAATATATGGGTTCGGTTGTCCCGTACACTGATAATTATTATGCAGCTCTGAATGCAGCGGTTTTCAGTGACGGATCGTTCGTTTACATCCCAAAAGGTGTTCGCTGCCCGATGGAACTGAGCACTTATTTTCGTATCAATGCAGAAAATACGGGTCAGTTTGAGCGGACTCTGATTATTGCCGATGACGGTGCTTATGTATCTTATCTCGAAGGTTGCACCGCTCCGAAACGGGATGAAAACCAGCTTCATGCTGCGGTTGTTGAGCTGATCACCAATGAAAATGCTGAAATCAAATATTCCACCGTTCAGAACTGGTACGCCGGCGATGAAAACGGAAAAGGCGGAATCTACAACTTTGTAACGAAGCGTGGGATCTGCAAGGGAAACAATTCCAAAATATCGTGGACTCAGGTTGAAACCGGCTCTGCCATCACCTGGAAATATCCGAGCTGTATTCTGAAGGGCGACAATTCCATCGGTGAGTTTTATTCGGTTGCCGTGACCAATAATGCACAGCAGGCTGATACCGGAACGAAAATGATTCATCTGGGCAGAAACACAAAATCCACCATCGTTTCAAAAGGAATTTCTGCCGGACGTGGAAACCAGACCTATCGTGGGTTGGTGAAAGTATCAAAAGCAGCAGAAAATGCACGGAATCACAGTCAGTGCGATTCTCTGTTGATTGGCGATAAGTGCGGAGCTCACACCTTTCCCTATTTCGAAATTTCAAATCCGTCTGCCAAAATTGAACATGAAGCCACGACTTCAAAAATCGGCGATGACCAGTTGTTTTACTGTCAGTCGAGAGGAATTTCAGCAGAAGAAGCAGTAAGTCTCATCGTCAACGGTTACTGCAAAGACGTTTTTAAAGAACTGCCCATGGAATTTGCCATGGAAGCAACCAAACTGCTCAGCATTTCCCTTGAAGGAAGTGTGGGGTAGGATTTCAATGGTAAATGGTAAATGTTTAATGGTTAATTGAATTTCAAGTCAACTATTCTGGAAATATTCCTCCACAATGGGAGCGTTGTCATTCCCGCGAAGGCGGGAATCCATGCATTTGTGGTAAATGAATGTCAATTCCTCATTTATCGTTTAACCTTTACAATTCAAAATTTAATATTCATAATTAAGAATTAAAATCATGCTCTCTATTAAAAACCTTCACGCCTCAATCGGTGGAAATGAAATTCTCAAAGGCATCAGCCTGGAAGTTAAAGCCGGTGAAGTTCACGCCATTATGGGACCCAACGGCTCCGGGAAAAGTACCTTGTCAAAAGTGCTCGCCGGCCGCGAAGAATATGAAGTGACTGCCGGATCGGTTGAGTATCTTGGGAAAAATCTGCTTGATTTCTCACCGGAAGATCGTGCCCGTGAAGGTATTTTTCTGGCTTTCCAGTATCCCGTTGAAATCCCGGGTGTCACGAATATCATGTTCCTCAGAACTGCACTCAATGAAATCCGGAAATATCACGGCAAAGAACCTCTCGAAGGACCCGAATTCCTTAAACTCGTCCGTGAAAAAACGAAAATTCTTGATCTGGATGATTCTCTGCTGAAACGCCCAGTTAACGAGGGATTTTCAGGCGGAGAGAAAAAACGGAATGAAATTTTCCAGATGGCGGTTCTCGAGCCAAAACTGGCTATCCTTGATGAAACAGATTCGGGGCTTGATATTGATGCGCTTCGTGCAGTTTCAGACGGAATCAACAAGCTGAAGAACAAAGACAACGGCATCATCATGGTCACCCACTATCAGCGGTTGCTTGATTACATCGTTCCCGATTTTGTCCATGTTTTGCTGAACGGAAAAATTGTAAAATCCGGAACCCGTGAACTTGCCCTTGAGCTTGAAGAAAAGGGTTACGACTGGATCCGTGAAGAACAAAAAGAAGAAGTGGTCTGACCTGATGGCAAACGATCAGCTTTTTAAAACTCACTATACAGCACTTGCGGCCGGGATTTCAGGGAATTCCGATCCGGATGCCGTCATCTCTTTGCGAAAATCGGCGATCAGGGAATTTGCTGAACTTTCATTTCCGACCAAAAAGGATGAACCCTGGAAATACAGCAAAGTTGACGGACTTCTTTCCTCGCTTTTTTCACCGGCTCAAAACATGTCGGCTGTTTCAGACTCCCTGCTCAGCTCTGCCCGGTTCGGCAATCTGGAAACCGATCGTTACGTTTTTGTTGACGGAAAATTAAATCCGGCGCTGACTCAAAAATCTCCGGATTCTTCAGTTTCGGTAATCACGCTGAAGGAAGCATTTGCTTCAGTCCCCAATTTTGCAGAAACTTTTCTGTCGAAGTCCACAGACAAATCCGATCTGTTTGCCAATCTTGGGTCTGCTTTTCTTCAGGATGGTGCTTTCATCAGCATCCCCGATCGTAAAATCCAGACACGTCCGGTTCATCTTCTTTTTATTTCCACAGGAAATCTGGTTCAGCCAAAGCTCATTATATCCGCCGGAAAATCTTCTGAATCTACCTTCATCGAACATTTTATTTCTGACGGAAATCCGGCCGGTTTTACCAATGTTTCGACCGGCTTGTTTCTCGCAGAAAACGCCGTTGTTCACCACACCAAAATTACGGATGAATCGGATAACGGATTTCATATCGGCAGGATTGAAGCTTTTCAGCAAACCAATTCGACCTGGAAATCTCATGTGATTACGATGGGTGGTGGAATGGTGAGGAATGAAGTGACTGCCCGGCTTTCAGGTGAAGGTGTTAACTGCCTGATGAACGGACTTTATCTCGTCACCGGTACGCATCATGTTGAGAATATTACACTTATCGATCATCAGAAACCCAACGGAACCAGTCAGGAATCTTACAAGGGGATTTTGTCGGATAAATCGACCGGCGTTTTTGACGGAAAAATTATCGTTCAGAAAGATGCCCAGAAAACTTACGCCAACCAGTCGAACCGGAATTTGCTTTTATCTGATGAAGCAACGGCTGATTCCAAACCACAGCTTGAAATTTATGCCGATGATGTGAATTGTTTTCATGGGGCAACGGTAGGTCAACTCGATGAAATGCAGCTGTTTTACCTTCAGTCAAGAGGAATTGGGGAGCCGATGGCCAAAGCCATGTTAACCCACGCCTTTGCCGTTGATGTGCTGAATTCAATCCCGCAGACTGAAATCAGGGAATATCTCGATCAGCAAATATTGGAACGCCTTCACAGTCCGTTCCACTTTGAGGAAACGGAAGTATGACTCATTCTGCAGTCAACCTGACAGCTTTTTCAGCAGAACAAATCAGGAAAGAGTTCCCGATTCTGCAAACCAGAGTCAACGGGAAACCTTTGATTTATCTCGATAATGCAGCAACAGCACAGAAACCAGGTGTGGTTATCGACCGGATGAATGATTATTACCGGAATGAAAATGCCAATGTTCACCGTGGAATTCATACGTTGAGCCAGCAGGCAACGACCGATTATGAATCCACCCGTAAAAAAGTTCAGGCTTTCATTCATGCTGCCGACGAAGAAGAAATCATTTTTACTTCCGGAACGACAGAAAGCATCAATCTGGTTGCGTCAACTTTTGCAAGGACGATTCTGAAACCCGGCGATGAAATTCTTATTTCAGCCATGGAACACCATTCCAATATCGTGCCCTGGCAGATGATTCTTGAAGAAAAAGGCGGCGTTCTCAAAGTTATCCCGATCAATGATAATGGCGAATTAATTTTGGATGAACTGGATTCTTTGCTTTCTTCAAAAACAAAACTGGTTGCCGTTTCTCACATGTCGAATACGCTGGGCACCATCAACCCGGTAAAAGAAATTATTAAAGCTGCCCATGAAAAGGGAATTCCGGTTCTGGTGGATGCAGCCCAGTCGATTCCTCATTTTCCTGTCGATGTTCAGGATCTGGATTGTGATTTTCTGGCTTTTTCTGGGCATAAACTTTTTGGTCCGACCGGAATCGGAATTTTGTACGGAAAGAAAGCGTTACTTGACACATTGCCGCCCTATCATGGCGGTGGTGACATGATCAAAACGGTCACATTTGAAAAAACGACTTATAATGACCTTCCTTTCCGTCTGGAAGCAGGAACGCCCAACATTGCTGCCGGAATCGGACTTGGTTCTGCCATTGATTATGTGAATTCCATCGACTGGAAATCAGCCGTTGCCTGGGAACATGAGTTGCTCACTTACACGACTGAAAAAATGCTTGAAGTTCCGGGTTTGCGCATTATCGGTACAGCAGCCAACAAGGGAAGTGTGATTTCTTTTGTGATGAAATCTGCACACGCCAGCGATATCGGGATGATTCTTGACCAGGAAGGCATTGCCATCAGAACCGGACATCACTGCACTCAGCCTTTGATGAAACGGTTTGGTGTTCCGGCAACTGCCCGTGCCTCTTTTGCTTTTTATAATACCAAAGAAGATGCAGACGCTCTCATCAGAGGACTGCTAAAAATTAATGATCTGTTCGGGTAATCGGCAGAACTAAAATCGGAACTGAAATGGAAGAATCAGCAGTTACAGGTGAAGGCGGAGAAGTTCTAACCCGTGAAAAACGGATTGAACTTGCGGTCATTGATGTTTTAAAGACGATCTATGACCCTGAAATCCCCGTCAATATTTACGATCTGGGTCTGATCTATGAAGTCAATGTGGAAGCATTGAGTTTTGTGCGGATTAAAATGACCCTGACAGCGCCGGCTTGTCCGGTTGCCGGAACGTTACCCGGTGAAGTCCAGGAAAAAGTAAAAACCGTAGCCGGTGTTGCAGATGCACAGGTTGATTTGGTTTGGGAACCGAACTGGTCTAAAGAAATGATGAGCGAAGAAGCCCGGCTGATGCTGAATTTGTGGTGAGGTCACTCGTCCCACGTCCCCCGTCACTGGCAATTTGTGACCCGTGACCATTTCGTCACCTGTCCCATGTCCCTCGTCCCTTGAATTTTTATATAGTTGGAAGGAATAGAAGATGTTTGGAAATATACCTATGGCACCTTTGTACGACCCAAATGCCGTACAGCCAATGCGTGATGAATTAACCTATGTCGGGTTTACAGAACTAACAACCCCCGAAGCGGTTGATGCTCATTTTGATGCAAACAAAGAAGGCACCACTCTGGTTATGATCAATTCGGTTTGTGGTTGTGCTGCCGGAAGTGCCCGTCCGGGAGTTGCGGAATCTCTGCAGAATACCGTCATTCCCGATAATATTGTGACGGTTTTCGCAGGTCAGGATCGTGCCGCAACTGATAAAGTCCGGTCAAAAATTACCGGATTTCCTCCATCCTCACCTTCTGCAGCTTTGTTCAAAAATGGTGAAGTTGTGTTTATGATGGAACGTTGGATGATCGAAGGTCGTGACCCGGCTCAGGTTGCTGACATGCTGAAAAATGCCTACAATCTCCATTGTGGAAAAACCGGTCCTTCCATTTCAAAGGAAGATTATGACAAACTGGTTTATCTGAAAGCTTGCGGATCCAAAATCCCTAAAAATCCTGCTTTTCAGGGATAATTTACTTAACCACAGAGTTACACCGTTATATAATATCGGTGCAGCTCTGTGGTTCGTATTCAGAAAGAAAAGATGAAATTCAGTTCTCAGGAAGAATTGGGATTGCGGTGTTTGATCCAGGTGGCCCGCCACCCGAATCAGGATCGCGGAATCACCATTCAGGAAATTGCCGAGTCAGAAGGAATCACCGTTCACAATGTGGCGAAATTGCTGCGTTTGTTGCGGATTGGTGGATTTATTGACAGTACACGGGGTCAGGTTGGCGGATATTTTCTTGGAAGACCGGCCAGTGAAATTGTAGTGAATGATATTCTTTCAACCCTTGGCGGCAGGCTCTACGAATCCAATTTCTGCGAACGGTTTAACGAAGAAAATGAACCCTGCAATCATAAGTTTGACTGTTCAGTCAGGTCGTTATGGCAAAAAATCCAGAATGCAGTTGATCAGGTCGTAAAAAACATCACCCTTGAAGATCTGATCAGAGAAAATAACCAACCTAAGCCCGTTGAAATCAGCGAATTTAAACTGAACCGTCTGGCATAGCAGCAGTGATGGTATTCAGTAGATCCTGAACCCTGAACGGTTTAAAAATCACATCCTTCGCACCCTTCTGAAGTAAATCAGATTTTGATCCATGTTCAAGGTATCCGGTTGAGAATATCAGGCGGACTTCAGGCTCAAGAATTTTAAGGTTCTTGAAAAACTCCATCCCGTTCATATGCGGCATGCCCATGTCAGAAATGATCAGATCGATTTTATCTCTGTACTTTTTATAAACTTCAAGTCCTTCAACACCATTCTCACCCGTCAAAATCTGGTAACCTGCATTTTTCAAGATTTCGGTGAGGGTTTCTCTGATTAATTCTTCATCGTCAACAACCAGAATTGTACCTTTCCCACGTGAGTCCATTCCCGATTGGTCTGATTGACCATAGAATCCAGATGCCTGAATAGTAGGTAAATACACATAAAAGGTTGTTCCTTTGCCAGGTTCACTTTTTACAGTGATAAAACCCTGATGTCCTCTGATAATGCCGTGGACAATCGAAAGACCAAGACCTGTTCCCTTACCTCTTTCTTTGGTGGTAAAGAAAGGTTCAAAGATTCTTTGCAAGGTGATGTCTTCAATTCCGGTTCCGGTATCAGAAATGGTGAGTAACAGGTACGGTTCAAGTCTGGCTTCAGGGAATTCATCAGTTAAATCCCAGCCAGATACTTCCTGTAATGCCAGGGTAAGTACTCCTTCATCACCCGAATCTCCTATTTTCTCAACCATGGCATCCCGGCCATTGATTGAAAGATTCATGATCACTTGTTGGATCTGTCCTGAATTGCCAAGAACAAGTACATGTTCAGCTTCAAATTTGGTTTCAATCCGGATTGATTTGGGAAATGAGTGAAGCAGCAAATCCGATACTTCGGTGATAACATGACCCAAATCAACAGGCTGAAGATCAATATTCTCACTTCTTGCAAAAAGTAAAAGTTGCTTGGCAATGGCTGCTCCCCGTTCTGCTGAAGACGAAACCATATCAGAATACCGAAGCAACTTATCATTATCCTTCGACAGAATTTTCATGGATTCTGCAGCCATCAGAATCATGGAAAGTACGTTATTAAAGTCGTGGGCAATTCCACCAGCTAACGTTCCGAGTGATTCAAGCCGTTGCGTTTGGATCAGTTGCTGCTCAAGTTTCTTCCGTTCACTTTCGGTTTGTTTCAGGTCAGAGACGTCAATGACAATGACTTCGTAATATTTTATTTTTCCTGAGTCATCCCGTACGATTCTGGGGTTTAGGTTCACCATTAACGGACTACCGTCTTTTTTCCGCAGGGTAACTTCAACATATTTGGTTAATTGGGCATGATGGGAATGTCTGAGAACTTCAGCCATATCCTGCATATTGTAGAAGAATCCGGTTTGATAGTTGATTCCCGAAAAATCTGAAAATGACAAATACCCGAGCATTTTTACAAGTGCATCATTGACAGAAACGAATGCACCGGCTTCAGTGACCTGATAAATACCTTCAGCCATATTTTCAAAGATGGACCGGTATTTTTCTTCACTTTCCTTCAATGCCTGTTCAGATGCTTTTCTTTGGCTGATATCTTCAATAATTCCAACTCCGCCAACCAAACCGCCATCATCGAGAACGATAGGTGAGAATGTTCCGCGAACGTACGGAACCAGAGGATTAAAAGTGTAAGCCCCTTCGAAACTGTTTGAGTAATCACCAAGTCCCTGATCAAGAAATGGTGTAAAATCCTGCAATGCGGCAACTTCACGGTAATTTCTTCCCAACATGTCACCCGAGGCAACTCCGGTAATATCAGACAAGTATTGGTTACTGGCTGTTATCACACCTGTGCTGTCAAAGTGGAAAATACCAAGAGGTACATTTTCAAAGAGCAATCTGAATTTTTCTTCGCTTTCACGTAAAGCCTGCTCAGATTTTTTCCGGGTCGTGATGTCAGTAAATATGCCCAGTAAACACGCTTTTCCATTGTAGGTAATGGTAGACACCGAGGCGAGTAGATTTAAAACATCGCCTTTGGGTATCCGGATTTTTATTTCATAACCAGATATTTTTCCTTTTAAGGTAATCTGCTTTAAAATTTCATCCCTGTCATTTTTGTTTGCATAAAAAGTTGAGGTGTCTAGTCCAACAATATCAGAAACGGGTCCGCCAAGCAATTGTTCAGCAAACTGACTCACAAAAACAATTTTATTTTCTTCGATACTCGAAATAATTACAGGTGCAGGAATTGATTCAACAAGAGTGCGGAACCGTTCTTCACTTTGTTTGAGCTGACCAAGTGCCAGATGAACATCTGTGATATCTTCGACCAGAGTTAATGAACCAATAACGTCATTCCCTTTGCTCGTGAGCGGCACAATGTGAAGTTTTAAAAATCGTTCTCTGCCATCTGCAAGTTTGTAAATTGATTCGGTTTCACTGGATTCCCGGCTAAATAATGCCTGCTCAAATGTTGCAGCTATATTGGTACTGATGATCTGGTTTTGGGAAAAAATATTTTGCCCAACCAGTACCCTGGCTTCAGAAAGATTTAAAATCTCAGAAAGTTTTGCGTTTACCCGGGTGATGATTCCTGCCTTGTCAGTTGTCAAAATTCCAACCGGACTTTGCCCGAATAAGATCCGGTAAGATTCTTCGCTTTGTCTGAGTGCTTCCTCGTAATTTTTTCGTTCAGAAACATCTCTGAAGGTTAAAATCCACATATTCTGATTGCCAAACACGACCTTTGAGGTTCTTACATCCATAATGACGGCGTAGCCATATTTATGACGGAATTGCTTCTCGCCGGTAAATGGTTCACTGAAAAGGGTTTGGATGCTTGTCTTTTCGTCCTTTTCGGAATACAGCAAGTCTGAAAGTGAAAGAGCTGAAATCTCTGTTTCTGAATATCCGAGAGATAAACAGGCGTTGGTGTTTGATTCCTGAATAGAGAACGTTTCGCAATCAGCTACAAGAATACCATCACTTGATTGCTTCAGAAGGTTGCGATATCTGTCTTCAGTTTGCTTAAGTTCGCCTTTTGACTTTTCAAGCTCTATATATACGATATCGGTTTGTTTGGCATCCCGATGTTTTCTGAAAAGAACAAAAAATAAGATTGCTGCAAAAACAAGAGAGAATCCGTATGTTAACCATGGCAGCCAAGTTCTCATGAAGGAGGTTTCTGGTGATTCAACCATCCATTTTTTCTGGAGATCGGTTATGAAACCATTCTTTTTAAGGGTTTCAACAGTTTCGTTAAACTGGGTTCCATGTTTGGCAGAAAAGGATTTACCAAGCGGAAAGGCTAATGGGAAGTGAATTAAAAATTGGGTTCCGGTCAGATTATTATGGATAATCAGCTTCCCGGGATAAGTTCGGGCAACCAGATAAACTGAATTAAAATAATCATTGATGAGTCCGTCTAATTGACCCTGAACGACAGACTGAAAGCAGGAATCAGTTGATGCAAATCTGCGAATAGTTAAATTCAGGTCTTTTTTGTTTAATTCAGAAGCAAGGCGCTCGCCAGTTGCACTCTGTTTGACGGCAATTGAATACCCTGAAATATCCTTGATGGTCAATGGAAAGTTTGTGTTTGAGGTAACGAGAACCAATCCGGTTTCCATGTAAGGAACAGAAAAGTCAAAAAGCGTTGAGGCACGTTCTTCAGTATAATAAATGGCACCGGCACCAATGTCAGCTGAGTCACTGGAAACCGAGTCGAGCAACTCAGGAAAAGTGACAATCCGGGTCGAAAATGTCCACCCATTTAGTCTGCAGATTTCTGCAAGCAGATCTATATCAAATCCAGAAATTCCGGTTGAATCAGAAAAGACAAAAGGGGGATAGGCAGACGTCACAACATCGAGATGAGCGGGTGACTGTGCGAGTGTTTGCTGATTTCCTGAAAAACAGGAAATCAGGAGGACGGGAATAAAAAAACGGATGGAACAACCTGTAAAAACAGTTTGCCTGATCCGGTGTAATAAATAACTCATGGTAAAGACCCTATATGGGTCAAGATAGCCCCTTCAATTTGTTGATCTGATCTCTGAGTTTTGCGGCTATTTCATAATTCTCAGACGAAATTGCCTGATTCATATCTTCAATCAATTTTTCAATGTCATTTTTTGGAGAAGATCCTGATGATTCTTCTTCCAAAGCATCAAGATCTATGGTAAGGTCAAGATCGGGATTCTCTTCTTCTGGGCCAGGTTCATCTGAATCCGGGCTGGCTTTGTCGTCTGGCAATTCTTCTTCATTGACTTCAATGCCAGCTTCTTCAAGAACGTTTTCCATGACAAAAATGTCGCACTTAATTCTCACAGCCAATGCAATTGCATCGCTCGGCCGGGAATCAATTTCGTGCTTTGTACCCAAATGTTCCAAATAGATCCGGGCATAAAAAACACCGTCACGAAGGTTGATGATAACAACCTCTGTGACGGTTCCGCCAAGAGTTTCAAGAATATTTTTCATCAAATCATGGGTCAGCGGACGAAGGGACTTCACCTTTTCAAGCTCAATGGCAATGCTTTGGGCTTCTGCTGCCCCGATTATAATCGGAAGCCGCCGGTTCCCGTCGATCTCTGCTAATAATAAACCAAAACTTCCGAGTGAAGACGGACTGGATGTCAGTCCGGCAACCTTTACCGGTATCTTACGCAATTGAACTCCTGGTCAATGTGAACGTTTTTTCAATTCTGCTGTTAGAGCAGGTACGATCTCAAACAAGTCTGCCACAATTCCATAATCCGCAATCTGAAAAATGGGAGCTTCTTTGTCCTTATTGATGGCAACAATAACTTTAGATGAACTCATCCCTGCAAGATGCTGAATCGCACCTGAAATTCCGCAGGCAATGTAAAGTTTCGGTGAAATCACTTTGCCGGTTTGTCCGACCTGATCTTCATGAGACCGGTAACCTGAATCAACGGCAGCCCGGCTTGCACCAACGGCTCCACCTAAAACTTCAGCCAGATCTTCAAGAATTTTAAAGTTCTCTGCACTTCCAAGCGATCTGCCGCCCGATACAACGATCTCTGCTTCGGCAACATCGAGTTTGCCTGAGGCGGTGATCATATCCACAACTTTACTTCCGAAATCCTTTTCAGTAAATGAAACCGAAACAGATTCAACAGAAGCAGTGGCTGGAACAGATAAAACCGGGAAGGCATTGGGTCTGAGGGTGATGACTTTAACCGCTTGCTTTAATTCAACAGTTGAGAGTGCTTTTCCTGTATAAACCGGGCGGGTGACTTTAAGAGTTCCGCCTGCAGATTGCAAATCGGTACAGTCTGATGCGAAAGAAGCATCCAGTTTAACTGATACGAAAGCGCCAAGTTCACGTCCCATCGAGGTAGCAGAAAGCAGAATTACTGAAGCCGATTTGGCTTTTGCTGCTTCAGTGATGGCAGTGGCAAATGCGCGGTTGGCATAAGCAGATAATTTTGGATCAGTAACTGTAAGTACAGAAGTAACGCCATAATTTGCTGCTTCGGCAGTTAATCCGGCAACTTCAGTTCCACCAATCAGCAAAACATGAGCGGATAGTCCAAGATCTTTGGCAACGGATGCGCCTTTAGAAATAGCTTCAAAACTTGATTTTTTTAATTTTCCGTTCCGGTGTTCGGCAACGATTAATAATGATGACATGATTTCTCCCACCCTTAAATGACTTTTGCTTCGTTATGTAACAGGTCAACCAATGCCGGTACGGCTGATAAATCAGCACCGACAATTTTACCGGCTGGTTTTGCCGGTGGTTTTACCAGTTCCGAAATGGTGGTGTAGGCAGATCCGCCGTTGAAGGCAATTTCTTCGGGCTTTTTAGTTTTGCTGGCCATGATTCCCTTCAAAGTCGGGAGGCGGGGTTCATTTAAACCTTTTTGACAGGAGACGACTGCCGGAAGTGAAGTTTCAACGACTTCCTTTCCGCCTTCAATCTCACGTTCGGCACGAAGCTGGGTTCCGGTGAGATCAAGTTTGACCGCTACATTGACGACGTTAAAATCAAGAAGAGCACCAAGAAAAGTGGCGAACTGACCTGAATTGGTATCAACCGATTCTTTACCGGTTAAAATCAGATCGGGGTTTGAATTTTTAATAACATCCGCTACTGCACGGGCTGCTGAAATTCCGTCAATTTCATCACTGGTCTTGATGTGGATAGCTTTATCAGCACCCATTGCCAATGCTTTGCGAATGGTGTTTAAAACAGTGTCATCACCAACTGAAACAACGGTTACTTCACCGCCCTGTGCTTCTTTAAAACGAAGTGCCTGTTCAACAGCGATTTCATCATACGGATTCAGAATAAAATTAACATCGGTCTTGTCAATTGACTTGCCGTCAGCAGCCGGTTTGATCCGGGTAGCAGTATCGGGCACCTGACTGACACATACGAAAATGTTCATGTGTGGTCTCCTTTTCTTGTGGTCTTAAGAAACTATGGTTTTGATTGCGGTCAGAAAACGGTCATTCTCTTCAGGTAAGCCAATGTTCACCCGAAGACATCCGGCAAGGTTGGTGTAACTGCTCACATCACGCACCAGAATTCCTTCTGAAACAAGGGAAGCAAATACCTGTTTTACCGGATTTTTCAAAACCTTAAATATAAAGAAGTTTGTGTCTGATTCAAATACGTGAATACCCTTAATCGCTTTCATTAAGCCAAAAACACGCGCTTTTTCTGACTTAATCAGATTCACATTTTTTTCAACCAGATCCATCCGTGTCAGCAGTTTCGATGCTATGATGGTGCTCATTTCATCAACAGTAAACGGAACTTTGGTTTTTCTGAGTTGATTCATCACCGCAGCCGAAGCAACCAGATACCCAAGCCGGAGGCCAGCAAGACCAAAAGCCTTTGAAAAGGTGCGCAGAATGATCAGATTCGGAAATTCATTTAACCGGTTTACCAGAGATTGGTTTTCTGAAAATTCGATATAGGCTTCATCAACCCAAACCAATCCTTCACTCATTTTTAGCAGAGCAATCAAATCGTCATACGGAATCCGTTGGCTTGATGGATTATTCGGACTGCATAAAATGGTTAGTTTTGGTTGATGCCGGTGAATTTCAATGGAAAGTTCCGCAAGATCCATCTTCAGTGTTTCAGGATTTGAAAGAACCGGAACAACGAGTGCTTCACATAAATTGGCAACGGTTTTATAAAGAGAAAAGCTCGGTTCCGGAATCAGAATTTTATCACCATGACCCAAAATTGCCCAAAGTGACGAATAAATCAGTTCATTGCTGCCGTGCCCGATCAGCAGATTTTCAGGTAAAACACCAAGCTGACCGGCAAGCTGTGAAATGAAGTGATCCGGAAATACCGTCGGGTAACGGTTCCAGGCAGCATTCAGCAGGTCGGCTTCAATTTCTGACTTTAATTCTGCAGGAAAAGAATAAGGGTTTTCATTCTGATTCAGCTTAACCTGACAAATGTGTTCAGTGACTTTGTATTCATGCTCCAGCAAAACTGCCGGCCTGAAAAGAGATTCTATTGGATTCATTTTGATTTTTCTTTGTAAGCCTGATATTCCTGCCACTTATAACCCTGAAGTTAGTTGGGGATCTTCACTTCTTTCGACTTATAACTTGTAACTTATAACTTGTAACTATTCATTTTTCACGGATCCTGATACTGTCTCCGTGAGCGGTCAATTGTTCCAGATCTGCCAGAGAAGAAATAGCCTTCCCGTGTTTTTTGATAGCAGCTTCACTGTATCTGATGATTGACGTTCGCTTTATAAAATCGTAAACACCAAGCGGAGAAAAAAACCGCGCAGTTCCGCAGGTTGGAAGCACGTGATTCGGACCCGCAAAATAATCGCCAACTGCTTCAGGGGAAAAATGCCCGAGAAAAACAGCGCCCGCATGATCAACTTTTCCGAGATAGTCCAATGCATGGTTGATAGCCAGTTCCAGATGTTCAGGTGCAATCTGATTGGCCAGATCAAAGGACTCGTCTAAATTGTCAGTTACCAGAATTCCGCCATATTTGGCCAGCGAAGCAGCAATAATTTCTTTCCTGGGCTGCTTTTCCAGTAGGGCAGGAATGACCTGCATTACTTTTTCAGCAAGAGCATGATCTGCAGTAATTAACGTGACCGCAGCTTCTTCGTCATGTTCTGCCTGACTGAATAAATCAATCGCCAGATGTTCAGGATCAGCAGATGAATCTGCAATAATGGTTACTTCACTCGGACCCGCAATACTGTCAATTTTCACAAAACCGAAAACGAGTTGTTTGGCTTTTGCAACGTACTGATTTCCAGGTCCGACTATCATATCGACAGATGGAATGGATTCTGTTCCAAAGGCCAGAGCTGCAATGGCCTGAGCGCCACCAATTGAATAAACTTCTGTAACTCCAAGCAAGGCACAAGTTCCGAGTACAACTTGATTGACTTCACCGGTTTTTGAAACGGGTGTAACAACTACAATTTCTTTGCAACCCGCAACCTGGGCCGGAATAACATTCATAAGCAGGGATGAAGGATAAAATGCCTTTCCGCCGGGAACGTAAACACCAACCCGTTCAATTGGCGTAATCTTTTGTCCGAGAAGAATGCCTTCTTCCTTTTCAACCAGCCATGTTTTTTCAACCTGATGACGGTGAAAGCTCCGGATGTTCTCTGCTGCTTCAAGTAAATTGGCTTTGATTTCTGGTGATAAGGCAGATTCGGCAGCTTTTAAGTGACTCTCAGAAACCCGAAGCGCCGTTAAATCTGCACCATCCAGTTTTTTAGTGAAGGCAAATAAGGCTTTGTCGCCATTTTGCCTGACTTCTCTGATAATAGAACTTACTGTTTCGTGCAGTGAATCTGAGTCAAATAACCGACGGCTTTTCAGCAACTTGAGATAAGTCTGAATCTGGTTTCCGGTATAAATTTTCATAGTTTCCGATCCTTTTAAAAACAGAAAAACCTGCCGGCAGCAGGTTTTTCTTCTAGAAAATACGTTCCTGGCCGAAGTTGAACTTAACCGGCTTTATGGGAGTCCTTTTCAAGTCGATCCAGTTTCCGGGTGATTTCTGCAATCATATTTTCCTGGACTTCAAGCACTTCCTGAGCTTTTCTGATGAAGGTCGACCGGTCAGAATTCTTGATTTCCTTCTGAAGTTTTGCCTTAGCTTCCTGATGCTGGGCTAACTGTTCACGAAGATCATCGGCAACCCGTGATTTTTCCTGTACCTTCTTTTCAGTTTCTTTTTGCTGAATCTGCTCACGGTATTGTTTTTGTTTTTCAGCTTCCTGCTGAAAAGACTCAAACTGAGTTTGTAAGTCCGTCCAGAGGGTTTTGAAACGCTTGAAGATTTTATCTTTCTGGCGGCGTTTCATGACCAGTTCAATGGCTTTTTTCTGAAGCGCTTTGTATTGACCAAAAGCTTCTTTCGGATTCTTTATTTCAGGAAGACGGGCAGCAAAAGCTTCGAGTTCCTGTTCTAAAACATCATGATTTGCAGTATAAACGCCTGAAAGCAGTTCTTTTGCATCTTCTTTTGATTTTTTCCACTTTTTCCAAAGGGCATCAACATGTTTCTTGACAAGATTCTCGTTGGCAAGTTCGGCTTTGATACCTTCCATGGCCTGGAAAAACCGGTCGTATGCATCCTGTGATTTTTCATTGACGGAAGCAGTCAATGCTTCAATCTGAGCATCAATCCGGGCAAAAAGATCATCTTTAATCGAATCAGATTCACTCAGGCGGGATTCACGGGCAGCCTTTTTCTGCTCTTCAAAAGAACTGAGCAATTCTGTCAGTTTTTTATCAAAATTTTCCCGGTCCACACGGTCGAGGGGTCTCAGAATTCTGACCCGTTTTTGAAGGCGAACCAGATTATTGTACAATTCCATTGAAAATTCAGGATGTTCTGAACCAGTTAACTGGCTATGCTTTTCAGCAAGAGGTTCAAGTTCTTTTTCAACCTGAATTTTGTTGTAATGCATCTGCTCTTTAAGAGCAATATATTTCCGCTCACGTTCAGCCTGAAAGTTTTTTACCCGGTTGATTGAGGCTTCCAGTTCTGCTTTGTACTGTTCGTAATCACTTGTTTTAAGATTTGGGAATTTTACCAGAATCTGTGTGAAATGAGTGACTTTGTTCCAGTAATCCTGTTTGTGTTCCAGAGTATTCGAAAGCAGTTTTTCTTCAATTGCCTTGAGTTCTTCAAATTCCTTAACAATCAGCTCGATGGGCATAAAGACCTTCCCGGGGTTAAATTCCTTAATGGGTTTCAAAGCCAGATATTCGCAAAGCGAATGAATGACAGCAGAAATATTACAATACGATCTGCAAAAATAGTAGTTTGCTCTTCATATTCAACTGATTTGCATCCGAAACGAGACATGAAACCAAATTCTTACCCTGAATTTCAGGGGAGACCCCTAAGGCGCAAAGACCCGAAGAATTCAAAATTAACATTTATATGTTTCTGCGAGAAAGTTAATTAGTTAGAAAAAAAGTTTATAAAGCCTTATAATAAATAGATTTACAATGGTAATTCAATTTACGTTCATGATTAATATTTACTTTGAAAACTATAATTCCCTGAATTCTTGGCGTCTTAGGGTCTTTGGGGTCTCCCATAATTATTCCTCACGGAGGACTTCCAGCGGTTTGTGTCTGAATAATCCGCCATTTACCAGCCAGCCAATGACCAGCATTAATGTAGCTGTGAGTAAGGTGCCGGTTAAAATAAGTCCCCATTCAACAGGTGCCTGAATTTCAAAGACATACCTGAATAAGAGTTGAGCTGATCCACCTGAAAGCAAAATACCCGTAAAGGAGGCAAGAATTCCCAACACTACGAATTCAATTGAGAAAATCCCTTGTATCAATATTTTCACAGCACCTACGGTCCGAAGTAAAGCGGCCTCACGCAGTCTTTGGCGTTTTCCATTTGAAATGGCACCGATAACCACAATCAACCCGGTTACCACACTGAAAAAACCCATAAACCGAATGATGATACTGATTTTGCTCAGCACATTGTCCACAGTTTCAAGCACAAGGGTAAGATCAATGGCCATCACATTCGGGAAGGCACTTACCAGTTCCCGCTGAAACTGACTCCGGTTTTCCGTTCCGTCAATATGCAGACTGGTTATAAAAGTTTGGGGTGCAAGTTCAAGCACACCGGGTTTCATCACGAAAACAAAATTGGGGGATAAACCCATCCAATCAATTTTTCTGAAGGAGGTAACAGTAAATGTTTTTTCAACACCGAGCACATCAAAAACAATCTGATCCCCCATTTTTATACCCATTCTGGCCGCAATATCATTTGAAACTGAGACTTCCGGGCCTATTGCTTCATTTTCCTTTTTCCACCAGTTTCCTTCAGAAATCGTTTCTGTTTTTAAAAGATCCCACCGGTAGGTAACCATATATTCTGATCGGGGTCTCGACATGAAGGAAGAGTCAGGTTTTGCGATGACACCATTTTTGCTGATTCCGTTGTATCTGGCCGGAATAATGGGCAGCAACTCTGTGTTTGAAAAATTCTTTTTGTCAAAAATGGATTGAAGAGAATCCTTTTGCGTTTTCTGGATATCAAATAAAATCATGTTGGGTCTTGAACCTGTATCACCCAACTCAAGCTGACCAAGTAAAGCCCGCTGAATCTGGTAAATCGTCATAATCAGAAAAACGCCAAATCCCAAAGCCAAAACCAGGGTGACCGTCTGATTATTTGGACGGAATAAGTTTGATAAACCCTGGCGGACAGGGTAGGGAAGTTTTCTGATTTTTATAAGTTTTGTGGTTTTTACAATTCCCCAGGCAATAAGAACCAAAATTCCCAGAACAACCAGGATGGCCAGACTGAAAAACGTTCCTGTCATCAACGAATCGGCCTGTTCAACGGCAAAAGCCCAGATTGTGCCAAGAAAAATGAATCCAAGCAGAATGGAAAGGGGTTTTGATTTTCCGGAAACCAGCGTATCGCTAAGATCCCTTCGAAGTGCGTTCAAAGGTGAAATAAAAAGTACTTTACTAAGCGGAAATAAACTGAACAGAACCGAAATGATCAGACCTACAGCAAATCCTTTAAAAATGGAGGACCAGGAAATAAAAACAATCAGATCGATCGGGAGGTAGGCAGAAACCAACGCCGGTAAAGCAAATTGAATGCCAATTCCGGTCAGGATGCCAAGGATGATACCCAAAATGCCTATTGAAACTGAAACCAAAAGATAAATGGCAGCAACTTCATAGGATGTCGCACCCAGACATCTGAGTACTGAAACTGTGTCCAGTTTTTTGCGAATGTACACATTTATCGATGAGGCAACACCGATGCCCCCAAGCAATAAGGCAATCAGACTGATTAGCCCTAAAAAATTTCCGACCCGGTCAATAGCATTCCCAAGCATTTGTTCTCTGTTGATATAACTTGAAACATTTACTTCGGTGTTTCTGAATTTATCTGAAAGGGACTTGCCAAGTGCGTCAACTTTTTGTCCGGAATAACTTTTCAACTCGGTAATGTATCGTACTCTGCTGCCGAACTGAACCAGATTGGTTTCTTCAAGATATTGGGAATGAAAATAGATTTTACCTGCTGAACCAAATCCAAAACCAGAATCCCCCGGCATTTTCTTGACAAAGCCTGCTACCGTAAAGTAAGCTTCACCAATTTTTACAGAATCACCCAGTTCAAGTTTTAACTGATATCTGAGTGACATGTCGATTGCGACTTTTTTCCCGGATTTAAAATCTGTCCAGGCTGATTCAGGCTCAGTTACCACAGCTCCGTAGTAAGGATAGTTACCCTTGGTTGCCCTGACCTGAACCAGTCGTGAATCACCTGTCTTTGGATTCAGAGCCATTGAAAGGAATTGGGTTATTTGACTTTCTTCCATTCCTGCAGAAACCAAAGAATCAATAATAACCTGAACAGAATCCGCTAAAACTGCGTTCGAAGAAAAACTGAGATCAGAGCCTTTCAGATTTTTCGATTGCATTTCAACCGACCATTGCAGGTTTTCACTAAATGAATTGATGGCGACAAGGGATGCAACCCCAAGAAAAATGGATAGAATCAGAAATCCTGATTTCTTCCAGTTTGATTTAAATTCCTGCCAGGCAAGCTTGAAAACGAATCCCCATCTCATATAGCTTCACCTGTTTGAGCAGCAACCATTTCATCACTCACAAGTTCACCATCAGCCAGTCTGAGAATTCGTTTTGAACGGTTTGCAAGAGCCTGATCGTGAGTAACCAAAACGAGTGTGGTGCCATTTTTTTCGTTCAGATTTTGCAGTAAATCAAAAATCTTGGTTCCGGTTTTCTGATCCAGATTCCCGGTGGGCTCATCAGCAAATAAAATGACGGGTGTTGTTGAAAAAGCCCGGGCTAAGGCAACCCGTTGTTGTTCGCCACCTGAAAGCTGTACCGGGTAGTGATATCGCCGGGGAAATAGACCAACCTGATTTAAAAGTGCTTTTGCTTTTTCCTCAGCGTCTTTCATTCCAAGAAGTTCAAGCGGAACCATGACATTTTCAAGTGCGGTAAGTGTTGGTATCAATTGAAAGGACTGAAAAACAAATCCAACATTCTTATTCCGGAAAATGGAAAGCTGGTCTTCGGTTAGTTTGTTGAGGTTTTGTCCGTTTAGGATGACGTTTCCATCTGAAGGACGGTCAAGTCCTGCAAGTAAACCCAGGAGCGTTGATTTTCCTGAGCCGCTCGGTCCGAGAATGGAGACAAACTCTCCGGCTTCGATATGAAAGGAAACAGATTTGAGAACTGTCAGATCAGAGTCACCTGACCTGAAGGTTTTGGTAAGGGTGTTTGAATAAATCATGCAAGAGAGGTTTCGTTTAAGTTTGGTTTTATTGAACGCTTAAACGTAAAGATGCGAAACTTCGTTTCGGAAGGGGGTAACGAATTGTAACAAAACAAAAAAGTCCGTCATTTCTGACGGACTTTAGATGTAGCCTGTACGGGATTCGAACCCGTGTTACCGCCGTGAAAGGGCGATGACCTAAACCCCTAGTCGAACAGGCCGTTTTTCAATACTTTAAATCAGGGTGAGCAATGGGGATTGAACCCACAGCCTCCAGAGCCACAATCTGGCGCTCTAACCAATTGAGCTATGCCCACCATCGTAAGTCGTGCTCGTATGCCCGACAGGAGTCGAACCTGTAACCCTCAGCTTAGAAGGCTGATGCTCTATCCAGTTGAGCTACGGGCACAAAGGACTGCAAAGATAAGCACAAAAATTCCTGTGCGCAAGTGCTCAATGCCAGCACATAGCATTTTTTCAAGTCGGGGTGCCGAGATTCGAACTCGGGGCCTCCTGCTCCCAAGGCAGGCGCGCTAACCAGGCTGCGCTACACCCCGTTTTTAAAACGGATCACGAAGATACGGCAATTATCGGACGGTGTCAATAGTTTCTAAATAATATTTGAAAAAATGATTTTACTTCATAACTCATTATTTTTAAATGATTTATTTGTAGAGGAGGGGGTGTTTGTCTGATTTTTAGGTCACTTTTGCGGTTGACTTTATCTGGATTTGGGCTTAACTTGCAGGGTTATTATGGGATAATTATGCCCAAAAGGGTCAGGAATAGATGTCCTTTTTTAAAAAACTGCAAAATTTTAGGTCAGAAGAAGAGGATCGTCATACCGTGATTTCAGAGTCAGATAATTTGCCGGGCACAGAGTCTGGTAAAGATTCAGAATGGCTTGAAGCCGGGGTTAGTAAGCCCAGACCATATCGGCCGTCAGATGACTTTCAGGGTGCTGGGAGAACGGTTAAGACAAAACCCTCTGAAGGTTACGGCGTTCCCGGCAGTAAAGAAAGCAAGATTCTGCGTCCTGGTTTCAGGGCTGAACGAAACTCAAATGCTGAATTTAATCAGGCACTTGAAGAAATTTTATGGGTGATCAAAGAGTCACTTCCTGTTCATACTGTTTCCCTTTTTTGGATCAACCGGAACCGGAAACAATATGTGCTGGAATCTTGTGTCACTGATGCTCAGGGTTTCTCGGCTGATGAACGGATTTCTTTCAGCGAAGACAGTTACCTGCAAAAAATTCTTGAAACGCGGAATCCGGTTATCCGGTTTAAAATTCCTGCTGCCGATGTTTGCAACTTTCTTCCCTATTATACTACCCCGGAAAGTATTAACTCCTTTCTGGGAATTCCGGTTTTTTTCGGCGAAGAAATCTGTGCAGTCCTTTTTGCTGATAGTTTAAAACCGGATGCTTTTGGCGGTGATGAAGTTGGATTTTTCAATCGACTTGGCAAATTAGTTTCCCATCTGGTTTTCATCTATTCGATGAAAGATGACCTGGAGTTTTCAAGCAGATATACTCAACAGATGAGTACGTTTGTTGGTGACCTTCAGCAGATGAAAAATGTTCGTGATCTGATGAATGAAGTTACTTCATTTATTCAGAAATCGTTTGAATTTAATTATTGTGCACTGGTTACATTTGACACTACAGGTGAACTTTCTGTTCAAAAGGTGATCAGTCAGGGCAGTAAGCCGTATGTAGAAGAGGGTCTTTCGGTTGCTATTGATCATAGCGTGGTTGGAGCCGTCATGCGGTCTCTGAAGCCCATGATTTTGAAATCAACTGAAGCAAGTCTTGAAGGCCGTTACCGGTTTCAGCCCGGTGAAAACCTGAATCTCAACACAAGTTTGATTGCGGTTCCGGTCTCATCTGCAAATAAATGTTATGGTGCTATAGTTCTTGAACATGACGTAAAGGGTTGGTTTACCTCATCCCACCTTCAATGTCTGGAACAAACCGGATTTATGACCGGACTCATGATGGAAAATATCTATCTGGATGAATCGGCAGGGAATCAGAAAATTTATGATGAAGAAACGGGTGTGTTTGACCATCGTTTTTTCATGGATCGTTTATCAGTTGAACTCACCCGGGCACTCAGGGTTGGGTTTGATCTTTGTCTGGTTGTCTTTGAAATTGACCGTTTTCAGGAACATGAAGAGAAACTTGGAACTCTGGTTACTGATATGGCAAGTTCACACCTGGCAAGATTGCTGAAAGTGAATTTAAGAAATTATGACTATTTAGGCCGTCTCGGACGGAACCGTTTTGCGGCCCTGATGGTTCACAGTGATGCTACCAATGCTTTTCTGATTGCCGAAAAAATCAGAGAAAGTGTAGCTTCATCACCAATTCGGTTTGAACGAATGGAATTACCGGTTACAATAAGTATCGGGATTTCGCGGTTTAAAAAAGAAAAAGCATCGGCAGACTACCTGATTGACGGCGCACTTGCTGCGCTTCAGCGGGCACGGGAAACCGGTGGCAATAACGTGAAAACTAATTAAATTTAGTATAAACTCTAAGGAATAAAAAAATGGCAAAGAACCAATTCGCCGACAAAAACGCAAAAGCAGCTTCCAAAAAGAAAATCTGCCCGGTTTGTAACTCTGAAATCACCCCCATCAAAATGGTTGCTTCTTTCAAGGATGAAAAATCTGGCAGCTATAAATTTGGTGAACGTTTCCACAAAGTTTGCAAGTGTAACGAAAAAGACATCCTCGGCTGATAACTTTCACCCCATCGGGACGTAAACCACATGGTTATAGGAAAAGTGATTGGAACTGTCTGGGCGACCAGAAAAGATGCCGGCTTAACCGGTATGAAACTGCTCGTTGTGAGACACGTTGACCTTCACTATCAGTCTCTTGATAAGTTTATTGTTGCAGTAGACAGTGTGGGTGCCGGTGTTGGTGAGATCGTCCTGGTTGCTACAGGTTCATCTGCAAGACAGACCGAAATCACGAAAAACAAACCGGTTGATGCCGTCGTGATGGCTATTGTTGATAAACTTGACGCAGACTGGAGCTGAATCATGTTTTATGCCCGGGTCATCGGTACGATTTGGGCAACCCGGAAGGACGACCATCTTTCAGGGAAAAAATTGATGTTGATTCAACCGATGACATTTGAAGGAAAATTCACAGAGAAACCCATTATTGCGGTGGATACCATCGGCGCAGGTGTTGGGGAAATGGTTCTGTACGTGACCAGCAGTGAAGCTGTCATTCCCATGAACGTTCCCATGGCACCTGTTGATGCCTCCATCGTCGGAATTGTTGATCGTGTCGATCTGGCACGGTAACAGTTTTTGCGGAAGAACAGAGGAATATGAGACAACTTAAAATCAGCAAGCAGATTACCAACAGGGAAAGTGCTTCCCTTGACCGTTATCTGCAGGAAATCGGCCGGGTAGAACTTCTTTCCCCGGATGAAGAAATTGATCTGGCCGTCCGCATTAAAGCCGGCGATCAGATTGCACTTGAAAAACTGACAAAAGCAAACCTGAGGTTTGTGGTTTCGGTTGCCAAACAATATCAGAATCAGGGACTGTCTCTGGGCGATCTGATCAATGAAGGAAACCTGGGACTTATCAAAGCTGCCAAGCGTTTTGATGAAACCCGTGGGTTTAAATTCATTTCTTATGCGGTTTGGTGGATCAGACAATCGATTCTTCAGGCTTTGGCTGAACAATCACGTATTGTTCGTCTTCCTTTAAACCGGGTTGGTGCACTGAATAAAATCGGTAAAGCGTTTTCAAACCTGGAACAGGAATTTGAACGGGAACCAAATGCTGAGGAAATCGCCGAACAGCTGGATATGACCCAGTCTGATGTGGCTGAAACTCTCAAGATTGCTGGCCGTCACCTGTCAGTTGATGCTCCGTTTGCACAAGGCGAAGATAATCGTCTTCTCGATGTGCTTGCCAACGAACATCAGCCATCCCCTGATTCTTCTCTTGAAGTCGAATCTCTCAAAATTGAGATTGAACGTGCACTTTCAACGTTAAGTGAAAGAGAAGCTGAAGTCATCAGGTTGTATTTCGGATTGAACCGTGAACATAGTCTGACTCTTGAAGAAATTGGTGAACGATTCAGTCTAACCCGTGAACGGGTTCGGCAGATCAAGGAAAAGGCAATCCGCCGGCTTCGCCACGCTTCAAGAAGCAAGGCTCTGAAATCTTATCTTGGATAATTTATCCACGCTGAAGATGCTTTTAAAACCCCGTGGAACTCTCGTTTCCGGGGTTTTCTTTTTTTAGGAAAACCAGGTAGAATTACGAATTCAGGATATTTAGTTTGATTAAACTTTTCTTTTTATTTATAAGCGGACTTTTTTTTCTGAGTTCCTGTTCAGGACCTCAGGGCGTGAGCCGTTATAAACATCCTGAAGAAAAAGCAAAATCAGGCGAAGAACCTGCAAAAAGTCGTTTTGAACCTGTTGATCCCATTGAGAAACCATCCGTCGAAGACCCTAAAAGTGAAAAGCCTACACGTTTTTCGGATATTGAAAATGCTGACTCTGACCCCTTAATGGCATTTGTAATGGCATGGAAGGGAACTCCCTACCGATATGGCGGAATGGCAAAAACCGGAACTGATTGCTCAGGTTTTATGAAGAATTTATTCTCAGCCGTTTATGGAATCAACCTGCCAAGAACCAGCAGAGATCAGTTTAAGGAAGGAAAAGAGATTTCTAGAGACAATCTGAAAAAAGGAGATCTTGTTTTTTTCAAACTGAGACGAAGCCGGAGTGTGAGCCATGTTGGGGTTTACGTTGGCAATAATCAGTTTGCCCATGCAAGTATTCAGGTCGGCGTTACCATTGATGATCTTGATCAGGCCTATTATAAAAAATATTATGTTGGCGCTAGAAGAGTGGTTCCCTGATTTCTAAATTCCTTCAGTTAAACCTTGCCGTTCCATCCACCTGACAATCGGCACATCTGCCTCTGCCCAATCGAGTTTATTTAATTCCGCCGGTTTAAGCCAGATAAAATTTTCATGTTCGTTCAACCTAATGATTCCGTCAAGAATCTGACATCTGAAGGATTTCATCCGGATTGAAGTTGAATCATACTGGTGGAAAACTTCAGGTCCATCGCTGAGTATCCCGATTTCCAGACTTAATTCTTCTCTGATTTCCCTGACAATGCAGTGTTCTGCTGACTCGCCGGTTTCAATTTTCCCACCCGGGAATTCCCATTTTAGCGAAAGGTGTTTTCCGGCTTTGCGCTGAACTGCCAGAATCAATCCACCCCGTTCAATGATTGCACACGTAACGTCAATTGCAGATTTTGTCACGGTTTCACCAGTAAACTTCCCGGGTTAATTCCAACCTGAACCGGACCTGCAACCCGGTTTCCATTGTGGAAGGCTTCAAGCCAACCTCTAACGGTGTAGGCATCGGTTGTTGTCACCCAAAACCAACCGGTTTTAGCATCGAAACAAGTTTGATAAACTATTTTTCCTTTAAAATTGAGCTTCTTTCTATCAACCAGAGTATCCGTTATCGATAAATCGGAATTGACGATAAAAACGGCATCATCAGTAGTCACTGAAATCTTTCCAGAACCGGCCTCACAAACTGATTTTACTGGCATTTCCGGATCAAGAGAATCAGAAATCATATTTGATATCCTGTCAATTTTAACAATCCTGCTTTTCGGTTGGGCTTCCCAAAGATTTCCCTGACAGTAAACCAGTAAACCTGTTGGGCTACTCACAAGTTTGTCTGGATTTTGAGGAACTGATATTGAAATTTTGGCTTCAGTATTTTGAAACGGAATTTTCATCACGGTTCGGCCTGAACCCATTCCATTGCATGAAACATATAGATTTTCGCCATCACTGGCCAGATTCTCAGGATATGGATCAACCGGAATGGAATTGATTACGGTTTGAGTTGATGGGTTAATTACCAGTATCTGATGTTGGTAGAAACTGGAAATATAAATCATTTCATCCGGCCCGATGAGAGCTTCACGAGGACTTGAATCGGTACTGAATTTATATGATTTTTTTATTGTGCCTGAGTTGAGATCAAACCAGACCAACTTGTTAGAAGAGGTAACGGAGATCAATCCTAAACTTCCGTCAATAGTCATCGAATTCCCTGTGTCGCCCAAAGGTTCACCCAGAACTCCGGTTTTTAGATCGCCGGAAAGAAGTCCGGTTGTTACAGAAAAAAACTGGAGCGATGAATTGTTTTGTCCCCAGATTCCTTCGTTCAAAATATAAATACCCGGTTCTGAAGGAACCTGTTTCGGAAATTGTTCATCTTCCGGGGTTTTATCACAGGAGAGAAAAAATAGCGGGAGGATTAAAAAGAAAGCTATTTTCACGGATTGGTTTCCAGTGTAAATGTCAACAAAAACGACCTGCCGGGCATAGGATATGACATAACCCATTCGTAAGTCTGGTTTGTCAGGTTGTTGAGGGTGAAATCAACCGTACCCGTGAAGAGTGAAAATGTTTTTTTACCCGTTACAGAAAATGAGCCAAGTAAAAATCCTGGAAGTTGATCAGATTTCAAATTTTCAACAGAGGCATTCCGGAGTCCGGTGTACCGCCAATTTGTTGTAACCTGCCAGATTTCTGCCTTCCAACCTGCCGATGTTCCTGCTGTGATCTTTGGCGTATAAACGACCTGTTTTCCTTCAGCCTGAAGACTGATTCCCTTCCGTGTCTGAACCGATTGTAACGTTACAAACTGGCTGAAAGCAAATTTCCCAACGGCCCATTCTGAAGATTGTTCAACACCGGTACCCTGAACTTCATCAGCGTTAATTGCGGACCAGACAACCAGATTCTTGGGAATGGAAATGATCTTATCCTGAATCCGGTAGAAAAACCCTTTCATCCTGATGAAGCCAGCTGGAAATGGAATCATGAAATCGCCATCGATACCAGCAAATTTTTCGGGGACTAAAAATGAACTTTCAGATGATTTCAAACGGATTTCATTCAACGACGGATACCGGATATTCCGGCTTATGGAAAGAGATGAGACGACAATTCCGGTTTTTCCTGAAAGTGAGACAGATCCCGAACCGGTCGCCGGGAGATTTTTCCCTCCTTCAAACCTTCCGCTAACTTGGATATTCAGGTCGTGAACAGGGAGAGAAAATGATTTGGTTGAAAAAACCGCAAGTGTGTTTCGCTGAAGTTTGTCGGTTTCAGGTTTGCCCCTCCAAATGTCAGCTTCTGCCAGATTTCGCCGAAAATATATTCCGGTGTTCCATTGAGTGTTCTGATGCTGAGTTAGAAAATCTGCACGGAAAGCAAATTCACTTTCATGGAAGTCTGATTTTCCGGTAGGAAAGGAAGCGTCGGTGTATTCCAACCTTTGGTTTCTGATAAGTGCAGACGTTCTGATCAAACCGGAACCTGTGAAAAGGCTGAGGGTTGGAATGAGACGGATGTCTTCATTTGAAAGTCGTGAGTCAGAAAAATTAGAATTATCCTGAAAAACCGGACCGGGAACACCCTGTTCCTGACGGTTCCAAATCAAATTTAAAGCAGATTCTGTCGGTCCGATTTTGGCATTTAGGGAACCGAAACCTGATTTTCCTGTAAAATCCTGGTTGATTCGGGTTTTGCCGGTTGTAAGCGGATAATTTCCTTCCGTCCAATCAGATCCGAAATGAAAAAGTCCTGAAATGGCACCCGTCCTGAATTCCTGCATTCCTTTCCAGGAGCGGGTACCGAAAGACCCGGCTGAAGATTGAATCTGAGTTCGGGTAACGCCAATCTGACGGGAGTTCAGATAGACAGTAGATCCAAGTCCACCATTGGCGACATCTGATGAAAAACCACCGGTCTGCACTGCGACCTGACTCAGATGATCGAGTGAAAGTAAACTCAGATTGGCCGACCCAGTAAGGACATCGTTGACGATCATTCCGTCGAGAACCACGAGATTTTGAGAGGCAGAAGTTCCTCTTGCGGTAACGGTTTTTAGTCCGCCATTGCCGCCATAATCCCGCACTTCAAGTCCTGGAATTCGGGCGAGCACAACTGAAAGAGGTTCTGCCTGAGTTTCAGATGGAGTTGAAAGATAAGGCATTGAGGCAGAATAAGCTTTTCTCAGGAGTCCATCTCTAGTCGCAGAAACTTCAATTGACTCAAGCTGATCTTCTCTTGCTGATTTCCATCCTGCAGAATCGGCTTCTGAAACTGAAATTCCTGCTGTCTGGGAAAACCCAGAGGCAGAAAATCCAAAAAGAATGGAAAAAATCAGGTATTTCATTTCACTAATACCAGTTTGATAAATCCGGAATGAAAGCCAGTTTGAATTCTAAGGAGGTAGACACCAGACGAAAATTCACCCAAAGCAAGCCTGTGTTGCTGGCTTCCGGCAGAAAAGGTTTCTGCCCAGTTTTTTAAAGTTTCACCGGTTAAGGAAACCAAACTGAATGAAACCCGACCGGAAACCGGTTGAACCCAATTAAGAGTTGTTTCCGGGTTAAATGGATTTGGCCATGCACGAAGGGTTAATTTATGGGGAATTTCTTCCAGGTAATCCGAAACTGAAACCGGCACGCTGTTAATTGCAACCACCGCATCCAAATCAAACCCAGATCCGAAAGGATTCCATTTGGACCGATCATCAATTTTAACAAACCTGACTGCATTCATACCACTTCCTTCAAGATCAAAAGCATTTCCACCACAGGCAGGCCAGTTTTGCGGATTTTCTGAACCGATCGTCGGCAATGTACCGGCACATCCAGACCAGGAAACAGAATCGTAAGGAAAGGTAAAAAAGTGAATACCATCTTCTGAAACTGAAACAATTCCGGGCTCCTTCCATGACCTTGTCGAATCTCCGCCCGGCCAGAATACATTTTCAAAAATAACAAAATCAGGTCCTTGTCCGTTAATGATCAGATTATCAGTAAATTCAAGAATGATCCAGCCACCCAGGCCAAGACTGACCACGTGTTCCGGGTTTGCCGAAGGAACTGTCACTGAAGCTGCCGTATCAGGATTCCCGATTACATTTGCAGGAAAAAATTCAGAGGACTGCCCAAAATCAGTATTATTCCCGAATTTCCAGGATAGAACTTTGTCAGCACCTGGCGTCTGGGCATGAACCGAAAAAGAAACCAGAAGAAAAAAAAGAATCTTCATGCGGATTCCTTTTTTACAAGTCCCAATTGATCTGCAAGACAGGATTTGCAAAAATATAGAGACCCTGATTGGTAAACAGTTGAGGGTTTATTGCACGCAGCACATTTACCACCCCGGAGATCAGGAACCTTTTTGCTGAACAGATCGGCACATCTGTACTGGCAACTGCAGGAGGGGAATATACATCCGGTTGGATTTTTATTTTCCATCAGAAAGTACTATTTCTTAACTGTTTTAAAGGAAATGACATAATTACCAGAAGGAGAGTCAGCTGTTTTAAAGGTTTTTACAAGCAGACCATTTTCGATTTTTTTAAGGGTGGAACTGTAAGACTCACCGATGGTAAACTTAAGATCATTTCCTATCAGAACAGGATTTCCTCCAACCAAACTCACCTCGGTAAGACTGCCAAATTTAGCGTCAAAGGAGACTTTTTTTATGCCTGATTTCTCAAAAAACACAGACTGGTTTTCAGATACAGACAGCTCACTGTAAAAACCACCGGTGATAGTGAGGGAATCGAGTTTGGTGGCCGTTTCTCCGTTGATCAGATATAGTTTTCCGTCAACAACAGGAGTTGACCAGCTTATTCCTGAACATTCAACCAGAAGCCGTGTACCCGATTTCTTCATAAAAGTTGGGTTTTCTGAAACAGTAAGCGTTTTAGAAACTGTCATGTTGGAAATATCAATGACTGAAATAGTGTTTCCATACCCGTATCCTGAGTTGGCAACAAAAAGACGGTTACCGATCAGTTCAAGTTGCCATGGATAGTTACCTACCTTTACTGTATCCAAAACTGATAAATCACTCAGCCTGATTTTGTAAACCTGAGCTTGATAGACATCAGTGGCATAACCGGTAATTCCATCTGCAGATGTCAGATAATTGACACCCGTGCCAGTCGGATAGGTTTTTTGTAAAACTTCTTTGAACGTTTCAGGGTTGAGAACAGTGATTGAATTTCCGTCAACGCTGCAGATGTAAAGCAGATTATGTGTTAAAAAAACAGATTGAGCTCCAGCGGGTAATTGTTTGCCATTTACAGATTTATAAGCGAAAGTGTAGATGGAATCACCTGAAAAATCGTAGACTGACAAATCAGCATTTGAAGTCCCGAACGGACCATAAGCCGGAATGAAAAGTTTGTCGGGAATCGTTGTTGAAACTTCTTCTGAGTCGGAAGATTCTGAACATGAAAAGAAAATCGCGGAAATAAAAAGAAAAGAAAAAAGCAGTTTGAATGACATAAAACTCCCTTGGTTTTACGGATTGATGTTATCCGCTCCGGGGTTGGGCAGGAAGGCAAGCAGTCGGGTAAGAAAAGAATTAGCCGGTGCCCACCATCGGTTCTCCCTCGGAAACGGGTGAATCTCTCCGGCAGGTCTCCCGGCTTAAGGTGTTAAAAGTTTTTGGTCTCTTTTAAGATCCGGGCCCTTCCCGTTCCGATTAAAATCGGAACAGTGGTTATGCCTGGTTTCACCTATCACGGTTGCGGGGCAGCTGCTGATTTATCCGGTAAAGAACGTACAGCATTCCCTTTTCATTCCGTCCCGGCTAAGCCTGGAACGGAAACCGAAAAGCAGATGCAAAGATGGGAAATTTTTGGGAACCTTCCAATTTTGCAGAGATTAGAGTTGGGTTAATTGAAGAAGGTTACTGTTTCCAACGTTCTTCATATTTATCCCGCAGGACGGTGTGACGACTTTTAAGATCAATTTTAGCGCCGTCAATAAACAAGAATTCGACCTGACTGATAACTTCAAGCGGATCGCCATCAGTAACCAGTAAAGATGCATCTTTTCCTGCTTCCAATGAACCAATCCGGTCAGAAACACCCAGAATTTGGGCGGGATACAATGAAATTGCCTTGAATCCTTCATCGTGGGGAAGTCCAAAACCGACTGAATAGCCCGCTTCATAGGGCAGGTTCCTCAGGTTGCTTTCTGATCCTGACATATCAGAATTCAGATTGGTTATGGCAAATGGAATCCCGGCAGTATGATAAATTTTGGCCATTTTATAAGAAATGTCATACTCATCATCCCGGTTGCCGGGAAGAGAAAAGACAGAACCAATCAAAACCGGAATCTGATTCGCCTTAAGAACATCAAGGCACTTGTAGCCTTCTTTTCCACCAAGCAAAATCATCTTTAAATCTTGTTCTTTACAAAATTGAATTGCCGCAAGAATCTGGAGAAGCTCATCTGCATTTACAATGACAGGTTCAGTTTTCTCAAGTACAGGAAGCAAACCTTCCCATTTTGAGTCATAAACATGGTTTTCTGAGAGAGCTGATTTTTTTGCCTTTTGGTAAGCCCGTGCCTCCTCAAAAATTGTTTTTATTTCCTCAAGATTTTTTTGGATTTGTTTTTTCTGGTCTTCAGCAGAAGTTCTGATCCAGGGAGCAGTTGAAACCTGCATAGCCGGCCAGTTGATGACAAGTCCCGCATTCTTTTTCACCAGGGTTTCTTCCCATGTCCAACCGTTGAGTTTCATTAAAGCAGCATGACCGGCAATGAGTCCGCCAACCGGAATTGTGAGATTGTAACCAATGCCATTTGCACGGGCAACCGGAATCAGTTCGCTGTCAGTGTTGTACCCAATTTCAGCCCTGATATCAGCATTGTTGCTTCCCATTTCAGCCTGATCATTGGTTTGCCTGACGGCATCAATCTCTCTTAGTCCCAAAACAGAAGCAGGTGCAAGAATGGCCGGCCAGACTTGTTTGCCGGAAATTGAAATAACTTCGGTTCCTTCAGGAAGGGTTAGATTTTTTCCAACGGAGGAGATTTTTCCGTTTTCGAAGAGAACCGTTCCATTTTCGATGGTTTCACCTATAAGAGTATGAATGGTTCCGCCAACGAGTGCAATTGGTTTGGTTTGTTTATTTGCCGATGGAAAGTCATTGGCTGAAACTGAAAAAGTGGTAAAAGTTAAAAGGGTAAGAAGGAAAGTTTTCATTGGTTTTCTCCATGGATTCCATAAGTGTGTTCATCAAAAACTTCCATACATCGGTCAATTTTGAGATTGGCAGGTTTTCCTTTGTCAGATTTATCCATGGGAACACCGGACTTAAGGATTTTCTGGGTCAGAACCTGCTTTTTATTTTTTATGTTTTTCCTGAGCCCTTCATCTTCCTGAAGATCAAAGTATTTTCTGCCGTCAATCCAGGTTTGCTCGGGCTTGCTGAAAGTGGAGAGCGGATTCCCGTTCCAAATGACAAAATCAGCATCTTTCCCGGCTTCAAGACTTCCGGTTTGTTTTTCGATTCCAAGATTTATCGCAGCATTGATCGTTATAAACTTAATGGCTTCTTCGGGTTCAAGTCCACCATATTTTACAGCTTTTGCAGCTTCGGTATTGAGACGCCGGGCCATTTCATCTGAATCAGAATTGTAGGAAACGACAACACCTTGTTGGTGCATGATGGGTCCGTTATAAGGAATGGCGTCAATAACCTCATATTTGTAAGCCCACCAGTCAGAAAATGCTGAACCGCCAGCACCATGTTTTGCCATTTCTCCGGCAACTTTATATCCTTCGAGGATGTGCTGAAAGGTTTTGACTTTGAATCCCAGTTCTTCGCCAATGCGCATCAAAGCCAGAATTTCTGACTGAACATAAGAGTGGCACTGAATGCCACGTTTTCCATCAAGAATTTCAACCAAAGTTTCAAGCTCAAGATTTCGACGTGGTGCAACTCCTTTTTTTGTTTTATTCCAGGTTTCCAGATTCTTTTTGTATTCCTTTGCCCGGATAAAATCATCCCGAATGGTTTCATAAACACCCATTCTGGTTCGGGGATACCGGTTTCCATCACCCCAGTTGGATTGTTTCGGGTTTTCACCCAGCGCAAACTTAATTCCAGGGTAGGCACCTTTCAGTTTAAGTTCTTCAGCAGGTTGACCCCAGCGCCACTTTGAAATATTGGTTTGTCCGCCAATGGCATTCGCGGATCCGTGCATTTGATTGGAAGTGGTTACCCCGCCGGCAAGCTGGTAATAAATGGCTATATCTGATGGATCAACCACATCTTCGATGCGCACTTCTGCAGTCACTGGCTGTCCGGTTTCATTCACTCCACTTGAAATGGCAGTGTGACTATGGGCGTCGATGAGCCCGGGGGTAACATGTTTTCCTGTTCCATCAATGACAACTGCACCGGCTGGGATAGATAGATTTTCCCCGGTTTTGGTGATTTTTCCATTTTCAACAAGTAGATCAGACTGGTCGAGATTTCCGTCTTTTCCGGCGGTCCAGATGGTGGCGTTTTTGACCATGATTGTTTTTGGCTGATCTGGGATAGCTGTTGACCTGCCAAAAGAACCAAACGGATAAGTGAGTGGGAAACTTGACTTATCAACAGGCTGTTTTTCTTTATCAGGATCTGCAACTTCGTTAAATGGTGTTTTCAGGGCTGATGTAAAATATTCAGATTTTCCATCCGGATGGTTGAGGGTTAGGCCAAGACCCTCAGATGTTTTGATGGCTGAAAGTGTCGCAAGTCCGGATCCGCCCAGTGAATCTGCAACAAAAACACCGGAAAGACGATTGTTTTCGATGAGGATTTTGGATAAGGGAACTGATTTTGCTCCAAGTTTTAGCGTTACAGCCGGTGATTTGATTTTCCCTGAAATCTGGATGGTGTAAGCAGTGGAATCCAAACCAAACGTGCCACGAAAATCAGGTTCAGTTTCCGGGTTGATTAATGATCGTTTTCCGTTAATCCAAACTTCGCTGACCTGTGTTTTGTCGTCAGCAAAATTTCCAGACATGACAACCAGATTTGCTGTTTTTCCGGCTTCCAGAGTACCGTGTGTGGCAGAAATCCCAAGTAGTTTTGCCGGTGTTTCTGTGATCGATTTCAGTGCTTCATTTTCCGGAAGGCCACGTTTAACAGAAAGGCGTAAGTTGGTTAAAAATGAAGCACCGTCTGGAAGTCCTTTTGAAGTCAGTGAGAAGCGGAATCCTTTTCCAAAAAGAAGAGCAGGATTTTCCGGGGCAAAATCCCAGAAAAGCAGATCATCGAGAAGTACTTTTGCTGTTTTTTCGGGAGAAGATACATCCGGAGCTTTTGGAATGATAACGGGAACAATCCATTGTGCTGACTTTAAAGGTGAAAGGGCATCAAGCCAGCGAAACTCTTTTCCTGATGCCACATAAACCGCATTGAATTTCAATTCGTCTGCAAGTTTTGAAAATCGCTGGATTTGAAGTTCATCTGCAGCATTGCAATAAAAGGGAACTCCGTTTTTCTTGTCTGATGCTAATTGTTCAAGTGCCGAATCATTTTCGGGGCGTTTATTGCCGCCGGGATTTTTCTTCCAGGTTTCAAGGCTGGCAGCATACCAGTCAGCGTCAAAAAATGATTGCCTGATCAGGGCAATTGCACCCATCTCAGAGTTGGGATCTGGTCCGATTCCGGGAAGCGAAATGGATAATGTCTGTGCAACCTGTCCACTTACTTTTTCCTTTTCTGGTGAGCCCGTGCCAAGATCGAGAATGCTGCTTTTCCCACGGATGATTCCATCAGAAGAAACAAACTGGGCTGTTGTAAATCCGGCAGAACGAAATTTCTCAATTATTTTTTCATCAGGAAGGGAATTTTCGAAAACAGATAATTCTGGTTTAACATTCGGATTCCATTTTGCTGGCTTCCCGGGTTCACCCGGTTTGGCGACCGATTTCGTCCACCCGGAAGCAAACGGCTCAATAAATCCCGGATAAATCGTTTTTCCTTTCAGGCTGATCACTCTTGCATCAGCTGGAACAGGAATACCACTTCCAACCTGTTCAATTTTTCCATTTCTGAGAATAAGTGTGCAGTTTTGAATTTCCTGACCTGATTTAACCACGACGGTAGCCTCAGTAAGGGCAAAAACTTCAATATTTTCAGTTGAAAAAGGAGAGGGTGGCTGAATCTGAGCAAAAAGACAAAAATTCAGTATAGTAAGGATGGATATAAATATGGCTTTCTTCATCATTTTCCAGATTTTACAGGTGTGAAAACAGGCAGATCAAGGTTCAATTTAATAAACAAAGGTACATTAGGCAAAAGAGCGTAATTTATTTCAGTTTTTTTGTTGAAAGCAAGTGTTTGTCTGATAACTGTTATTTCCAGCCTTTTTTATTTTTTTGCAACCTGATTCAATTCAATCCGTAAGACTTTCACAGACCACAGGAGGCACTATGAAAAATTTTGTTATAGCCGGTATGGCTTTCACTTTAGTTACCGTTTTCGCGGTACAACCTGCTTTTGCTCAGGATAAAACTGACAAAAAGCTTGAGAAAAAAATCGAAAAACTTTCAGAAGAACTTGCACAGAAAATGGAAGATCTTGGTGAAAAAATCAGTGAGCTTCTCGATGAAAAACAACGGGATGCCAACCGGGATCTTGATGCCCGCCAGAAAAATCTGCAAAAACGTACTGAACGCCTTCACGACCGGTTGAAAGAACTTGAGACTGAAGAATCCTCTGAAGAAAAACAACTTGAACTTGAATCTCTGAAAGAAGAACTTCAAGCCGCTGAAGCTGAAATGAAAGCATTGGAGGCTGAGGCTGAGGAAATCGGAAAAGAATTGGAGGATGCACAGGAAGTTTCCCGTTATGTCAATGATAAGGTCGTAGAAGAAGATGAAACCATTCCCAACAAAGTAATGGTCATCAACGGAAATCTGACGGTAATGGGAAAAGTTGAGGGTGATGCAGTTGCTGTAAATGGTGATGTGAATCTGAAAAAAAGCGCTGTTATTAATGGTGATGTGGTTTCTGTTGGCGGAAAAGTGAACCGGGAAGACGGATCAAAAGTTTCCGGAACCATCAGCGAAGTGAAATCTGATACGGAAACCATGGATGCCGGAAAACGCCATTCACCTAAAAAACCTCGTGGTGGCTATACCAGTATTGACCCCGAAAAACAGGCGAAAAATCTTGATTCACGCTGGGGCAATTCCCGTACCTTTGATGATGAATCTTATTGGTATGATGATAGCCAGCCCCAGGTTGCCTACAACCGTGCAGACGGATTTTACCTGGGTTACCAGAAGGGTAAAAATTACAACTGGCACGAAGATCGCCAATTTGCAGTACATGGATTTTTAGGATACAGTTTTGGAAATCAAAAACTTCAGTACAAGGGTGCATTTGACCGTTGGATCAATGACGACTACCGGACGGAAATTGGTGTTGCCGGTTATAGTTTTACTGAAGCAAAAGACGACTGGAAAATTTCCCAGTTTGAAAATACGATTATGGGACTGCTTGCCCGTGAAGATTTTCTTGACTGGTACAATGTAAAAGGCGTAAGCTTTCATTTATCGCAATATTTTACTCCGGATGCTCGTATAACGGTTGAATATCAGAACAATGAATACGCATCACTCGAAAACAGCGTTCAATGGTCACTTTTTGGCGGTGACAAACAATTCAGATTAAACCCTGCCATTCAGGACGGAGAAAGCCGTGCAATTGTAATTTCCGGTGAACTGGACAAGGTTTCTGACTTTGGAATGGAACGAAAAGGTGTTTACCTAAAAACAAGTGCAGAACTCGCAGGCGGTGGATTGAAAGGTGATTTTGATTACAACCGGTTTCAGATGGACCTCAGAGGCTATACCAGTTTTTCAGAATATGATAACCTGAATGCCCGGTTGAGAATTGGAACCGGTGACGGAAATATTCCCCTGCAGAAGTTATATGAAATTGGCGGACCCGGCTCACTTTCAGGATTCAGAACGAATGAATTTGCAGGCAACCGGATGGCTCTGCTCAGCATTGAAAACCTGATTCACAGTGAAGATTTACGTGAAGAATTGCCGGTTGATTTGAATTTGCTTCTCTTTACAGATATTGGATACATCAATGCTGTGAAACCTGGTGAAAAGGCCTGGGATGGTTTTAGCGGAATGAAACTGAATGATCTGAAAAACAGTATCGGATTTGGTTTTGCCAGTGATGATGATGATTTCAGATTTACCCTCGGCTGGCGCACTGATAAGGGTGGTGACCCGGTTCAGTTGATGGTGAGATTCAGAAAACCATTTTGAAAGAGAAGATAGAAGGAAGTAGGTAGCAGATAGAATTGGAATTCAATTTAAAACAAAAAAACCGGTGAAAGCCGGTTTTTTTGTTTTGTTTAAAATGCGGAGACGCGCCAGTGGTTTTAACCCGCGACCGGAGGTTTTGGGCACGTCTCTACCTGAATTCCTTTAAAATAATATCCCACCGCTCTGCGCCCTTTGCGTCTCAGCGGTCTCCTGATTCCTGTTTTAAAATTTTTCTGAAGGCTTCAACCAATTGTTCTTTATTCGCATTACTGATTTCCCGTCCCCTGATGGGCAGGTTTTCATAATTGCGGGCAAGGGTCCTGAGTTCTCTTACTGGAAGAACTTCGATATCTGCTAAAGTTAGATCAGACTTGGTTTCAGTGGAATCCTTTCCTAAAACAACGAGATTCCGTTTGTCAGGTTTCTGAAGTTCTATGAAAAGTTCTGGTGCGGGGCGGGCGATAACATGTGTACTGATGACGGTTCCGATTCTTGCTGCAGCCTGACTCCCGGCTTCAACTGCTGCTTTTACTGCAGCCACTTCGCCAACAAACTGAACAGTAACCAATGCAGCATCTGCCTTGTATCGGGCAAGTAACTGAACATTGGCAGCTTTCAATCCGGCATCAGCGGCTTCAATAGCAGCAATCAGACCCCTGGTTTCAATGAGTCCTAAAGCGGAATCGGTCATGTCAGCCAAGGGGCTTAAGAACGTTTCGGCAGAATCAGTTCAACGTCGGCATGTGGGCGTGGAATCACGTGAACGGAAACGAGTTCACCAACGCGTTCAGCAGCGGCTGCACCTGCATCTGTGGCAGCTTTTACAGCGCCAACATCGCCACGAACCATTACCGTAACAAATCCGCCACCGATCGTTTCTTTTCCGATCAGTTCAACTTTGGCAGCTTTAACCATGGCGTCAGCAGCTTCAATTGCGCCAACAAGTCCTTTAGTTTCAATCATTCCGAGTGCATCTAATGCCATAACAAAATCCTTTGGTCTATTAAAGGGTTAAAAGTCTTTTGAAGATAACGGGGCAAGGTGACAATGTCAATTCCAATTAGAATTCTATTGTGCTCCCCAAACTGGTGACGACCAGCAAGTCCATATTGTTGAAATTGTGTGTTCGGGTTCCGTACCTTAGAAACAGAAATACTTTTCCGGGAAAACTATGCAGGTACTGATCGCTGAAGATGACATCCACATGCAAAATATGCTGTTGCTGATGGTGCAGTCATTTGGCCATGAAGTATTTACTGCAGATAATGGCCGGGAAGCCTGGGAATTGTATCAAACCCATCAATTTCCAATGATTATAAGTGATTGGCTGATGCCAGAACTTTCGGGCGTAGAACTTTGCAAACGAATACGAATCAGCCAGAAACTCAACTATACTTATATTATTCTTGTCAGTTCGATGTCGGGACGGAAAAATTATCTGGAGGGGATGGATGCCGGGGCAGATGATTTCGTCGGGAAACCTGTTGATAAAGATGAACTTCACGCACGGATCAGGGTTGGTGAACGAATTATCAGTCTTCAGATTCAGCTTGAAGAAATGTCACAAACCGACGGTCTCACGAACCTTGCCAACCGCCGGCGTTTTGATGAAGCTCTTAATGAAGAATGGAGACGAGCCAAACGGACAGGTATTCCGGTTTCATTGATCATGATTGATATCGATCATTTTAAAAAGTACAATGACAATTATGGACATCTCGAAGGTGATTATTGTCTGAAACAGGTCTCTACTGTTCTTGCTCATACCGGTAACCGGCCGGGTGACCTTGTTGCACGGTTTGGCGGCGAAGAATTCGTTGTTTTACTTTCCGGTGCCTCACTTGAACCGGCAAAACGGATGGCAGAGAATCTGCGTGCAGCAGTTTCAAACCTCAAACTTCGCCACGAATACTCAGAAAATGCCGATCATATTACCATCAGTCTGGGGCTTGCATCTATTGTTCCGGCATTTGATCAGAACAACCCGCATGTTCTGATTTCACTCGCCGATACTGCTTTATACCAGGCCAAAAAAAGTGGAAGAAACAGGGTCGTCGTTTTTAAGGAATAAACTTTCCTGGTTGACGATAATAATGGTGTTGACTACCTTTATTCCTTTCCGCAATCAAACGAAAGGATAATTCCCATGACCCACTTTTTTTCCAGAATACTTTCCATTTTTTTCATCCTTCCTTTAACACTTTCCTGTAATTCAAATACTACATCATCTGAGGAAAAAGACCTTCTCAATCGTGGCGGAATCCCTTCACCGGTTTCTGTGACTGAGCAAAATCAATCGCTGAAAACTGGGATTAACATGGGCAATATGCTTGAGGCACCAGCTGAAGGGGAGTGGGGACTTTTTATGAGGGAAGGAGAATATTTTCCTGTGATTAAATCCGCCGGATTTTCACACGTTCGTGTTCCTATCCGGTTTTCAACCCATGCCATGAAAACGGCACCTTACACGCTTGATGAAGCCTTTCTTAAAAACCGGATTGATAAAATTATTTTGGCTGCATTGGATAATGGGCTTTCCATTATTATAAATATTCATCACTACGATGAATTATTTACTGATCCAGCAGCAAATAAAGCACGCTTTCTCGCCATATGGAAACAGTTGGGAGCACGGTATAAAAATCTACCAAAAGAAGTTTATTTTGAAATTCTGAATGAACCCCACGACAAACTGACTCCGGCTATCTGGAATGACTACCTTGCAGAAGCATTAACGGTCATCAGGACGGATAACCCTAATCGAACTGTTCTGATTGGTACAGCAGAATGGGGCGGAGCATCTGGAGTGACAAAGCTTGTGCTCCCAGCCGATCAAAACTTAATTGTAACCATTCACTATTATAATCCGTTTGATTTTACGCATCAGGGTGCAGATTGGGTTACGACGATTTTGCCGGTCGGAAGAACCTGGCCATTTGGAAATGATGCGGCCAATCTTGAAAATGAATTTAAGACCCTTTCAAACTGGGCAACTTCCAATAACCGGCCAATTCATATTGGCGAATTTGGAGCCTATTCAAAAGGGGATTTATTTTCCCGGTATAGCTGGACTCTCGCAGTCAGAACCACAAGTCAGAAATATGGGTTCAGTTGTGCGTATTGGGAATTTGCTTCGGGATTTGGGGCATACAATGCCACCACGGGAGAATGGAATGAAAGTTTGCTGCTGGCATTAATCGGTAAAAAGTAAATCGGGGATTATTTCACCGCAGAGGCGCTGAGTTCGCAGAGTTAAAACCAGAGAATTTCTGGTTGCAAAAGTTTAAAAAAGGATAAAAATTTATTTTTTAAGTAAGGTGCGAAAGAAGTTCAATTTCGAACCAGGTTAAAAGAATAAAACCCGGGTCATTTTTTAAAAATAGTTATATTTCTCTGCGATCTCAGCGCCCCAGCGGTAAGGATTTATCTTTTTGGTAATCTTTCCAGGATTTCTTCCAGAGAATCACCACCGAATTTTTCTAAAAGCGCATTGGCTATCACGGTCGCAACTACCGATTCACCAACCACAGAGGCTGCCGGAAGCGCACAGACATCAGACCGTTCAACTCTTGCCTTGATGGGCTCCATTGTTTTCAGATCAACAGACGGAAGCGCATCGATTAAAGTTGGAATCGGCTTCATGGCACCCCGGATAATAAGTGGCATTCCAGTAGTCATGCTCCCTTCGGTTCCTCCGGCTCTGTTTGTGCTCCGGGAGAATTTTCCATCCTTCAGAATAATCGGATCATGAACTTTTGATCCTGGTCTCTGGGCATTTGCAAATCCGTAACCTATTTCAACACCTTTGACTGCCGGAATTGAAACAATGGCCGCAGCAAGTTGTGCATCCAGTTTACGGTCATATTGAACGTAAGAGCCTAATCCTTCTGGTAAGCCGGTTACAATAATTTCGAAGATGCCACCTAGCGTGTCGCCGGCTTCTTTAGCCTCATCAATCCGTGCCATCATTTTTACTTCAAGTGATTTATCCAGACAGCGGACTTCAGATTCATCTGCTTTTTTCCATAGCGCTTCACCGCCTTGTGCTACGAGATGCTCCAGGATTTCTGATGGTGCTTCCAGGTCAGGATAACCAATTTTTTCGAGTGCCACGATGTGTGAACCGATTTCAATTCCGCAGGCTTTGAGAAAATGGCGGGAAACAGAACCCATTGCAACACGGGTTGCCGTCTCACGGGCACTTGAACGGTCAATTACCGGACGGATATCATCAAAACGATATTTTAAATAGCCGATAAGATCTGCATGTCCGGGACGGGGGATTGAGATTTTACCGATTCCGGCGCCGTCACCTTCAATTTTCATCCGTTCACCCCAGTTTTCCCAATCCTTATTCCGGATCATGAAAGTAATGGGAGCACCGAATGTTTTAGAGAACCTCACACCGGAAAGAATTTCAATCTGATCTTTCTCAATTTTCATCCGGCCACCACGGCCATAGCCTTTCATCCGGCGGGAAAGATGAATATTAATATCTTCTGCAGTTAAGGGCAGATTGGAAGGAATACCTTCAATGATGCCAACAAGGGCAGGTCCGTGAGATTCACCGGCGGTAAGAAATCGAATCATAGATGAGTTATAAGTTATAAGTTATAAGTTACACGTGGTACGTGGTACGTGGTACGTGGTACGTGGTACGTGGTACGTGGTACGTGGTACGTGGTACGTGGTACGTGGTACGTGGTACGTTTTGAATTAAAATGAAATTTACGTTTTTTCCGGATTGGATGGAAACGGGATGCGGTTTCCCGAAATAAATATCAATTTAAAAGGGTAATTCTTGAATGAAAAATTGAATAAAATTTGATCTTTCTTATTCTTTAAAGGTTTGAATTCCATTTTTAATTCAGCAGACAATTGAAATATTTACCTATTCTAAATTCCAACTTCTAACTTCTTACTTCCTTCCCAACAGATTTTTGCAAGTTTTTTTCCGCATCTTTGTCAGACCCTATGTTGATGAAAGGATACCATCGTTTATTGTGAGTTCACTTAACCCATCACCTGAATCTGCTGAACAATTCCGCACTGCCTACCAGCAGCACGGAAAAGCTATATTGAATCTGGCTTACCGGATGACGGCAGATGAAGCGACAGCCCGTGATCTCACTCAGGATATTTTCATGAAAGCCTGGGAAAATCTGGATTCTTTCAAAGGGGAATCTGCCATTTTCACCTGGTTATTCCGGATTGCCCTGAACCACATCAACAACTATCTGAACCGTGAACGGAAGTATCAGTGGTTTGATCTGATGAATGAGGATGCCGAAGAACGTGAAGAACCTGTAGACAGTCAGTCTGACTGGCAACCACACGATTCCGGCAGACCTGATCACAACCTTGAAAAAAGTGAACGGGAAAAGGTGGTTATGAAACTCATCAGTAGTTTGCCTCCTCAATTCCGGATTCCTCTGGTTTTAAACCGGTATGAGGATCTTGATTATCAGGCCATTGCAGATACGCTGGGGATCAGTCTGAGTAACGTTGAAACCCGGATTTTTCGCGCAAAGAAATTGCTGGCCGAAAAACTGAAGCCCTGGAAAGGGCACATTTAGGAGTTTGTTATTGCATCTTGATAAAGTGGAAATTTTATGAAAACCCAACATCCCGGTGATTTACTGGTTTCCCTGCTGGAAAACCGGCTTACCCAATCTGAACGGCTTCAGGTTGAAGCACATCTTGAAACCTGTGCCTCCTGCCGTGAAGAATTGAATTTTCTTTTAACCGTTTTTGCAAAACCAGAGCAGGCTTTTGTTCCTGAACTTGAACCCGATTCAAATCTGGCCGAACTGATCCTTTCAGGAGAAGTGAAACCGGTCAAATCACCTGCAAAAATCTGGTCACTTTCTTTCACAAGCGGACTTTCTGCTGCCGCAATTTTGACGGGCGTTTTATTCGGAAATTGGTTTTATACGCTTGGACAGAATTCACAGTCTACTGATACTTCAGAAATTTACACGATTTCAACCGAATCGGGTACTGATCTTGATGCCTTCCTGAATACACTTGAAGGGGAAACAAAATGAAAACGAAAATCTGGCTCGCCGTCGGCCTTTTTCTGACGGTTTTGAATATTGCACTTCTTGGCACGCTAGCCTATCACTGGATGGGCGGAATGAAACCTCCGTTTGCCCCACCAGGAGGTCCGCTGCGGATTTTATCTGATCTGAATGATGAGGATAAGAAAACAATCAAGGCAACTCTTGATTCATTCAAGGATTCGCTGGATGTGCGGGATGAAAAACTCAGGGAAATTGAACGTCAGGTTGAATCTCTTTTTGCAGAGTCCAATCCAAATAAGGATTCGATAAATGTTTTGGTTGGAAACTATTTTAAAATCCGTCAGGACATTTCGGAAAACGGTGTTGATATTTTACTGAATCTAAAGGAAAAACTTCCGGGAAAAGAAATCGAAAAACTTTCGGGTATGATTCTGTTCAGACCTGGTGCTCCCGGTCGCCAACCCGGACCCGGCAGGCATGAAGATGGTCCGCCACGGCCACCTTTCAGGGAAGATGGACGGTAGGATGGGGGAAGGCTGTTAGCTGTTGGCTATTAGCTGTTAGGCTTTTATAACCCTGAAAGGGTGATCTGTTTTCTCTGGGAGCATCATCGTTTCGTCCGGCACATCGTCCCTCGATAATATTTTTCACTTTGTGAAAAATCACTCGGGATGACACGCTAATTGACCGAATTTGCCAATTTCAAAAAGTTTTGTAGCTGGACGGGATTAATCTGATTTGATCAATTTTCTACAAACAGGCCACCACTCTGTGGTTGCAACATCTGGTTCATCCGGGTGTTGTTCTAAAATCAAATTCCGAATTGAATCGAACATTTTTCTAATCTGAATATTCCCAACTAAAAACTTGAAGCAGAACTTCTGAATATACCCTGGTGTTTCCGACGGCAGAGCTGTAGAATCCTGATAGAAAACAATCCCACGACCATTCAAACCGACCGGGCACAAATCCAATCGAAAAGAGAAAATTCATTCCAGTCGGAAAATGCAAATATCCTGGGCTGGAACAACCCCGTTTCGTCCGGACTAATATTGCCAGTTCCAAAAAGATTTTTAGCCGGACGAATTAATCTAATCTGATCAATTACTACAAACAGGTCACCACTCTGTGGTTGCAAAACCAGGGTAATCCCAATTTTGAGGCTGGACGGGATTGATCTCACCTTTCATTTTTTCCGGGTTTCCACCTGGGGCTATTCAATTTTCACTCCTTCAGATGTTAGAGTTCCAGTTTTTTATTAAGCATCCCGAAAGCCTTTCAAAAGCCCGTTTGTAACCATTAACCAATTGCCGCCATCCTGCCCATTCCCTAAAACTTAATTATGCTCCTGTATTTTCTCAGCGTTCCCAGCGTCTCTGGGTTGAAAAAGAAATTTTTGCAAGTTTTTTCGACCTCATCTGTCAGACCTTGCAGACCAGCTGGAATATGACCGAATTTATTACGAACACACGAACACGAATAAAGGACAACCCCATGAAAAAAAATCCTCTCATCCCAAGACTGGCTTTTGCCATTCTTCTGCTTGCTTCAGTGTCATGCTCAGATCACATCGCAGGAAATAAAGATTCTGATGCATCTTCAACCTCTACTCTTGCATCCTTCAACAGTGAAGTTGCCGGATCTGATTTTCAATCGATTGATCTGGGTGATGCAATCGGCCTGATCGGCGTCCAAATCGGACCAATTCCGCAAGATTCAACCGGTACAATTGCTTTGGATGCCCGCATGATTGTTTTTTCAGGAATAGCAAACCAAACGCATCCGTTTAAAAGTGGCGGATTGGATATCGGAACCGTGACGCTTACCCATAACGGACAAACCGTCACGTTTACCAAGCATGAAGTTCGTGAAGGCGGAGTGGTTTATGAATCGATGGCAAAACCTGAAAAAGGTGTGAAACCGGTTCCTTTTGTTTATGTTGCAGGTTCACTTGTTTCAATCGGAATATCAGGAACGGATTCCTTCCCGGCCCAGACTTTGAATGTAACTCCGGCCGGAGTTCTGACGCTGACCAATCTTGACAATGGGGCAACCTTACCTTCAGGAACTGATTTAACTGTGAACTGGACCGGTTCTGCTGATGATTCCATGATGATCAGAATACTTCCTGCACCTCCTGCTCCGGGAACAAAACCTGATGGTGGTGGTCCGGGTGGACATGGTCCAAAAGATGGAAAAGGTCCGAAAGGCGGACATGGTCCTAAGGATGGTAAAGGTCCGGGCGGTCCTGAAGGTCCTGGCGGAAAAGGTCCGAAACCCTTATACGAAGTTGCAACAACCTCAGCTTCAGGGACTTACACAATTTCTTCTGCAGATCTGACGGCAGCACTTGCCAACTTCCCCGGAACGGCGATTATTCTGGATATCAGTCAGCGATCAGCTTCTGATGTTGCTACCGACAAAGGAAACCTGAAAGTGCTTCTCGGAACCCATGACGGTGTGCTTTTAAAGAAGTGACAAGGGACTGGTGACGAGAGACAAGTTGACCCACCCCCTTTCCCTCCCGAAAGCGTTCGGGACAGGCTCTCCGGCGGAGGGGGTATTAAAACAAAAAACCCGGTTGATGCCGGGTTTTTTGTTTGCTCCAAAATACAAATTCTTACTTCTGATCTTCTTTCTTCTTTTTCTTTATCACCTTTTTAATAATGATGGTTTCTGTGGCGGAACTGTCTGCATCGCCCAACTCATCAAAGCCTTCAAGTTCAATAACCTTATCCAGATCTTTGATTTTCCAGGTTCCTTTTTCTCCTTCCATTTCATCACCTTCAGTTATTGTGGTTTCACCATCCTTATCATCCACCTGAACAAATATTTTCCGCTTTTTACCTTTTGATTCTACTTTTGTGAAGGATGCAGATTTTGTTTCCCCTTTACGATCAAGAGTTAGAGTAACCTCAGTTCCCGATTTCAAACCGTCATACCACTCAGAGAGTTTTTTTGCGGAAGTATATTTTTCTCCGTTTGCAGAAACCAGAACATCATTCTTTTTGATGTCGGGACGTGATTTCTCTTTTTCAGATGCTTCTTCCGGAATCACATCTTCGGGCAAAATATTTTCCACGACGATTTTTCCATCCTTTTCGGCAAAAAGAACGCCGGCTTCAAAAATCAGTGCAGTTTCAAGCTGATTTCCGTTTTTGATGATTTTGTTTCTTTTTTCCTGTGCGAAGGAGGAGGAGAAGGCGAGCAGGGCAATGAGCAATACCGTGGTTAGTTTCATGTTTTTTCCTTTTTTTTGGTTTTGTAGAACTTACCCTGCAAGTTTACGGCGATAATTCGTAAGGCGTGTTAAGGTTAGGATAAAGGTTTGTAAAGAATGTAAAATGACAGATTTGAATCAGCACTTCCGGTTGATGGTGCCGTATGACCGTGGTACCTTTGGGACACAATGGTTAATGATTAAGGGTAAATGGTAAATTGTGAAAAGCCATGGATCCCGGATCCCCGACAGTGGTCGGGGCAGGCTAAGTCCGGGATGACACCCATTGAGGTGGACCTACTGTCTTCTGTCTGCTGACTTCTGTATTCTAACTTCTGATCTTCTATCTTCTAACTTCTGAAATAAAATGACTTCACTAAAAAATTACTTTACTCTCCTCCGGCACCAGTCGGGAACCCGTGAACGGAATCTGATCATGTGGATTTCGGGAGCTGTTTTTATCATCCTGCTGATCAGTATTTCCTTTCTTCAGTACCGGTGGATCGGGCAATTGAATGACACCGAAATGGATCGGCTCAATAAAAATCTTCGTTCCAGCCTGGAAAGGTTCAGTGAAGATTTTGACCGGGAGCTCGGCCGGGTTTTTTCAGCTTTTGAAGGAACGCTGAACAAAGATCAGGATACCTTGACTGCCATTTTGAATGACTGGCAAATTTATCAGGCATCTGCCCCGTTTCCAGAATTGGTGGGTTCTGTTTATTTAACTGAAGTCCGTCAGGGCAAGGAGCCGGATCTCTATTTTGTGGATACCGTTTCTGCCAAAAAAGTGAAAATGTCATGGCCATCCTCTTTTATTGAACTTAAGAAGAAAATAGAGATGAAGTCATTTTCTGGTAATGAAATACTGATTTCCATTTTTCAGGGACTTTTATTAACAGACTCCACAGCGTTTATTGTGATTCCGGATGCAAATCTTGAAGAACAGTTTGAATCCGGGAAAAAGAATAATCCGGTTCGGTCGCTGGTGATTCAGTTCAATACTGATTTTATAAAAAAAACCTGGATTCGTTCATTGGCTATCGATTATTTTACCACTGATGGTGATCTGGATTATAACTTTTCCATCCGGGATACACTTCGGAATCTGACTTTTTTTCAAACGGATTCAGTTAAACATCCTGATCTTTCCTGGCCGGTGGCCAATTTACGAACCCGGGATATGATTATTCTGACGGGGAATTCAGCCAGAACAAAAAGAATGGAGATAATTAAGGAAAGGGCACATGCGGTTTCAAAATTCCAGTCCTTTTCATTTTCGACTTCTGCCGGGGGTAAAACACAGATTCAGGTCAGTCACCCGGAACCACCCGATCCAACTCAAGAGATGCCAACTGTTGTTTCCGGTCCTGAAGCTCCGGCGGCCGTTTCTGTCAGTACAAGTGGACAGGTTACTGCTGTTACTCCAGTTGCTCCTGTTGTTCCGGTTGTGAGTGGACAGGTAACTGCTGCTACTCCAGTTGCTCCTGTTACTCCGGTTGTGGTTGACGTAAATCTTAAAACCCCCGCCCCAAAGGCACAAATTGAAAACTGGAGTTCGGTAAAGCCTTTTTCCTTTTCCTTTACACCGGAAACTGAAAACATTTACGGACCTACTCCGTTCTCAACTTCTGGATCCGGCTGGGTGATCCAGGCAGCTCACATTTCCGGGTCACTGACAGAAGCCGTCAATGAAATCCGGATGAAAAATCTGATGATTGGAAGTGGCATTCTTCTGCTTCTTGCCGGGAGCATTGGGTTTTTATTGATTGCAAGTTTAAAAGCCTGGCATCAGAGCAGGCAGCAAATGGAATTCGTCGCCGGGATTACGCACGAACTCAGAACTCCGCTTGCGGTCATTCGGTCGGCTGCAGAAAATCTGGCCGATGGCGTGGTGTCGACGCAGGAATCTCAGGCAAAATATGGCCGGTTGATCCGGGATGAAGGAAAACGGTTGTCTGAAATGATTGAGCAGGTTCTTGATTTCTCGGGACTTCAATCAGGAAGAAAAAACTGGACGTTTACCCGGGTGGATGTTGGTGATGCACTTGAAGAATCCGTCCTCGGAATTCTTGAACAGGCCGAACAGAAATCCATCAAGCTGGAACCTCATTATCTGCTGGATCAGATCGTTTATGCTGACCGGAAAGCCATGCTCACTATTTTCAGAAATTTGCTCGAGAATGCAGTGAAGTACAGTCATTCACCTTCAATTGTTATTGTGAGAATGCAGACGGACGGAAAATCAGTTTCCGTTTCCATCCGTGATTTTGGGATGGGAATTCCGGATGAGGAAAAAGTACGGATTTTCGAGCCGTTCTTCCGGGGAAAAACGGCTTCTGAAGCACAGATTCACGGCAACGGATTGGGTTTAAGTCTGGTTCAGTCACTCGTAACCGTAAATAAAGGAAAGATTTCATTGAAAAGTGAACCGGGAAAAGGATCTGAATTTGTGGTGAGCTTTCCCATTGACCAGAAGAAGGGGGAAAACTGATGCCCAGATTATTATTGGTGGAAGATGAACCGGGTTTGGTGCTAACCCTGACCGACAGGTTAACCTCTGAGGGATTCGAAGTGGAATCTGCAACTGACGGCGAGTCCGGATTTAAACTCGCCCTTTCCAATCAGTTTGATATTCTCATTTTGGATGTGATGCTTCCGAAGAAAAACGGATTTGACATCATCCGGGATCTTCGTCAGCGGGGAATTGAAACGCCGGTTCTCATGCTTACCGCCCGTGGACAGGTGGTTGATAAAGTGGTTGGACTGAAACTTGGTGCCGATGATTACCTCACCAAACCATTTGATATGATGGAATTGATGGTCCGGCTGGAAGTTTTGCTTCGCCGGAGAAGTTACGTTCCGCCTGCTTCGGGGGATACTTACCAGTTTGGCGAACTGGAACTGAACTTTAAAAAAGGATCGATTCTGAAATCGGGCAAACCGGTTGAACTCACGGCTCAGGAATTCCGGTTGCTGAAATATCTGGTTGAACATCCGGGACAGGTTATTTCACGGGATGAACTGCTCACCGAAGTCTGGGGAATTGATGCCAGTTTAACCACACGAACCGTTGACGTTCACATGTCGTGGCTCCGGCAAAAACTGGAAGAAAACCCAAAATTTCCCGCAAGAATTGTGACCGTTCATGGCTTGGGATACCGGTGGGAAGGGGCGGGAAAGTGATAAGTTATAAGTGATAAGTTATAAGTGGTAAGTTGACATTGCCTGAATAACGTTGACAAGATTTATTAAGGATGTCACTTCGATTTATAATTAAAAGATTCGAATTGATCTGGTGTTAAGTTGTTAAGCGAACTGTGAGTTTTTTCATGATTGTAAAGATAAACAGTCTTTTTAAGTAAAAGAGAAAGTTCAGAGAAAGACTGAGGATTTTTAGGGATCAGGTAGTCATTTTTTATTGTACCGTTGATTCTTTCAGCGTTAGCGTTTTCATAACAAGATTGTGCTCTACTGTTCAGAATAGTAAATTTCTTGTTAAAAGCCAGAACGTTTTTTGAAAAATATTGCCCCCCACCATCAGAGTGAAGGATCAATTTGGGAGGAATCTCATTGTTTCTGGTTTTAATTGCCTTTTTCAGTGCAGGAAGAACAGTTTCATCAGCCAGAAGTGTCTGACTCGCAATTGCAGAAAGGATTTTCCGGCTGAACATATCCATGATAAAGGTCAGATAGGCAAAATGATTACCCATCCAAAAATAAGTGATATCACTCACCCAAAGTTGGTTGACACGTGTCACTTCCAGATCCAAAGCCAGATTTTTTGTTGTCAGTCCGGGAAGTGACCAGGTTGTGCGGATCGGCGATTTGGATTTGGGTAATACAAGATTGTACTGGCGGGCAAATTCAATAAATAAGTCTCTGCCCATGGTTTTGGGATTTAGTTTCCGGTAAATATGACGCAGTCCCATGCGAGGATGGTCTTCCCGGATATCTTTGATGATGGGAATCAGGGTCAGCTCTTCTTCCCAGTGCCGGGTTTTCCGGTTCAGGTACTGACTTACAGCCTGCCGGGTTGTTTTCATGGTTCTGTAAACCAGAGTGAGTTGATGATGATGAACTTCTGGGTTTTGTTTAAACCAGATCATGACTGACCACCAGAGTTTTTTTTTATTTTGATCCGGTAGGTTTCTTCTGCCAGTTCAATCATTTTCTGGTGAAATTCGAGCTCAATCTGTTTCTGGCCAACAAGTTGTTCGAGTTCGCGTACTTTTTGTTCGAGCAACCCAATCCGCCTGGTGTCGCTCTCTGTTTCAACAACGAGCCGGACACCTTGCTGTTTGAGCGAAGAATACTTGTTTATCCAACGGTAAACTGTGTTCCGGCAAACTTGATAGGTTCGACAGATTTCAGCTATAGTGGTGATCCGTTTTTCTAGTTCGGTGACTTTTTGCTTTCTGAAACTTTCACTGAAATAACGGGTTTTTCTTTCTGGCTTTGTTAAATTTGTTGTTTGACCTGTTTCCATTAGCGCCTCCGGGAAGTTACAAATATGCATGGTTTTAGGTCAACATATTTCAGGCAATGACA
>JAFLBE010000023.1 GCA_017303995.1 Bacteroidota bacterium | reverse complement strand
ATGAGAAGAATTTTCCGGGTTGCCCCGAGGGCTTTTCTGATTCCGATTTCACGTGTTCGCTCTTTTACCGATACGAACATAATGTTCATGACGCCGATCATTCCTACAATCAGAGAAAGAGACGTAATGAAAATTCCGACCCCATAAATGCCTGCACTAATTCCATCAAGCTGCTGCTTGAAAGCTTCCTGCTGATTGATGGCAAAGTTATCTTCCTGGGTTGCACTTAACCGTCTGAGTTTTCGCAGAATCAGCGTTAACTCACCTTTTGCCTCTTCAATTTTCTTTTCATCTTTTATTTTAACTGCAATGGTAATTCCTCTGCGAATGCCAAAATATTTCTTAAATGTCCCGAAGGGAACCATCACCTGATTATCACGGCTGAAAAGACCAAGGAATTTCCCTTGTTTGGAAAGAACACCCACTACGCTGTACGGATTTCCGTTCAGAACCACTTTTTTGCCAATCGGATCCTGTTCCTCAAAAAGCGACTTGGCAACTTCAGAGCCCAGAACAATGACGCTTCTTCCCGCCGAACTTTCGAGTTCGGTAAAGAACCGGCCGTCAGCCAGATCAGCACCTGAAACCAAAAGCTCATCTTCAACAACCCCATTTACAAAAACACCATTAACACTATTTTCGGCAAATTTTACGTCACCTCCGGCACCGGCACGGGGAACAACAAACAGGGCCTGCTGAGATTGTTCACGAATGATGGGAAGGTAAGATTCCTGCAATTCCGGACGGTTTCTGAATGACCACCAGTCATCACGGTTCATAAACCAGGGGAATTTCTGTACATAAAGAACATCATTCCCGATCATGGTGAGAGAGGATTGAAACGCATTGTCAATTCCACTCATCATCATATTCATGGATGTCACCGAAACAATACCAATCACAATTCCCAGCGTTGTGAGAAGTGACCGCATTTTATTTGCCCGGATTGACTGAAGGGCAATCAGAACACTTTCTTTTAGCTGAAGAAGGAATAAGTTCATTTTACCCCGAGTGATTCACGTTTCATGCGTGGATTGCTTCCAGATGGCCAACCCGCGTATCATCTGTTTCAATATGACCATCTTTTAACCGGATAACACGGCGGGCATGACGGGCGATATCTTCTTCGTGTGTGACCAGAATAATGGTATTACCAGCCTTATACAGATCTTCAAACAGAATCATAATTTCTTCACCTGTTTTGGAATCAAGTGCACCGGTAGGCTCATCAGCAAGAATAATAGATGGTTTGGTAACCAATGCCCGGGCAATCGCAACACGCTGACGCTGTCCACCCGAAAGTTCGTTGGGTTTATGATGAACCCGGTCACCCAGACCAACGTTGGTAAGCGCATCCATTGCTCTTTCACGACGGTCATGTGCAGAAATTCCCGCATAAATCAACGGAAGCTCAACATTATGAAGTGCATTTGAGCGGGGAAGCAGGTTAAATGACTGAAATACAAATCCGATTTCCTTGTTCCTGATACGGGCAAGTTCATTATCTGTCATGACAGAAACATCATTTCCCTTAAATTGATAAACACCCGAAGTTGGCGTATCCAAACATCCGAACATATTCATCAGGGTTGATTTTCCTGAACCCGACGGACCCATTACTGCAACATATTCGTTCTCTGAAATATCAAGGCTGACCCCACGAAGTGCATGAACTTCCTGGGTACCCATGATATAAACCTTGGTCATATTTTCTATGTGAATCAGATTCTGTTTCATTTTAAGTTACCCTGCTGGTTATTCTTTTTCTTCTGTGCCAGGTTTCTTTTTATTCGGGTCTTCAACCTGAATCTTGCTTTGATCACTTAGCTCTCTCGAAATTGCCCGGTAAGATCCGGTAATAACTTGCTCAGTTCCGGTTAGTCCTGATTTAATTTCAATAAAACGATCATCACTGATCCCTGTTGTTACTTCAACTGATTTTGCAATTCCATTTTCTGCGATGAAAATGATTTTTGCAGGTTCTTTGAGGGCTTTTTCTGGTTTCTTATCTGTTTTTTCCTGTTCACCGTCTTTGTTTTCACCATCTGCTTCAGGCTTTTTAACTTCACGGCGGATGGTGACTGATTGGATAGGAACACTCAGAACACTTTTTACCATTTCAGTTTCGATATCTGCTGTAGCAGAAAGACCTGAACGGAATTCCTTGTCAGGATTCAAAATCTTAATCTTCACCGGAAAGTTGGTTACTTCTTCCTGAGTTCCCAACCCTTTGGTAACTGGCGTATGTGCAATTTCAGTAACAAGGCCAATGAAAGTTTTTCCCTTCATGGCATCAACAGCAATCCGGGTGGTATCTCCCAGCGTAACATTTACCACATCGTTCTCATTCACATCAACCCGAACTTCCATTTTACTGAAATCGGCAATGCGCATGATTTCTGTTCCTGCAAATTGAGAAGTCCCAACAACCCGTTCACCTTTTTCGATCAGTAAACTGGAAACAATGCCATCTATTGGTGAATAGATACTGGTTTTGTTGAGACTTTCCTGAGCTTGATCAACAGTTGCCTGTGACCGTTGGATATCTGCCCGGGATGAATTGAAGGCCTGTTCTGCAACTTCATAACTGGTTTTTGCTGCTTCAAGTTCTGATGCAGAAACCAATTTCTTATCTGCCATTTCCTTAACCCGGTTGAATTCCTGTTTTGCCTTTTCAAATTGTGACTTGGCAGAGTTTGATTGTGATTGGGCTGATGTCAGACCAGCTTCACTTTGCGCCATTTGGAATTTGTAGAAATCAGGTTTGATACGGGCTAGAAACTGCCCTTTCTTTACTTCCTGACCCTCCGTAACGGCAAGTTCAATAACTTCACCAGAAACATCGGGAGAAATTTTAACTTCAACTTCTGGGTAAATTTTACCGGAAGCAGTTACGATTTGGGTGATATCCCTTTTTGAAACCTGTTCAGCATTAACCATAATGCCTTTGTCTTTTTTACCAAAGACTGCAAACAGGATAATGGCAATAACTACCACCGAAATAATACTGATGATGATAATTTTTTTCTTTTTGGATCCGGTCGGCTGAGCCATAATCAGAATTTTCCTTTTTCTCTATTAGCGGATGGTAACATAATCTTCTGGGTTCAGGCTTCCGATGTAGAACTCGAGAACCTTTTTCTGAAATTCAAACTGATACTTGCTGGTCGTAAGGTTACTGGCCGCAGAAATAAAATCTTTTGTCGCATTTGCCAGTTCAAGGTAACTTCCGGCACCAACGTTGTATCTTTCCTGAGCGGTTTCTTTCAACAGGCTTGCAGCCTTAAACTGGGCCTCAGAAGCTTCGTAAGCTTTCCTGTAAGACTTATAATCCAGCCAGGCTTGTTTTACACCGATTTGAATAGTTCTTTCAAGTTTTTCGAGATCATATTGGGAACTTTTCAAACTTACAGAGGCCTGTTCAACTATATAATTCGTTTGGAACCCGTTAAAGATGGGAACGGAAAGAGTTAAACCAACCGAGTAAGAACGTTGATTTAGTAATTGATCACCAACCCCTTTTGTAAGGTCAGGATTACCACTCCCACCCCAATTCCAACTTGCATTTAACGATGGCGCATAGTTTGAGTAAGCTTGCCATACAGCATTTTCTCTGGACTTGATTGAAACTTTTGCTGCCTGATAATCGGGACGTTGACTAAGTGCGGTACTTAACAGTTGGGATAGAGAATTAAATTGCTCGTCAGCCTTAATTCCATCTAGAACTGGCATATCAATTTCATACTCAGAAGTCGGATCAAGTGCAAGAAGGGCAACAAGATCACTTTTTGCGATTTCAAAATTTTTCTGGGCATTTATTACGTTCAGCTCTGCATTGGCACGGGTATACTGCTGATTGTACAGATCAACCATTGGGCGGGAACCCAACCGGGTCATTTCCTGTATTTTTTTTAACTGCTCTTCCTGATAAGACAGATCCTCTTTTGAAATTTTTAAAAGTTCCTGTCTTTGCAAAACTAAAAGAAAGTTACTTGTTACATCTAAAATAGTGGTTTGAACAGATCTCCCGAATTGCAATTTGGAAGTTTCTAGATTGTATTCTGAAGTTTCAAAACCCTTAAAATCACTCAGACCGTTGAATAAATTCAGATTGGATGACAATCCCCAGCTATAACTTTCAGACTTGCTGTTTAAAATAGCGCCCGTATACGGATTGTAATTATCTCCGTTTCGGTAATTATAGGAAAGGTTACCATTAAGGGTTGGAAGAAAAACCCCGACTGACCGGAGGTAGTCAGCTTTTGCCAGATCTAAATTCAGGCGAATTTTCTGAAGATCAGGATTTTTATCGACGGCAAGCTGGACTGCTTGCTGCAAATTGAGTTTGGTTGGTGCAGATTGTGCCCAGACAGTGCCGGCACTAAGAATTAAAATGGAAAGAAGAGCAGTTGATTTCATTGATTCTGATCCCGTTACATGGTTTTGACTAAAATCACAGGTTGGTTAAACGGCTGTTGGCCATCAAAGTTTCAAAATGGCATTATAAAAATGAAAATGAGTCTCATTTCAACCAAGTTCAACAAAATAACTCGCCCAAATGGTTGCAAATCCTCACTATTTATCAGGATTTAATGAAAAAAACACCATTATCTTTTTTTTTATTTACTAAATTAATATTTTTGTACTTTCACCTCCCCGAGAAAGTCAAAAAAATGAAACTACATAATAACCTCTTAGCCCTACTGTTGCTGTATTTTTTATTTCTGAATGGATGCGGATCATCAAACTTTGCAAACATTACGGAACTGGAAAATCAATACCAGAATTCTGAAAAGCTTATTCCTGAAAACTATCCCGAAGACGATGCCGTCATTGTTTACAGGAAACAGAAAGTGGACGTTTCAGTTCATAGCGGGTCTTTGTATTACGAGATCACCACAGAAGAGTCCCTTCATTCGGTTACCAAATTATTCAGAAATATTGAAGATTATGCTTCATACAAAATTTATTTGCATGAGGGTGATCACTTAAAGGAAATCAGTGCCAGAACCGTAAAAGAGGATGGTACTGAAGTAGTTTTGGAAAGTAAAGATTTTTATCACACGACCGGATCTTCAGGTGGTTCAACGGTTTTTACTGATGAGAGAGCCGTTACATTCACCTTCCCTCAAGTAGCGAAGAATTGTATCATTGAGTTTAATTATACCGTTACAAAGAATAACCCGTTTGTTCATGACGAGTGGATGATGCAATCCTACCTTCCAATCAAAAAAAATATCTTTGAATTAATGGCACCCAGAATCCTTGTAATAGATGAAGTAAAAGGAGGCTTTGGCTGGACTTGGCGATATAAGCCATACAATTTCATTGATATGCCAGATGTGGTTCAGAAAAACCTGATCAACCCATCTGGATCAACACTTGATGCCAAATTTGTTAATTCCTGGGTTCTTGAAGATGTCCCTGCTTTTGAACCTGAACCCCAGATGCCAGATCATGACCTTTATAAGGGATACATGAAATTTACAAAAGGTGAGTTTAAAAGCTGGGACGATGTTGCTGATTGGTACTGGAGTAACTACTATATCGGGATGAATGTCGTTAGTGATGAAATCCGGAAAAAAGCAACTGAGTTAACGACAGGCCTCAAGAGCGAAGAAGAAAAAATTCAAGCACTTTACAACTTTGCACAGGGAATAAGATATGTTTCCCTGTATCTCGGAAATGGAGGATTACGCCCGCATGAACCCAAAACGGTTATTTCAAATTCATGGGGTGATTGCAAGGATAAAGCAACACTTCTTTTGGTTCTGTTAAAAGCTATTGATATTGAATCTTTCCCTGTTCTTGCTTTAACAAGGGATGATGGTCGTATTGACCCAAGCTTTCCCAGTTACAGCTTTAACCACATGATTCTGAAGGTAAAGGCACCTTCAGGAAAAATTTACTGGCTGGATCCTACACTACAGTTTGCACCACTCAATGAAATACCCTCTTCTTTGGAAGGAATGAATGTATTAGTAGTTTACTCTGAGAAAAGTGGAAAAATTGAGCGAATTCCAAGTTCCGTAGCACAGGATAATCTGGTTAAGATTGATCAGATTGTTAGTCTTGTCGGAGGAGATTCTACACAATTTAATGTGGCGATAACATTTAAGGGTGATGAAAATTATGAATATCGTTCATTTTTTAAAGATAAAACACCAAAAGAAATTGATGACTACATCAAATCAATGGTAATCGGAGATATGGGAAATATACGGGTGAAATCATGGTCACATTCAAACCTTGACTCTATTAATGTCCCATTCCGTTTTAACTTTACTTTTTCCACATCAGGTGCCGCTGTCAGACAAGGCGATTTATTATTACTCTACGCTGATCCTCTTCAGCTAATGAGTAAATTAAACTGGCTAAAAAAAGACACAAGAAAATATCCCATTGAATTTTCCCAGCCGTACCGTATTGAGAAGACAACCCAAATTCTACCTTTAACTAATTTTTCAACTCGGAACCTTCCGGAACCGATTTCTTTGGAAAATCAAAATTTCTCTTTTAAAAAATCTTTCCAAAGTGGACCCAAGAATGAAATTTTAGTATCAGAAGTATATGAAGTTAAATCACAATGGGTTTTGCCTGGCCATTATGCTGCAACAAAGCAATTTTTTGATAAGGTTAAAGCCAAACTGAATGAACGGGTTATTTTTACAAGAAACTAAAAACATTCTGGTTTTTATATAAACAAAAAAGTCAGCTCAACGGCTGACTTTTTTGTTGGTGCTTATTCCTGATTGTTTTCAAGGATTCCTTTAAGCGGTTCCTCTTCAATCTTATACTTTTCCTTCCCAACCAAGCGCCCAAACCAAGTTCCGAAATCATCCAACATGGAATAAACAACCGGAACAACCAGTAGTGTTAGGAGTGTGGAAGTAATCAATCCACCAATAATGGCCTGACCAAGTGGTGCCCGTCCTTCAGAACCTTCACTCACAGCCAGTGCAACCGGAAGCATACCAAAAATCATCGCCAGAGTGGTCATCAGGATCGGTCTTAACCTGATCGGACCTGCTTTTAGAAGCGCCTCATATCTTGAATATCCTTCCAGACGAAGTTGATTGGTGAAGTCAATCAGCAGAATTGCATTTTTGGTTACCAGACCAAATAACATGATAATACCAATCATCGACATGATTGAAATGGTACTGTTAAACGCCAGCAATCCAAGAAACGCTCCAATCAGAGAAAGAGGAAGCGAAATCATAATTGAAATTGGCTGAATAAAACTTTCAAACTGAGAGGCAAGAATCAGGTATACAAAGACAATTGCCAGAATTAGGGAAATAAACATATAACCAAAACTTTCCTTCATCATTTCTGCCATCCCGATTGATCCTACAAAATAGCCGGGAGGAACATCGCCTGCGGCTTTCATACTATCAATTTTTGTTTTAAGAAATCCATCTGCCGTTCCAAGCAAGGTACCGGCAAGATTTCCTGAAATCAGAATCTGGCGCTGACGGTCGTATCTGGTAATTTTTGAGGGTCCGTACCCTTCAGTAATATCTGCAACAGTTGACAAAGGAATGTAGAGATCTTTTCCGTTGGCATCCTTATTCTTTGATTTGATCATCACCTGAGAAAGTTCGGTATATTTCTTTCGGTCTTCAGGACGGAGCTGCAGACGAACTTCATATTGCTGATCGCCTTCCTGAAAATCAGACACTTTAACACCATCAATCATTTGCTGAACTGTTTGAGCAACAGTTCCAACATCTATACCGGCATTGGATGCAGCATCACGTTTAAGTCTGATCTGAACTTCTGGTTTATTCTCCTCATATGAGGTTTCAAGATCCACCAATCCAGGGGCATCTTTAAACATTTCCATGACTTTATCGGCCAGTTTTTTTGAAACTTCAATATCTGGACCCTGAATTGAAATCTGCATCATTTTTTGTGGTGGACCAACGTTTGAAGGCAATCCGTACCACAAAGCAACACCGGTTACATCTTTAATTTCATTTCTGAGTTTAAAAATCATGTTGAACACATCAATATTACGTTCTGCCTTCGGTTTAAGAAGAACCAGAATCGATGCAACATTTACCGGCTGACTTTGTGACCCAATGGTTGTAAAGACGTTCACAACTTCAGGATAATTCTTTAGTTTTTCCTCAACAAGTTTAACCCGCGCAATCGTCTCTTCAATGCTGGTTCCCGGAGGGGCTTTCACTGTGACTGTAAATTTCCCCTGATCCTGATTCGGCATAAATTCAACACCCAGCAATCCGGCAGAGGCAATACCACCAACAAATGCCAGTGTTGCAATTCCAACTGTTATAATTTTGTGCTTCAGGGCCCATTTAAGTGTTCCGTGGTATTTCTGGTTGATCCAGTCAAAAACAGAATTAAAATAATAGAATGGCATCCAGTACCACGCTGATTCTCTGGTAAGGTGGACCTCTTTACCAAGTAACCGAGATGACAACATTGGGGTCAGGGTAAAGGCCACAAAAAGGGAAACCAGAACGGCAACGGAAACGGTTATTCCGAACGGAAAGAAAAACCGGCCAACAATTCCCTGCATAGTTGCTACGGGGAAAAACACGGCGACAAGAGAGAAGGTTGTTGCCATGACAGCAAGTGCAATTTCTTTTGAGGCACTGATCGCAGCTTTTACACGACCTTCACCATGATCAAGGTGGCGGTAAATATTTTCAATGACCACGATTGCATCATCAATCAGAATACCAACCGCCAGCGAAAGTGCGAGCAAAGTCATAAAGTTCAGGGTAAACCCGAACATGTGCATAAAACCAAAAGTTGCTACAATTGAGGTCGGGATAGCCAAAGCAGAGATAAGGGTTGAAGCACCATTGGCCAGGAAGAAAAAGATAATAATAACTGCCAATAATCCACCAACGACGATATCTTCTTCAACTGCATGAACTGAGTTTTTGATGTAAACAGATGAATCATCAACGAGATCAATTTTTACGCCATCTCTTTCGAGTGCAGGTCTGATTTCGGTTAGGATTTTATTTACTTCTGTTGCAGCTTCAACCGTATTGGCATCAGATTGCTTGATAACGTTAATCCCGATAGCCGGCTGACCGTTATAGGATGAAAAAGTTCTCTGTTCAACAACGCCATCTTCAACAATTGCTACATCACTTAGCCGAACAAGTTTCGTCCCGACATTTTTAATAACCAGCTTACCCATTTCTTCAGCTGATTTAAATCTTCCTGCCGTTCTCACCAATAATTCACGTTTACCTTCATTTATCCGTCCACCGGGAAATTCAAGATTTCCACTTTGGATTTTCATGGCAAGATCAGCCATCGACATATTAAAGCTGTTCAATTTGGAAAGATCAACTTTCACATTGAACTGACGGGCACTTCCGCCAAGAAGATCAACCTGACCCACTCCATTTGCGGTTTCAAAACGGGGTTTAACCTGCCGTTTTACATATTCAGTGAGGTTCTGCTGATCCATTTTTTCGGATGAAACCACCATGCTCATAATCGGCGCTGCACCCTGATCAACCCGTAGAACAATCGGATCTTCAACATCTTTCGGAAGCTTGTTCTTGATCAGTGCCACCTTTTCACGAACATCCTGAGAAGCCGTAACCGACTGAACCTCAAGTTCAAACTGAACGACGATCTGAGAAAACCCTTCCTGAGAGGTGGAAGTAATATGCCGGATCCCAGAAATTGAATTGACAGATTCTTCAATAATCGCTGTAACTTGAGTTTCAACCTGTTCAGGTCCGGCTCCGGGGTAAACGGTATTGATAACAACTATCGGAAAGTCAACTTTCGGAAATAATTCCATTTTCATCCGGGAGAGTCCCAGAAGCCCAACCACCACCAGGGCAACAGTTACCATGGTAATAAAAACGGGGCGTTTTATTGATAATTCTGCTAAATTCATAGTGAATCCAATTTTTTAAATATGAGGTTCAATTTTTTACTACCGGATTAACTTTGTCGCCATCCTTCAGTAATAAAGTTCCTGAAGTGACAACCACGTCCTTGTCAGTTACACCAGAAAGAATGGTTACTTTATCGTTGTTCCTGTAACCGGTTGTAACAAAAACAGAAGACACAATGGAGTCTGGCTGCATAACAAACAAGGCAGTTTTGCCTAACTTTACTGCAAGTGCTGTTACTGGAACCAAAAGAGCTTTTTCATTGGTGTTATTAAGAATTTCAACATTTACATACAATCCGCTGCTAAAATTCGTGGTGCTTGAAAGTCTGATTTTTGCCTCAAAAGTACGGGTTGCAGGATCTGCCGATCTGGCAATTTCAGTGATTCTGCCTTCAGTTTTAATGGCAGGATTATCAGTTAGTGAAATCAAAACCGGACTTCCAACCTTTACTTTTGAAGCATCGGTTGAGTTCAGGGAAATTGATGTTTTCAGAGATGAGATTCTGGAAACCGTCACAACCGGTGTTCCGGCAGGCACAAAATCACCTGCGCTTACATTTAAACTGGTTACCGTTCCATCAATTGGAGATTCAATCTGTACCATGTTTCGCACATTATCGAAATTTGCAAGGGCAACATCCATCTGGGTTTTGGTCTGGTCAAACAGTTGTTGGGAAATTGCACCAACTTTCAACAGGTTGGCATTTCTTTCAAAAGTTTTCTGAGCCAGTTCATAATTTGATCTGGCTTGATCATATTGAACAGAAGACGTGGTAAGATCAAATTTAACCAGAACGGTTCCCTTTTTTACCTGCTGACCAATAGCAACAGTAACATCACTCACCGTTTCTGAAACTTTTGAACGAAGGATTGATTCTTCCTCTCCCGAAAGTGAACCGGAATAAGACAGAACTTCGGTAAGTGAACCTGATTCAGGTTTTTGAACATCAACAGAAAGTTCAGTGTTTTTTTGTGGAACAACAGTTTCAGAACTGCTTCCTTTTCCGCAACCGGAAAATAGTACGACTCCGGCTAAAATAATTGCGATACTTAACAGCGATACATGTTTCATAATTTTCTCTTTCTAGTCTATAAATTGATTATTCCATACCGGTGAGTTGCTGCCAGTCGGCTTTGGCAACCAGATAGTCGTAAGTTGCCTGTGCCTGATTATTTAACGCCTGATTCAGGGCTAGCTGAGCATCCAAAATTTCAAGCTGCATACCTACTCCGTTTTTAAAACGGATTTCAGCAATTGACAAAGCTTTTTCAGCCTGACCAACTGCTTTGCCTTGAGCTTCAACACGCTCTTTGGCTTCTTTTAATTTATAAGTTGCACTTTGAACGGCAAGTTGCAGGTTGCTTTGAAGATCATTGATCATGTAATCCAATTTTTTCACTTCCAGCTCGGCCTGCTGAATCTGTGAAACAGTTTGAAATCCGCTGAAAATTGGAATAGATAGGTTTAGACCAACACTTGTTGATCTGATCCAGTCGTAATTCTGAAATTTAAAATTATCTGCCTGAGCCTGCCACGCCAGATTACCAAATGCGTACAAACTGGGCCATAATCCGGATTCCTTAATTTGCACATTTTTTTCAAGTAAATTTTTCTGGATGGTTAGCTGCCGTAGGTTTGAGTTCTGATCAGTAACTCTCTGAGAAGCCAGGGTGATCTGGTCTTCAGGCAACAGTTCCAGTTTAAACTCATCAACTACAATTGGCTCTTTATCGATGCCAAGTTGATTTTTCAGATTCAATACTGCAATCTGGTAGGTGTTTTGTGTCTGAAGTACTTGAGGTCTGACGTTTGCAAGCTGGACACTCATTCTGAGTTCGTCATATTCACTTGCCACACCTTCTTTGTACATAGCCTGAACGTTTTTATAGTTCGACTCAGTAAGCTCAAGCATTTTCTGTGATACATCTTTGTACCGTTTTGCCAGAAGTACACCATAATAGGCCTTTTTTACATCCAGAATGGTTTTTAAACGGGATGAGTTTACACCTGCTTGACTGTAGTCTTTATATATTTCAGCAACCTCAAGGGCAGTTCCTACCGTTTTTGAGAAAAGAGGTTGCTGAAGGGTAAACCCAAGCTGATAGGCATTGTCGGCACCGATCTGAAGTTTTTGAACACCTGCATCGGTTGTGATAAAAAATACTGAGGGCTTTAGGTTCCGGGTATATTGTGCCGATCCACTAATTACTGGCATTGCAAGTCCGTACGCTTCATTGATCTGAAGATCTGACTTCTCAAGATCCTGCTCAGCAACCTTGTAAATCCGGTTATTTTTTAATGCAGTTTCTATTGCTGCTGCCAGCGTAAACTCTTGTTTTTCCGAAACCTGGGCAGTAACAACCCCGGCAGTCATCAAAACGGACAAAAGTCCGCCGGCCAGGATTTTTAGGTAAGTCATAGGTTAAAACTCCTATTGTTTTTTGTTTTGAATAATACCGGTTAACATAATTGTGGCAAAAAATTGACTGTTTGCTTCTGCAACATCAAGATCTGGCTTGGTAAAACCGTCAATGCAACTTTGGCGGTAAACAGAATATTGCATTCCCCAGAAATAGGTCATCATCATGGCAGAAAGTTTTAACGGATCAACTTGGCGAAATTCGCCGGTTGTCATTCCGCTAACGAAAATGGAGGCTATAATTTCAGCTTCTTTTTGCCCGAAACGCATCATCACATGGTGATACTGTTCTCCCAGTTCTTTCCAAAGGTTCAGCTTACTTTCCATTTGGTGATACCGGTTGCGGATTCTAAAAAATTTGGTCGTTAAAAAAGCGTGGATTTTTTCTTCGGCAGTTTTATGTTTTTTCAGCTCTGCCAGCATCTCCGTTTCCATTTCCTCGATCTCAACGGTAATTATCTCGTTGAACAACTCTTCCTTACTTGAAAAGTAGTGGTAAATTGAAGCTTTGCCCATACCGGCAACCCGTGCAACATCTTCCATAGATGTTGATGCGAATCCCTGAGAAAGGAAAACGTTTCTTGCTGCAAGGACTATCTGTTTCTTTTTATCATCCATTTTCTTCGACTGATCTCATAAAATATTCGAACTTTTTACGTCATACTTTCAATTAGGTTGCAAAGCTACGACTCGTATTTGTGCATAACATTCCAGTATACGCAATTAATTCCCACTTTTTGTCACTTTGTGTTTTCTTTTTAAAACATTACTGGTCGAATATAATACGCATGCGGTCGAAAGTTCTCTAAAAACAAGGGAAAGGAATACAAGCAGCGGGGTATCTGATTCAAAAAAAAAAAAAGATGTCATCCCGGACTTTATCCGGGATGACATCAAACCAGCTTAGTGACGAGGATATTTATTTTTTAAATTATGGCTTTGAGGACGTTAGCCAGGAGATCAGATTTTTATTGCAGGTTTCAAGCAGGTTATGGACATGGTGAAATCCGTCTATTCCACCATAATACGGATCAGGAACTTCACCAGCCAGTTTGACATCACTTGGGGTAATGCCATTTTCCCACTGACACATCAGATAGACTTTTGATTTCTCTTCAGGGGTGACGGCTTCACGAAGAACATTGGCCAGATTACTGTGATCCATACAGATAATCACGTCAAATTTGTTAAAGTCTTCACGGCTGAATTGGCGGGAACGATGCTCCAGTTTAACCCCGTAAGAATGGGCAACAGAGGTTGAGGTGGTATGCGGGCGTTCCCCGATGTGGTAACCAGCCGTTCCAGCACTGTCGGCAGAAAAGGATTGGTCAAGAAAAGAGTTACGAACCTGATGCCAGAAAATACCTTCAGCAACGGGTGACCGGCAAATATTTCCGAGGCAAACAAACAGGACTTTTTTCATTTAACCTTCAAGCCGGATCAGGAATTGTTTTCAGAACTCATCTTTTGAAGTTCCTGTACTTTCTGCAGGAAATGATCCATCATGTCTGGTTCTTCTTCCATCAACATCCTGTACACCTTGATGGCTTTATCAAATTTTCCCTGCTGGGCAAAAATCTTGGCCATTGTTTCGCTGGCAATCAGGATTTCGTCATCCTGTTCCTGATCAGGTTCAAATTCTACGGTTCCATCATCTTCAAAACCTGTTAACTCATTCTGGTCTTGCAGAAAATCTGATTCAAGAAGTGAGGAAGGAACATTGTCATCATCTGTTAAAAAACCGTCTGTTGAAAAGGGTTCACTTTCAGTCTGCATTTCTGTTTCTTCAAATGACGCAGATTCACTTACGATTTCTTCATTTATACCAGGTTCAGAAAACTGATTTTCAGGCTGGTTTGTCTCAGTTTCCAATTGTTGAGAACTCATTTCATCTTCCAAAGAAAATGGCTGAGGATCAGCAGGAAGTTCAACTTCTGTTTCAACTAAATCTGAAGTTGCAACAGAACCTGACTCAGCAGCAAAATCAATTTCAGTTAACTGGTCAGGTTCTGTTTCTAGAATCGACACGGCTGGAAGTTCTGGCTCGGCAACAAAAGACTGGGCATTTGACATGTTGGGTGATAGAATCGGTTCATCATCTGCCAGTGAATGCGGATCAAACATGGTTGAAGGGGTTTCTGGCTCTTCTTCATAGGGAACCTGATCAGGAAACATGTGGTCAATACTTTCACCAACATCAGACTCATCAGCAAAAGCCGGGATTTCGTTGACTGAAACCGGAGCAGAAACCTGTTGAACAGAAACAGCTTCGGGTGCAACAGGAAGTACAATTTCAAGGTTGCGTGTTCCGATTTTTTCGTACCAATCAGGAACAAGATCACCGGGAAAGTAGGAGAGTTGATGGTAATGCCTGGTAAGTTCCAGAATTTTAAGGTAAAGCGGATTTTCAGAATCAACCACCGGCATCAGTCGAATGTACATAAACATTGGGGTCTGATAATCAGGAAAGGAATCTAAAAAATCCTGCATAATGAGTTGAGCATCATCGTATTGCTGATCATTGAAACATGTCTGAAGTTCATTTACTTTTGAATGGACCTGTGAAACGTTCATGGTTCGACCTGTTCAGTTAGGTGATTCGGCTTTGGATTTCCGGTTCTTCCGGCAAAACAATTACAAAACTACTATTCTTATAAATGTGGAAACAAAAACTGTAAACTTACCAGTTTGAAACAATTTTTGAGAAAATATCATCTGAAAGTTTGGTTACCGCTTCTTTGAGTGACTCTTGCTCAGCAGTTCGGTCACCAATTGAATATTCAGCCCAGTTCTCAAAATTCTGTTCCCATATTGTTTCTTTTTTTATCAAATCCCGATAAACCACACTCACCCGGATGGTAATCCGGTTCGAACCGGTTGCCTGCCCCTGAGAAATAATGTAGGGCTGATTGGTATACATTACCACTGAACCTTCCAGGCGGCAATCGGCCTGTTGCTGGGTTCCAAGCTCAAATGAAGATTGGGTGATGATTTTCGTTGTCAGTTCTTCAGTTAAGTCCTCTTTCAGAGTTAAAATCCCCGAAGAACTCTTATCCTGAAAATTAGGAATATGAATCCGTTTCAAATGCGGCGGGATTGAAGCGCCTGTAAACGAGTAAATTCCACAGCCATTAATGGCCAGAAAAAGGATACCAATAAAAAAAAGGGTAAATGACTTTGTTTTCATCTCTCAAAAATAATGATAAATGAACTGATTTTCTTTATTCGGATATAAATAAAGGTAGAATGGTATTATCTGATGCCAAGTTGAGGCCAGATTTTATCAATTTTGGATTTTACTTCAGCAGGCATAATGACCTTCCATGGCCATTCACGGGCAAATTGCTCGTCTTTTCGTTTTGAAGTTGAATCCCATCCCATTCGGGTTTCACTTGCTGAATATCCCGGAACCTGATATCCCTTTTCACTGGATGGAATTGAAAACCGGATGACATCCCGGATTGGATCAAGATGATTCAGTGAAATCCACCAGCATTCAAAAGGGTTATTTACATCATCAACGTCATCAACCACAATAACCAATTTATTCCATCCACCAAGATCAAGTTCAAGCAATTTGGCGGCAAGCGTTCTTCCCTGACCGGGTTCAGACTTGGCAATATTCACAAATAAGGGTGAAAAAACACCTTCATCGCCATCTTTATAGTAGGGAACTGACCATGATTTGATTTCAGGGAAGCCAAGAAGCTGATTCTTAACTTTTTCAAGACCCCCTTTAATTACTTCTGCCGGAATTGAAATCGGTTTTCCGGTAACACGGCCTTCACCATTCCATTTTGTTGAAGCATCAATAGCAATTTTTCCAGCATAGGTAAAAAATTGCGATGCATGATCAAGTGCATCAATGGGGCCTCTCGTTTCTGCGACATCCAGATGAAAATCTGCGTTCTTCATTAACCGCCGCCAGCATTCGGGAATATTTTCAACTTCGGCGTCTTCATCCAAAACCACAATAACTTTGGAAAGCATCATGAGCCCGAGCCCCAGTGATCCGTGAAGGATTTTCCAGCCGTGCCCAGGATACGATTTTTTTGCGGATATAAAAACAAGATTATGAAAGACACCTTCAGGTGGAAGGTGATAATCTACAACTTCAGGAAGGACTACCTGCATCAGCGGCAGAAATGCTCTTTCTGTTATTTTTCCTAACCAAACATCTTCAACGGGCGGAATTCCTACAATTGTGGTGGGATAAATGGCATCCTTTCTCATGGTTATTGCGGTAACATGAAATGCCGGGTATAAATCAGCGAGGGAATAAAAACCAGTGTGATCGCCAAACGGACCTTCAACCCGAAGCGGTTCATTCAGATCAACATAGCCTTCAAGAACAATTTCGGCATGAGCAGGAACTTCCAGATCGACTGTTTTACACTTTACAATTTCTACTGATTTCCCACGAAGAAATCCTGAAAAAAACCATTCATCAATATTTGGTGGCAAGGGTGCAGAAGCAGAGTAAATAGTTGCCGGATCACCACCCAGGACAACAGCAACTTCCATCCGGCCACCAGTCTTTTTAAATTTTTCGTGATGAGCGGCACCGCCTTTGTGCCGCTGCCAGTGTAGTCCGGCTGTGTTTTTATCAAACACCTGAACCCGGTACATCCCGATGTTTCTTGAGTTGGTATCGGGGTCTTTCGAAACCACAGCTGTCAGTGTAATAAATTTTCCGCCATCATCAGGCCAGCAGTTAAGAACCGGTAGTATTGAGAGATCAACCTGATCACCGGTTAAAACGATGTTGTGAACCGGTGCTTTTTTTACCAACCGGGGAACAAATTTTCTGATTCCTGCAAACTGAAGTGCCTTTTTAATTTTATCACCGAGTGTTTTTGGCGGAACCATGCTGGTAAACGTTCTGATCCGGTCTGCAATATCATCCAGCTTATCTACACCAAGTGCAAAGGCAGTTCGCTTCTCAGTTCCAAACAGATTGATTGCCACCGGAATCGAATGCCCCTGCATGTTTTTAAAAAGTAAGGTTGGCGATGTTTCCGATTTTTTAAAACTACGGTCTGCAATTTCTGTAATTTCCAGGTCCGGGCTGAACGGCTGATTAATTTCAACAAGTTCATTTCTTGTTTTCAAAGCAGACAAATAATCACGAAGATCTTGAAACGGCATAGTTAACATCCTGAATAGTGAAATAAAAATACGGAAATACAAGCAACTGATTCCAACAGGAAAACTAAAATTCAAGTTCGGGAAAGGTCAGAAAAAACAACCACTTGGATTGTACAATTAAACCCCAATTTCGGATATGAAATATTCCCAGTTCACATAGATTAATATTTAATTAGAGACAAAATACTCCCCTATCCGCATTGGGGGGGGGGGGGTTATTAGGGATCTTTTTTGGATATGCAACATAAAAGTAGACAAAAAGTTAAGCGACTCTATTTAAAATCAATTCCATTTGTGCTGGAGTAAAATAGCCGAGCGTTGAATGAATTCTTTTTCTGTTGTACCATATTTCAATAAAATCAAACAGTAATGATTTCAGATTTTCAAACGAAAGTGTGGTATAATTTTCCGGCAATTCCGCTTTCAGAATTCTGAAGAACGCCTCAGCAACTGCATTATCCCAGCAGTTTCCTTTTCTGCTCATACTTTGCCTGACATTTTTACTTTCCAGTAATTTCCGGAAATCATCTGAGGCATACTGACTTCCCCGATCTGAGTGGAAAATCATTTGATCCAAAGGGTTCCGGCGTTCAACTGCATTACTGAAGGCTAATAGGGTCGTAGTGTCATCCCGCATATCTCTGGATAACGACCAACCTACAATCTGATGATCAGCCAGATCCATAACCGTGGTTAAATAAACCCATCGGGTCTGGCATTTCAGATAGGTGATATCGCTGACCCATTTTTCCCCTAACCGGTTTGATTCAAATTCCCGGTTAAGCAGATTGGGGCTGATTGATTTCTTATGGTTGCTAGTGGTGGTCACCGGACGATATTTCTTTCTGTATTTGCTTCGGATTTCTAGTGCTTTCATCCGCCGCTGAACACGTTGACGGCTTACCGGAATCCCTAATAGAAGTAACTCCTGACGGATTTTTGGGGCACCATACCTGCTTTTACTTCCGCTCCATATCACTTTTACTTTCTCATCTATTTCTGGCCAGCGTTGTTTTCTTACCTTCAGGCCCGCTTTCCACCGGTAATATCCGCTTCGGTTAACCCGGAGTATCCGGCACAGCATCCCAACACAGTACGTTTTCCGGTGATCTTCGATAAATTTGTACTTTACTGTGTAGGTTTGCTGAAGATCACCACTGCTTTTTTTAGGATATCCCGTTCCAGTCTCAGCTCCTGGTTTTCCTTTCGAAGCCGGCTCAGTTCATCCTCTGGTTCCGTTCGCCTTCCATTCCCTGGAAAACTGTTTTCACTTGTCGCTTCAAATTCGCTCCGCCAACGGTATATCAATTCTGGTCGCAACCCTAGTTCTTGTGCCAACTCGGTTATACTTCCTCGTTCATAACTGAGTTTTACTGTCTCCAATTTATACTCTCTGTTATATTTCTTCCGCTGCAATCAAGCCTCCTTTTTCTGTTTCAGGTTTCGCTTAACTTTTTGTCTACTCAAATATAACAGATCCATTTAGTCAATTTTTACCCTTTCTTAGAGCCAGATTAGACAATGGACTAAAATAGCCATAATAAGACAAAAGAATATTTTATCATATTACATATTGCAACATATATCTAATGACCACTTAACCCACGGGCACCAATTTTTGCCTCATCTTTGTACTGTCAAAGGAAAAAAAGGAGACACCCATGTTACTGAACCTCTTACTCTTATTCGTTATCGGCAGCGGAAGCGCAGTAGAATCCAAACTGGATTTCGTTGCAAAACCAACCAGCCTCATGATGATTAAAGGAACTTCAACCCTGCACGACTGGGAAATGAAGGTTTCTTAGGCTTAGTAGGTATCACAAACGGTGAAATCAAGGGTGATGTTACAACCCCTAAATTTAAATCTCCCTCCATTATTCTTAAGGGTGGCTATGACTCAAATGTAGCGGATGACCTTCGCGTCCGTCTTACAGGATCTTTTTATACGACCGCGAAATCTGCAAACGCTACACTTTATGATGGTGATCGCGGTGGCTCTCATTATTATTATGTTATGGAAGCAGAAAATATCCTCACGCAAACTCCAAATGCAAATGCTTATGCCTCTGCTTCTTCAGACAAACAATTTTCCTCCGGCCGGATTAACCCAAATCTTGACAGTAAATTAACAGCTTGGGTAATCAACCCGTTTGTTAAATTCCATGGATTGGAAATTTTTGGAAATTACGAAGTTGCAAAAGGTACTTCAAAATCCGAAGAATCTGCTCAGGTTGTAACGCCTGGTTCTAACACAGCAGTTAGAGATGCTCTATCACGGGCTCGCCAACTTGAAGAACGTACCTGGACCCAAATGGCTGCAGATGTAATTTATCGTTTTGGTGATACAGAAAACTTCTGGGTTGGCGGAAGATACAACACAGTTTCCGGTCGTCCTGTTTCAACTCCAAAAATGGTATATACAAAAGATATTACCGTAGATCGAATTGCAGTTTCAGGTGGTTGGTTCATGACAAAATCCATTATGGCTAAACTTGAATACGTTCAACAAACTTACTCTGATCTTCCTACTAATAACATTCTTGATGGTGGCGAATTTAGTGGAATTATGTTAGAAGCAGTTGTTGGGTTCTAACCTCCTTTGACACCTGGTTTTACCCAAACAAAAAAGTCCGCCCCGAAAGGCGGACTTTTTTGTTTTATGACAACTTCCTTCCCCCGCCAAAACTGGTTCAGTTTGCCATTCTGAGTAAAACTTTCGTATATTTATACAGATTTTTTATGAAGGTAACAATCAGGGGAAAATTGACATCGGGCCCGGACTTCCAGTAAACCATCAGGCAGTTATCTGCCAGAATCCAAAAATTCCAGACAAATCCGATTCAAGTCTGAACACATGAGATCAATTTCCCAACAAACGGTCACTATGCCATGGCCGGTTTGGTTCCCCTGCACTTGTGGGCTTTCAACCCTGGCTGCAACAGATTGACAGGTTATGTTAAACAGCGATATGCTTTGATACTTTTGAATTTTTCATCCGGATTTTAAAAATCGGGTGCCCATGACTATTTATTTCGCACTGATTTTGCATACAACCATCAAAACAACATATCTGCCCTCCTGCCTGCTGCCAACTCCTCTCCTGATGAAGATGATTTTCATCTTTTGACGGAATTTCGCCTGGTTTCTGCCTGTGATCCGGCATTGTGATCCTGCCAGAACCGCCAGATGTTTTGAGCCTTCCGGTATCCTGAAATTTATTTCCGGAAACCAGTTCTCCAAACGGCCGCGAACCAACCGGCATTGCCGGATCATGACACCATTAAACCGGGATCGGTCTTCCGACCCGAACGTTAGCAGGAGCTCAGCACGTGTATCAGAATCAAAACAAACCCTATCCCAATCAAAACCCAAACCGATTTAAAGTGAAAAAAGAGATTTTCATTAACGTTAATGAAAATGAAATGCGCATTGCCATCACTGAAGATGATCAGATGGCTGAGCTTTATGTAGAAACCCCCGATAAAGTTAGAACCGTTGGTGATATATATTTGGGTAAAGTTCAGAAAGTCATGCCGGGAATCCGTGCTGCTTTCGTTAACATAGGTCAGCCAATAGATGGCTTCCTTCACTTCTCCGACATCGCCAATAACACAGATGAATTTTCTGCCCTGATCGGTGATGAAGATGGTGATTATGACACCTCAGATTCAGAAGAAGGTGATGAAAATGCCCCGGCAAGCCGACCAGAAAAATCAAAGGAAGGTCGGCAGAGAGATAATCCCGATTTTGTGCCAAACCTGGAACGTGATCAGGAAATTTTAGTTCAGATTGTAAAAGAACCAATCGCTAAAAAAGGATCAAGAATTACCACCGATATTACCCTTGCAGGTCGGTTTGTGGTTCTCATGCCATTTTCGAAAACTATCGGCGTCTCAAAGAAAATCTATAATTACAAAGAAAAACGTCGTCTTCGCAAGATCGTTTCAGACCTGCTCACAGCTAATCTGGGTGCTATCATCCGCACCAATGCAGAAAATGTTGATGAAGAAATCATCAAAAAAGACATTATGATTCTGCTTGATAAATGGAAAATCATCCAGGATGCGCTTAAGGAAGCTACGGCTCCCCAATTGGTTTACAAAGATGCCACCATGGTTTCATCGGTGATGCGTGATTTGCTCAACGATCAGGTTGACCGGATTGTCATCGACGATAAAAAAACCTACAAACAAATCAAGACTTTTGTAAACTGGGCAGCACCTCATCTTGAAGAATGTGTTTACTATTACAAAGGTCGGGAGCCTATTTTTGATGCAGTTGGAATTGAGAAGGATGTTGAAAGTGCATTCTCAAGAAAAGTCTGGCTGAAATCTGGTGGTTACATCATCATCGAACAAACTGAAGCGATGGTTGTTATTGATGTGAACTCAGGCCGGTATGCAGCGAAAAAAGAACAGGAAATGAATTCCCTGAAAACCAATCTTGAAGCTGCCCGTGAACTTTGTCATCAGCTGAGACTACGGGATATCGGCGGAATTATTGTTGTGGATTTCATTGATCTTCAGGATGAGAAGAATAAAAAGAAAATCTACGACGAACTGAAAAAAGAATTTAAAAAGGACCGGGCAAAATCAAATCTCGTTCCGATGACTGAATTTGGTTTAATTCAGATCACCCGGCAGCGGATTCGTCCGTCTGTACTGGCAACCATTTCTGAGGCCTGCCCGATGTGTGCCGGTACCGGATTGGTACAAGCGAAATCAAACACCATCACCTCGATCGAACGATGGATTCAGCGGTTTCTCAGTGCAACCCGCGAACGCAGTCTCGAAATCAGAGTTCACCCAACCATGTCGGGCATTTTGAATGCAGGCTTTATCTTTTCAACCCGTTACAAATGGATGTTCCGTTACCGGATGAAAATTGTTATTGCTCCTGATCCAACCATTCACCTGAATGACTTTAAAGCTTTTTCGATTTCAAGAGGAATTGAAGTGACCGGTGAATTTATGACTGAATCTGGTGATGATCAGCCGGCGGAGTGAGGAACAGTTACTAAATCACGGTCACTGAGCGGAGCCGAAGTGCCCATGATTTAGTTATAAGTTTTTGAATTAAACAAAAAAGTCCGGCAATTGCCGGACTTTTTTTATTTCGTTACTTCACGGGGTATTTAGGAAGAGGCGGAATGGTCTTTTCCTGAGTTTTCAGATCTTCAAGAATAACTTCAATCGCTTTGTTCAGCTGTTCATCAATTCCGGCAAATTCCTTTGCAGGGTCATTGTCGACAATAATATCCGGGTCAACACCGTAGCCTTCCATGATCCACTCTTTTCCTTCTACATCATAACGGGAAAACTCAGGACGATTCAAAACGCCACCATCTGTAAAGGGTAAGGTTCCCCTGATTCCCACAACACCACCCCAGGTTCTTTTCCCAATTACTTTACCCAATTTGTAATGTTTGAACCGGTAGGTAAAAATATCACCATCGGAAGCAGAGAATTCGTCACACAACGCCACCTTAGGTCCCCAGATCATTTCTTCCGGGTTTGTAACCGGTATACTGTTTCTGGCGACATTGATCATGGCAATTTCTCTTCTCAGCCGTTCAATCAGCATGGGTGACACATTTCCGCCACCATTTCCACGAACATCAATAATCAAAGCTTTTTTGCTGAGCTGCGGATAGAAATGCTTCACGAATTCATTTAATCCGGCCGGACCCATATCAGGAATGTGTAAATAGCCAACTTTACCATTTGTGGCTTTGTTAACTTTTTCAATATTGGTCTGAACCATGGCGTAATAATTCAGATCCTGTTCGTCAGCAATCGGAATCACAACAACTTCACGCCTGCCTGCGAGGTCGGGTTTACTGTTAACGGTCAGGTTCACCTGGCTTCCGACAGTGCCGATCAGAGACTCATAAATATTGGTCATGTCTTTGGTTGATTTTCCGTTCACAGCAAGAATAAAATCTCCAGCCTTCACGTTAACACCAATTTCAGTGAGTGGTGAACGAAGGGTTTTATTCCAGTTTTCACCATCCAGAACTCTTACAATTTTATAGAAACCAGAGTCGTCACGTTTTAGTTCAGCGCCTAACTGTCCGGTTTTTACACGGTTAGGTTTTGGAGCGTCACCGCCACCCACATAAGCATGTCCGATATTCAGTTCAGCAACCATTTCACCCAGAATATAAGTGAGATCGAGTCTGTTGTTTACATATGGAAGCAGTTGAGCATATTTATCGTGAACGCCCTTCCAGTCAACACCGTGCATATTGGGTGCAAAGAGAAAATCACGCATCTGACGCCAGTTTTCGTCAAAAATCTGTTTCCATTCTGCCCGGCGATCCAGATTAACTTTCATTTTTGAAAGATCAAGCGGTTCGGTAAACTCTGTTTTTCCGGAAGGAAGAGCAGCCAGGTAATAATTGCCATTATTTCCAACCAGAATTTTGGATTTGTCGGCAGAAATTTCAAATCCGCCAACTTCAGCAATCTGAGTTTCTTTTTGTCCGGCAAGATCAAACATCAATAAAACAGGTTTTGCATCTTTACTTCCCTGACGGATGTAATAAATCTTTTCACCGGCACTTTGTATATTGCGGTAATTCGAAGCCTGAATCGGAAGAGCAAGAACCCGATCCATAATGCCATCCAGGTCAACCATAACTTCAACAGTTTTTGCGTCTTTTTTCGGTTCATCCTTTTTGGGTTCCGGCTTCACGGCAGGGGCAATTGCAACTTCATCACTTTTGGGTTTAAACGGTGAATCAGTTGAGGCAGAGAGCGTTAGCAAATACACTTTGCTCATATCCTGATAGGCATGATTCCATTCCGTTTCAGAATAAATCGGATTAAAATCCCGGCTTGAAGTAAAGTACAGATATTTACCATCTGCACTGAAAACAGGGGCACCGGCAGAATACCAGCCATCAGTAACCGGGGTTGACTGATCTGAGGCAAGCGAATAGAGGTAAACACGGCTCATGCTCGTTTGTTCCTGCTGACCGAAGGCAATCCATTTACTGTCAGGTGACCAGTCAAATTCAGTTATTTCCCAAACTGGTGAACTGGCAACTTCTTTTATGGATTTCGATTCAACATCAAAAAACCGCAGACGCTGCATTCTGTCTGACCAGAGAATTTTCTTACTGTCAGGTGACCAGCGAAGTTCATATTTGTAATTGTCAGAGTTCTTCGTGAGCTGAACAGCTGCACCTTTTCCATCCTGCGGAACCGTATAGATTTCATCTTCGCCGGTTGCATCAGACACATATGCAATCCACTTTCCGTCAGGTGACCATTTTGAATTGCGCTCATGAACGCCGGAAGTTTGAGTCAGATTACGGGTTGATCCATATTTTGCAGGGACGGTGAAAATATCGCCACGGGCACCAAAAAGCGCACGGTTTCCATCCGGGGAAATTTCAAAATTTGTTACGTTTTTGCTGACATCAACAATACCATTCCGCTGAATATCAAGATCATCCTGAATTTTAACGGTTAGCTTTTTCAGCGATTCCGTTGCAAAATCAACTGTATAGAGATATCCACCGTTTTCGAAAATAACCGATTGGTTTCCGGCTGAAGGAAATTTGATATCGAAATCTTTGAAATTGGTGAGTTTGCGGGTTTCTTTCGTTTTTACATCGTAAGCAAACAGATTGTACCGTTTGTTTTCATCACGGTCAGAGATATAATAGATTTTTTCACCTCTCCACATCGGGAAAATATCCTGGGAGGGGTTATCCGTAATATTAACAGTTTCTTTGGTTTTAAAGTCATAGATCCAGACATCATCGGCCATGCCGCCCCGATACCGTTTCCAGGTTCTGAATTCTCTGAAAATGCGGTTATAGGCGAGCTTTTGATTATCGGGAGAAAAGGTACCAAATCCGCCACGGGGTAAGGGGAGTTGCTCAACAACATCACCTGAAAGGTTGGCAAGAAAAAGTTGACCTTTAAAATCATTCGGTTCACTCATCCGTGAACGGAACAGAATAGACTTGTTGTCTGACTTCCAGTCCATCACGATGTTATTGGGACCCATGCGGTCACCCAGATCATCCCGATCCAGGGTTGCGGTGATGGTAATTCTTTTTGGAATTCCGCCTTCAGCAGGAATCACATAAACTTCAGTGTTGCCGTCATACTGTCCGGTAAAAGCAATCAGCTTTCCGTCTGGTGAAAAACGGGCAAACAGTTCGACACCGGAATCAGTAGTGAGTTTACGGGCCGTTCCACCTTCCGATGAAACCGTATAGAGATCACCGGCATAGGTAAAAACGACCTGATTACCGTGAATTGCAGGAAACCTAAGCAGGCGGGTTTCTTCCTGGGCAGATGCCAAAACAGGAAATGCCAATATAAAAACAGCTAAATAACGAAGCATGAAATCCTCATGGTTGAGTTTTGACGATTATGTTAACTTATTTTGGTGTGATTGCGAATTTTATTTACAAATGCAAAAAGATGTCATAAAAACCTTTACGCATTGAATTAAACTTTTTTTCTACGGATGTTTACAGAAAAAGTTATGGCTCTGATTGCGATTTTTCCTTTAATTCTCATTAATCCGACCTGGGTTACCGAATTAATAGCAAATTACGGCTGGATCGGATTGTTAACCGGAAGTTTTTTAAGTGCGACGATGTTGCCCTTTTCTTCTGAGTTGATGCTACAGCTTTGGATCTATTCAGGTCAGGCGCTTTGGGCCGGATTTTTTGCTGCATCTGTTGGTAATTGTCTTGGGGTTTCGGCTAATTATCTGATAGGAAAATGGGCGAGAACCCTCACAACTCATTCAGAGGCCGTTCGTTCTGCTGTAAACAAATCTGAGCCCTGGTTTGACCGGTATGGAACGTGGACATTAGTGCTTTCTGTTCTTCCGGTTATCGGTGACCCGGTTACCCTGGCTGCCGGCTATTTCAACATCAGAATCCAAACCTTTATTCTGATTGTATTTGGACTCCGGATTTTCAGATATCTGGTTATCATTTGGTTAAACGGTTGGTTTTTTACCTGATTTTGTAATCTGTGTCAATTTTCCTTCCCTTTTAATGTTGTAATTTTGCTTTGCTATTGCCCCCTCGGAGGTTTTTATGAACACTTCACTTTCCGCCGGGTTCCTCCTGGCCACTTTTTTCACCCTTTCTTCCTGCTCAACCATCCCTCTTACCAAACAAGAAAGCGCTTCCAGTGGTTCATTGAAAACACTGGTCATCTCGCAGCACAAATATAATTTTGGTGAACCTGATCCGGGTGGAAAGATTCTCGAAAAGCAGGAATTTGATGTTCACGGCAATCTGGTTTCACAACGTATTTTTGATGACTATGGCAATATGAAATCTCATACGTCGTTTATTTATGATTACCTGCACAGATTGCTTGAAACCCGTTTTTACAACTCTGAAAAAAGACTTGAAAGCCGGATCGTTCTGAAGTATGACGAAAAAGGCCGTCACATCAAGGATACAGAGTACGATGCCCTCGGAAATGTTAAAAATGCGGAGATGGTCAGATATAACGCTGATGGAAAAGTCGGGGAAACGGTTTACTTTGGAGGTGACGGAATCGTTCTCTGGAAAACCACTTATGAATACACAGAAGGTGGTCAGCGGATGGAAAAGAAAACCATTGAAGCAGACGGACAGTTAACTGAACGGGAAGTTCTCAAGTTCAATAAAGCCGGAAAAGTAACTGAAAAATTTGAGTATTTCACCGGCGGCAGCATCCGGCAAATTATTGCCTGGCAGTATAATGAACTGGGCAAGAAAACCATTGAAGAATGTTACAACCCGAATGGTGAGTTGAATTATCAGGTCAGATTCCGTTATGATAAAACTGGTAACCTGATGAGCACCAGCCGTGAACTCCCTGATGGAAAAGTTGAGACCCAAGCCGTTAATTTTTATAACGGAAACGGACTTGTCACCCGGAAAGATATGCTTGGCAGAGGCACTGCCTATGACAAAGAAACCTTTACCTATGACAACAAAGGCAACAAAACCCAATGGGTTAAGTTTGATCCCGTTCTTAACGAACCGACTGAAATGGTGACTTATTCTTATGAGTATTATTAAGGATCGTTTTACGCTGTACGTGGTAAGGGGTACGATTTAGGTTTTACGGGCACAGAACAAGCAAATGTCAGCCTGAGTGAAAAATTTGCAAGGCAAATTTTTATTATCGAAGGCTACAGCTCAAATCAAAAACCACCATAATCCTCCCCTCAATTTTTGCGATTTCCCCATCTTCCGTCAAAACCATTCCCCTTCTTCCCAAAAATGACGATCTTTGTAAACGCAGTTCCGATTCTGGTTCTGGATGAATAAAGAAATTGAGTTGTCATGTCATTACCCCGTGTTATCCTTCATAAGGGCAAAGAAAAAAAAGCCCGGAATACTTATCCGTTTGTCTTCAAAGATGAAATCGGTGGCTGGGAACCCAGACCTCAGCCAGGTGATTGGGTTGAAGTCCTTGATTTTGAAGGGAAACTGATCGGCGTCGGGTATGCAAATCCGAAATGCAGTTTGGCCATCAGAATGATGGAACTGAATGTTTCTGAACCTTCTGCAGATCTTTGGGAACGGCGGATCAGACAGGCCATTGCAAAGCGAAAACATCTTTTTTCAACCACCAATGCCTGCAGACTTATTCATGCAGAAGGTGATTTTCTACCCGGACTAATTGTAGATCAGATTGGTGACTATGCCGTTCTGCAGAGCCGGTCAGCCGGGGTGGAAAAGGTAAAAAAAGAACTTGCCGGTTATTTGATGGATATGCTTCCGCTGAAAGGTGTTTATGAACGGTCTGACATGCCCTCACGTGAAGATGAAGGACTGAAACCCTGGAAAGGACTTCTTGCCGGTGAACTTCCGCCTGCCAGAATTGAAGTCCATGAAAACGGTGTGAAGTTTTGGGCGGATCTGATTGGCGGGCACAAAACGGGTTATTATGCCGATCAGCGTGATAACCGGAAAAAACTAAGCGACTGGATGCCTGAAGGTGCAAAAGTGCTCGACTTATTTTGCTACAATGGCGGATTTTCAATGTTCGCAGCTCAAAAAGCAAGTTCAGTTCTTGGCCTTGATCTTGACCCGGAAGCCATCAAATTTGCCGACGAAAATGCCAAACTCAACGGCTATACCAACACGACTTTCCTGGCCGCAGATGTTTTTGCCTGGCTCGAAGATGCCGTAACCAAACCAGAAAAATATGACGTGATCATCATTGATCCGCCGGCCATGGCCAAGAAAAAAGAAAAAGCTGACAATGAAAAATGGATGTTCTGGCGGCTGATCAAAGGTGCCCTTCAAATTGCATCACCCGGAGCAAAAATTGTGGTTTCCAGTTGTGCTTATCACCTGAGTCAGGTTCAGTTGTTTGAAGCAGCCCGTTTTGCCGCAGGTGACGTCATTCAAACCCTAAGTATCCACGACATTACCTTCCAGCCCGAAGATCATCCCTGGATCCTTCAGATTCCCGAAAGTCTTTACCTAAAAACCTTCTTCTTTCAGCTCGAAAGTGCTCAATGAATCTGAGTTTTTTTTCTTTTTCGGGTTTCAGGAAGGAACTGTCTGTTCCGGTTTATCTGCTCAGTGAATTTCTGATTTTAGTTTTCATACTGTCGGGAATCCGCCTGGCTTTTTTCCTTTTTCATTCAGAATTCTGGATAGAAATCCCCGCCAGCGACATCCTGACAGCATTTGGTGTCGGACTTTGGTTCGATACAGTAGTTTCCTGCTACGCACTTGCCATTCCGGCTTTGCTGTTGTTTCTTCCCGGAAAAAGTTTAACTGATGCCTATCTTTTTTTCGTCAGGGGAATCATTTCCGTTTTGTCCCTGCTGATCTTTCTGATGGGTCTGGCAGACATCAAGTATTATGAATTTTTCGGGAATCATCTCGATCATTTTGCCTTTGATTACCTGGATGAACCTGGCGAAGTCATCCCCATGCTTTGGCAGCAATTTCCGGTCATCACCTATTTTACTTTGTTCACAGTTCTTGCGGGTTTGTACCTTTTTGTAAGACACCGCTGGCTGAATCTGAAGCCTGCCGTCAAACCAAGGGCTGTTTACAATTTGGGTTCATTTACTGTTTTTCTTCTGACGGTGTTGGTTCTTTTTATTGGTATCCGCGGGAAAGTAACGTCGATTCCCATTCAGTGGGGTGATGCTTATGTTACTGATTATGAATTTTCGAATCAGCTTGGGTTGAATCCAGTTTTTACTTTTTTCAATGCGATGCTGGAAGAAAAAGAATGGAAAACCTATTTCAAAAATCCGGAAGACCTGAACCGGGTTTTAAGATCAAACTTCGCCAGACCGGGTGAAGTGAGTCTTTCGGAGGGAAATCCGCTGATCAGAACCCTTACCGGAAGAGGTGAAGTTCAGGGAAAACCCAATCTGGTTTTTATCATCCTGGAAAGCTGGCGGGCAGATATGACCGGCTCCCTGGGCGATTCAACCCGAATGACACCGGCCTTCGACAGTTTGGCTGCAAACGGAATTTTATTTGAACAGTTTTATGCCTCAGGAATCCGGTCAAACCGTGGGATTTTGTCGGCAATGGCATCCTTTCCGGGATATCGTGGCGGAAGCCTTATGAAAAAAATCAGCGGACTTACCGAATTTCCCACGGTTGCAACCATCCTTAAACCTGAAGGTTGGCAATCAGCATCGTTTATTTATGGCGGCGATCAGACTTTTGACAATATGAAATCCTTTCTCAGAAACAACGGATTTGATTCTTTCACAGGTGTTGAAGATTTCGCAAAATCAGATTATGGCAGTCATTGGGGTGCATCAGACAGAGCCATGTTCAGCAGAGCTGCCACTGAACTTTCCAAAACGAAGGAACCGTTTATTTCGCTGATTTTTACACTTTCAACCCATGAACCGTTTACTTACCCGGGCGATCTGGTTGAGAATCCGAAAGTAAACGATTCGCCCAGGAGAAATTTTTATAACCTCATGAGTTACTCTGATGAGGCATTAGGTTCCTTTTTCCGCCAGATTAAAAGCGAACCTTTTTACAAAAATACGATTTTTATCATTTGTGCTGACCACACCAAAAAATTTGACGATCCTTCCCTTTCCTCAAAACGGTTCCATATCCCTGCACTTATTTATTCTCCCCAGTTAACCCATAGAAAAGGCGAACGGATTAAAACTCCGGCCGGACATGCAGATCTTGTCCCGACCGTTTTGGGCTTACTTGAAGGGCAGTTTATGATCAACAGCTGGGGAAGGGATATTTTATCACTTCGGGAGGATGAAGGATTTGTGCAGTACAATTCCAACGATTACAGTGCAATAGTTTCAGGGAAGGAAGTCAGGTTTTTGGCTTTGAAAAATGAGGAAACCTTTTCAACCGATCTCGCGGGAAACCAAAAACTTCCTAAAAACCCAGCACAAGCTCTTCGACTGGATTCACTGAACAAAGCTATTACACAGGGAAGTTTTGAGTTTTACTATCAGAAGAAGAATGGACTTGGGGGGAGGTAAGCAAGGTGTAGGGAATAAGGTTTAAGGCATAAGGGGAAAACAACCCGGACACTAGGGCTCTCGAAGTGCCCAGGTTTGAGTTTTTGTCTCCTGCATCCTGGATATCCCTGTTCAAAATGAATTTTAATTCTAGCAAGATGCGTAGATCAAACCCCTCTACCTTCGGCATCTCCCCTTTTTGAAAGGGGAGAATCAAATCAACCGGATTTAAAAAGAAACCCCCACATCAAGAATTCCTTCATAACGACCCCGGTCATCCCAGGCACTTTCAAGCCTCAGCGCTTCAATCCCAGGTAAAATCAGATTTAAACCAACGCCAAATCCTGATCTTGATTTTTTTAACGCCAGCTCGTTCAGTTTATTCCAGCTAATTCCATTGTTGATAAAAACGGTACCGCTGAGTCCGTATTTTAAATTCTTGCCGGCATCACCAAAAAAAGCATCCACATTTTTAAAAGAAAAAAACCGGATATCAGAAATCGGAAAACGAAATTCGAGAGAATTCATTGTGATATTGTTGGATTCGAATATTCGGTAAAAATAGCCTCTTAGCCGGTATTCATAACCGAAATGGCTTTTCTGAAAAATCTCAGGATCACTGCTGTAGATCTGGTGAACTGATCTTGCAGTTAGTGCAGTTCTTTCTGTGAATTTATAATAAACCCGGTTGTCCAGGTTAAACGAAACATTGTCGATGTTCTTGCTCCCGACCCCATTTTTTACTACCAGGTACTTTAGAAATACCCCGCTGTGGGCATATTTCTGATAATCTCTGCTGTCAAAACTAAACTCAACAAATGGCGCCGTATACCAGAATTTTTTTTCACCGGCCGGATTTACATCAAGATCAGAAACCAGGTTTATCCGCCTGAGATCATTACCCACCCCGATATAAAAAAACCGGGTCAGGTACTTTTTAACAAAGAAATTAAAACTGAGATGTTCTTCCGTGAAGTTGTTATAGTAAATACTCCGGTTGGCAATATTGATGCGTGAAATATCTGCAGAAAAATAATGCCGTGAATTCTTTCCTCCAATCCACGGATTTTCATAGTACAGCGAAAATCCCGGTGCATAACCCAGCCAGCCCGAAAGGGCAACCAGTTCACCCATCCCTCTAAAATTTCGGTTAACAACACCTGCACCATAATTAACATCATCAAACCTGCCACCATTAAAACTTAGCACCGGATATGGGATCAGGTAAAAAGATTCTGTTATTTTGAACTCAATGTCAGTTAAACCCGTTTCAGGCTGATAATGTCTGATTGCTTCAACCCGGTTAAATAATGAAGTGGCTTCAAGCCGGTTAACCACCAGGGTCAAAGCTTCAGTTGTGAGGGAATCACCAGATTCAAAATCACATTCCCGATTAATCACCCACGAATCAGTGACTTTGTTTCCTGTAACCCAGGTTTTGCCAACTTTGATTCGGGAACTGTCTGGCTCAGCGGCACGGCTATAAGCAGTTACCAGTAAACTGAACAGGAAAATATAAACGATCAAACGAAAACGCACGATGACTCCGGAACAGGTTTCACTGAAAGGAGTCTTGTTACGGATCTGGAGGACAACTGGTTTCAAGAGTTGCCCAATCCTCTGGCAGTGCGGGTTGCTTCTTCAACCGCACGGGCAAGAACCGAACGGATTTTTCCGTCTTCCATGGTGAGCAAGGCAGCAATTGTACTGCCGGCAGGGGTGGTTACATCATCTTTAAGTGAGGCGGGATGCTTTCCCGCAAGCTGCAACATTTTTGCAGAACCCAATACAGTTTGTGAAACCAACTGAAGGGCAACATCACGGGGAAGTCCGACCCGAACTGCACCATCAGCCAGTGCTTCCATAATCAGGAAAATATAGGCAGGACCAGAACCACTAACAGCGGTAACGGCATCAAGATGGGTTTCATCCAGTTCAAGAGCTTTACCAACACTTGAAAAAATAGAATTTGCAATGGCTTTATGTTCAGCTGATACACCTGGAGCTGGTGAAATAACGGTGATACCTTCATTGATTTTACAAGGAGTGTTGGGCATTGCTCTGATCAGTGCAACATCACTACCCAAATGTTCTTTCATTCTGGCAATGGTAATTCCAGCTGCAATTGAAATAATCAAACAACCCGGCTTCAGATTTCCAGATGCCTTCAGAACATCAAGTACGCTGGAAACATATCTGGGCTTTGTACAAACCAGAAATATATCAGTTTTTGCAATTTCATCAGAAAAATCAGTATAAACAGGATAAACCGAGCCTTCAGATAGTTTGAGCTGACTGGATTCCGACTTAACCGATGCCCAAACCTGAGTAAATTGAATTTGTCCGGAATGAAGAAGTCCGTTGATCATGGCCTGACCCATCACACCGGCGCCAATGACTCCGATCCGTTTATTTTCAAACATTTTTTCTCCCGGAAAATCTACTGGAAACATTATTTATTTTGATAAGTAAGGGAAAAGTAAGAAAAAACCGGAATAAAGTCAGATTTGCGACGGAAGTAGGTTGATTTGTTCTTTTGTCTCCGACAGTCCAAGTCTCCTCGATAAACCGATCCCGTTTCCCGGTATCGGCACTCGGAGACCAACCGTTTAAATTTTCACTTTCTTTCTACAGGTCATTCAATCCTTAAAAACATTTCCTTTAATCCACCGGTTTACGTCATTCAGACAATTCATACTGATTTCATGCTGAAAGGAATATTCTTTAAACGTGTGATCAAACTCCAGTTTTTTTAAAACTTCAGACGCATGCCGACCTTGCGCAATTGGGATTACGGGATCCATTGTCCCATGAGTCTGGATAATCGGGATTTCTCTGTAAAGTGGAATTGGGGGATGTTTAGGCACCATGGTATCTACAATTCGGCCACTAAATCCAACCAGTGCTGAAACCAGAGAGGGTTCAGTAACAGCAGTCCCAAAACTCATGATGGTTCCCTGACTGAATCCGAACAGAACCAGATCAGCCCCATTAAAATGATCTTTGATCTGCCTGAGGGTTGCTTTCAGATGCTCCAGCTGATGAAAAGCCTGTTCTTCATTGATGGTTATTCCGCTTGGAAGAAATTCAATATCAAACCACGCAAAGCCACCCCATTCGAGACGAATAGGTGCTCTCAAACTGATAATATGAAATTGGGGGTCAAGTTGTGAGTACATGCCAAAGAGATCTTCCTCATGACTTCCGTATCCATGAAGCATCACAAGAATTTTCTTTTTTTCGGATTCCTGTCTTGCAGGATGTTCAATAAAATGAAGGGGTAATTTCAGCATGATAACCTATTTTTTTGTCTGCCTGCAAAAATGCAATTTTTTCTGTTGGAAGGCATTTTGTTTGAAATTTTTAAATTTTTTCCACACAAAACATGACAATCAGATTAAGATAACTTATTTTCACATTAGTTCGCACTAAGGAAGAAAATGATTTGGATTTTGGGTATTGAATTCATTTGCCTTTTGGCGGTTATTCTTCAGGATTTCTATAATCGCTTTATTTCAATCTGGTTGATTTTGGCTCTGGGTATTGTCGTCATTACTCTTTCATGGTCGAGCTTTGCTGATAAATTCTGGATTCCTGACCTGATTCCTCTTGCCATTCTCGCTTTAAGTTCTTCCTTCATTTTTTTTAGAAAAAAAATCACCCCCACGGGTTCAGCTGACTTCATTCTTGTGGCACTGCTTTGTATGCGATGGTCACTTGACGTAAGTATTTTGCTTTTCATAGTTTCGGGGCTTGCTGGACTTATCGTTTTCTTCCTTTCAAAATCTCCGAATCCGAAAATTCCCTACGGGGCCTGGCTGTCGGTGATGTGGATTTCAGCTGAAGGTGTTTTATTTTTGGATGCTATACTTACCTGAAGCCCGTCAGTTCTGGTATTGAGAACAGGGAGTCAGTCAACGCCAAACTGATCCACAAAAATAAATGCTGATGAAACAACTCGATCCTAAGTTTTCTGCAATTACTGCCTTTGACCAGATTATGCAGGCGGCACTAGAGGCCGGCTCATCTGACGTACATGTTGAACCTTTTGAAACAGGACTTCACATCCGATTCAGGGTTGACGGACAGTTGATTCCCGCCTTTCAAACCAAACCCGAACATAAAGATTCCATCGTTGCCCGGATAAAAATTCTTTCCAATCTGGATATTGCTGAAAAACGCCGACCTCAGGATGGACGGATCCGGTATAAAACACAGGCAAAGGAAATTGATTTACGGGTTTCTGTTATTCCTGTTTATTTCGGAGAAAAAGTCGTCATCCGGATTTTGGATCCATCCGGCAGGCATCTTGATTTTGCAAGTCTTGGCTTTCCCGATCACCACATTAAAACCATTCAGGAAAGTCTTTCGGCTTCCAACGGACTAATTTTGGTAACGGGACCGACGGGTTCCGGGAAATCAACCACTTTATATACAGCCCTCCAGTATCTGAACAAACCAGACCGGAATATTCTCACGATTGAAGATCCGGTAGAATATCACATTGCCGGAATCAATCAGAGTGCAGCAAATGAAGAAATTGGCTACACTTTTGCTCGCGCACTTCGTTCTTTTCTGCGACAGGATCCCAATATCATCATGGTTGGCGAAATTCGTGACCTTGAAACCGCAGAAATTGCAATCAGAGCCTCCCTAACCGGGCATCTTGTTCTTTCTACACTACACACCAACGATGCACCGACAACTTTATCCCGGCTTCTCGATATGGGTGTTGAAAATTACCTTCTGATTTCGACACTCAGACTCATTGTTGCCCAACGGCTTGTCAGGATTTTGTGTCCGGCCTGCAAAAAGAAAGCAGAAAACCCGTCACCGCTGGCTGAACATTTCCTTTCGCTAAACCAGTCATTTTTGCCGGAAAGAAAGTCGTGGCAGATTTATGAACCTGTTGGATGTGAATCGTGCCGTCATACGGGCTACAAAGGCCGAACTGTGGTTACCCAATTGCTACCAATAACTGAATCCGTAAGGGATCTGATGATAAAAGGCGGGAATCCGTCTGAATTCGGGATTTATCTGGACTCAATCGGTGAACATAATTTATTTGTTGCCGGCTTAAAGGCCATTGTTTCAGGGCGAACCACTATTGAGGAAGTCGTAAGAGAAGCGATGTAGGGATAGAAATTGCGAATAACGAATGGCGAATAACTCTGAAACGAAAGCAATGGGGCCTTTAAAAAACTGACAACCACCTATTTATGACTACAAATTCCTGAGTTGAAATCCGTGATGCAAAAGAAAGTGGTTATAAAAAGGTTCGGCTCGACAGTCCGAAATTTATGGAAGCAGCACATTCACTTTACCGGAGTTTTGGCTTTAAGGATATTGAGGTTTACCCGGAGGTTGAAATCCCGGAAGCATTCAGACACTATTTGTTGTTTATGGAATTAGATTTATCCTGAACCGAACGATTATGATGGAAAAGCAGAAAGGGGAAAAATGAAACTGACACCGGAACAAAGTGAAAAACTGATCAGCGTCTTAAAAGACCGGTTTGAAAAAAACAGAAAGCGTCATCAGGACCTTGACTGGACTAAAATACAGGAAAAACTGGATGCTAATCCTGAAAAATTATGGTCGCTGAGTGAAATGGAGCGAACCGGTGGTGAACCGGATGTTGTAGGATTGGATAACACAACTGGTGAATACCTGTTTTTTGATTGTTCTGCCGAAAGTCCCGGAGGTCGTAGAAGCCTTTGCTTCGACCGGAAAGCTCTGGATTCAAGGAAAGAAAACAAACCTCAAAACAGTGTGCTTGATCTGGCAGCTGAAATAGGAGTTGAACTTTTATCTGAAGCACAATACCGGGAGTTGCAGAAACTTGGGAATTTCGATTTAAAAACCTCAAGTTGGGTAAAAACGCCTGATGAGATCAGAAAACTCGGTGGTGCCCTTTTTTGTGACCGCCGTTACGATACTGTTTTTGTGTATCACAACGGTGCAGAATCTTATTATGCTGCCAGAGGATTCAGGGGATTGTTACGGGTTTAGGGGTTGTGGCAAAACCGTTGGAATTCTGACCAATTTCTGAAAGGTAAGCTTGGATAACTTTGTAATTTTTCGCCTAAGATTTGGGAAAAACCACACAAGGAGTACTGGATTCTTTGATTTTAAGACCTGACCATGAAGTGACCAACAAGAAAGCGGGGTGTCCCTTTCAATTGGTTGTTTTTCCAAAAAAAGGTTAAATTAGTAAAAAAAGGAACACCTATGACATCTTATGCAGTATTTTCAAAACTTGAATCATTGCCACCTGAATTGAAACAAGAAGCCATTGACTTTATTGACTATCTATCTCTAAAAAACAAAAAAAGGAAACCTGTCAAAAACACAATTCCACTTTTTGGCAGTGTAAAAGGAAAAATCAAACTTTCAGAAGATTTTGATTCCCCCTTGGATACATTTAAAGACTACATGTGATGCAATATCTTTTGGATACACATACTTTTCTATGGTTTTTAAATGGAGATAGTCAATTATCAGAACAAGCAAGGGTTAATATAGAGAACCCTCAAAGCTTCAATTTCATTAGCATTGCCTCAATCTGGGAAATATCAATCAAACTGAGCTTGGGAAAACTGAGTCTGGATTTAACACTGGAAGAATTGGTAAAGGAAATTATTAAAAATAATTTTGAGATTCTTCCGATCAATATTGACCATATTTTGCAGTTATCAAAACTTGAAAATCACCACAAAGATCCTTTTGACAGGATTTTAATATCTCAGGCCCTTTGCGAGAATTTTGAAATTATTTCAAAAGATATAAATTTTGCCCTTTACCCTCAGCTTAAAATTTCCTGGTAAGCCCACTGAATTGCCTTAAACAAGAAAGTCCGCCAAATGGCGGACTTTCTTGTTTAAATCTTCTGAACAAATTTAATGTTAAGCGACTTTACTGATTCTTGTGACCTAGTTTTAGCTCATATGGTCACAAGTCACCTGTCCCCCGTCCCGTCCTCAAACAAACCTGCGGTTTACCTCATCCATGATTTTGAGGGCAGCAAACGGAATTTTTGTTCCAGGTCCGAAGATGGCGGTTGCCCCGTGCTGATACAGAAATTCATAATCCTGTGCAGGAATGACCCCGCCAACGATGACGATAATATCTTCACGGCCCAGTTTCTTCAGTTCTTCAACCAGTTGTGGCAACAGAGTTTTGTGTCCGGCAGCCAAAGAACTCATACCGACAACGTGGACATCATTTTCCACAGCCTGGCGGGCAGTTTCTTCGGGAGTTTGGAAAAGCGGACCGACGTCAACATCAAAGCCCATATCGGCATAAGCGGTAGCCACCACTTTGGCTCCGCGATCGTGTCCGTCCTGACCCATTTTGGCAATCATGATTCTTGGACGACGGCCTTCTTTCGCAGCGAAATCGTCGGTTTGCTTGCGCACTTCGGCAACGTTGTTGTCTTCTTCACTTTCGTATTCTGAACTGTAAACGCCTGATATGGTTCTCACAACGGCTTGATACCTTCCCCATACTTTTTCAAGTGCACTTGAAATTTCACCTAAGGTTGCTCTGACTCTGGCAGCTTTCACTGAAAGATCAAGCAGATTTCCTTCTCCGGTTTCTGCACATTTCGTCAGCGCATCAAGTGCAATCTGAACGTCAGCGGCATTCCGGTTTTTCTTCAATTCATTCAGCCGGTTGATCTGACTGATTCTCACAGCCGTATTGTCAACTTCAAGAATTTCGATGGCGGCTTCTACGTCGAGGCGATATTTATTCACGCCCACGATCGTTTCACGACCAGAGTCAATTCTTGCCTGACGACGGGCTGAAGCTTCTTCAATTCTCATTTTCGGAATGCCGGCTTCGATGGCTTTTGTCATTCCGCCGTAAGACTCGACTTCCTGAATGTGGGCCCAGCCTCTTTCGATAAGCGCATGGGTCAGGGCTTCAACATAATAACTTCCGCCCCATGGATCAATCACTTTACAGATATTGGTTTCATCCTGCAGATAAAGCTGAGTATTTCTGGCGATCCGGGCTGAAAAATCAGTTGGCAGAGCAATCGCTTCATCCAGTGAATTTGTGTGAAGAGATTGCGTGTGTCCAAGAGCTGCAGCCATTCCTTCAATACAGGTTCTGGCAACGTTGTTAAACGGATCCTGTTCGGTTAGTGACCAGCCTGAAGTCTGGGAGTGCGTTCTCAACGCCATGGATTTCGGATTTTTCGGATTGAAATCCTTGATTATCTTCGACCAGAGCACACGGGCAGCCCGCATCTTGGCAACTTCCATAAAATAATTCATGCCCTGAGCCCAGAAGAACGAAAGACGGGGCGCAAATGCATCTACATTCATTCCGGCTTTGATACCGGTTCTGATGTATTCAAGTCCGTCTGCCAGGGTATACGCCATTTCCAGATCGGCGGTAGCACCGGCTTCCTGCATGTGATATCCGGAAATCGAAATGGAATTGTATTTAGGCATATTTTCAGCCGTAAATTTAAAAATATCAGCAATGGCACGCATGGAAGGTTCCGGCGGGAAAATATAGGTATTCCGCACCATGTATTCTTTCAGGATGTCATTCTGGATAGTTCCACTGAGAAGCTCGTGCTTCACGCCCTGCTCTTCAGCGGCAACAATGTAGAATGATAAAATCGGAAGAACGGCACCGTTCATCGTCATCGAAACCGACATTTTATCCAGCGGGATCTTGTCGAAAAGAATTTTCATGTCTTCAACAGAATCGATGGCAACACCAGCTTTACCCACATCACCTACAACTCTAGGGTGATCTGAGTCATAACCCCGGTGAGTGGCAAGATCGAAGGCAACAGAAAGTCCCATTTGTCCGGCAGCCAAATTACGGCGGTAGAAGGCGTTTGATTCTTCAGCAGTTGAGAACCCAGCATATTGCCTGACTGTCCAGGGTTTATTCACATACATGGTGGAATAAGGTCCACGCAGGTAAGGCGGAATTCCCGACATGTAACCGATGTGATCACAGTCCTTGATATCTTCGGGTGTGTATAGAGGTTTTACCGGAATTTGTTCCATGGTTTCCCAGATAAAATCAGCGGGATTTTCACCGGTTTCATTCTTAAACCGAATCGCCCAGGATTCGTAACTTTCCGGCTCTGACTTCAGATTGAGGTCAAGCTTGGTAAAATCAGGTTTTTTCATCAATTTTCTCTTCTATATTATCTGCAAAGTCTGTTTTGTTGTCATCCCGGACTTGGCCTGCCCCGAAAACTTTCGGGGATCCGGTTAACGAAGTTCTGCGTAGCTCATCCAGAAAAGCATCGGATGGATCCTGACTCCCTCAAATAATTCGGGCTGGCTAAGTTCAGGATAACAGCCGAAACCTTTAACCTTAAAATTTCCCCCAAATGCCCTGAATCGTCTTCACAACATCGGCACCCAGGAAAATGAACTCATCTACACCAGAGGACTTATGAGCATCAATCTGTTCTTTAGGGAAGCCGGCAAGAACAACAACTGTTTTTGGATTGGCGGATTTTATTCCCTTTACGATCACTGGAACCAGTTCCGGATAGGTTTCATCGGTTGAACAAATCACCACAACCGGTGCCTTCGAGTCAACTGCTGCTTTTACAGCAAGTTCAGGAGTTTCAAATCCGGCAGGGGCGATCACATCAAATCCACCCGGCTCAAAAAATGCACGGCTGAAATCTGAGCGTCCTTTATATTGTGCTAACGGACCCATATTGGCAAGAAACACTTTCGGTAGACTTCCGGTTTTGGCTTTGTAGTCAAGCGATTTGGTTCTGATTCCGGCAAAATCAACAGCAATGCTGAACGATGGAATTGCAGAAACGGTGACATCCTGATGTTTGCCTGACCGGATGGCTTTGGTTAATTCACCCAAAGTTGCGCCTTCAAGTGCTGCTTCAATTCCCAGATCAACTTGTTTTTCAGTCGGATTACCAGCCAATTTTTCGAGATTTTCAAGCACTCTGATGTTTTTTTCCTGAGCACCGGCGACACGGAATTTCTGCAGATACTCAGACCGTTTTTTATAAATGGATTCAGCATCGGCATAAGTCAGTTTCGGAAGTTCTTCTTTCACATTGGCATACATATTCACACCAACAATGATCGATTTCCGCTTAGCCACATCAGCCCGGCGAGCATCAGCAACTTTCTTCACTTCATCCTGAGGGAAACCGGCTTTCAACGCTTCGACCATTCCGCCTTTTTCCTGAACTGTTTTGAACAACTTCCATGCTTCTGCAGCAAGTTCAGCAGTCAGAGATTCAATGAAATAGGATCCACCAGCAGGATCAATCAGATCATTCAGATGGGATTCTTCACCCAAAATAATTTGTGTGTTTCGGGCAATCCGTCTGCTGAAATCATCTGGCACTGCAAATGACTCATCAAACGGACTTGTATGCATACTGTCAACACCACCGACTGCAGCAGAAAAAGCTTCAGTCGTTGTTCTGAGCAGATTCACATACGGATCGTAATTCGTCTGCGGCATTTTGGACGTGCGGGCATGAATGACCATTTTATGATCATCCGGATTTGCACCGTAAGCTTTCAAAATTTGTGACCAGAGAATACGGGCAGCACGAAGTTTGGCAATTTCCATGAAATAGTGCGTGCCGATTCCGAAGGTAAAACGTGTACTTTCTGCAATATCAGAAACCGAAACACCACGCTCTGCCAGCTGTTCAATGTATTCAACAGCAGTTGACATTGAAAAAGCGAGTTCCTGAACTGCAGAAGCACCTGCATTCTGATAAACCGAACCGTCAACGCCAATCGTTTTCAAGTCAAGTTTGTGAATGCGAACCCAATTGGTTGTGGTTTTCATTTCATTGAAAGCCTGATCAAGGCCAACAGGCAATTTACCGGTTGAAGCCAGATAACCCAACGGATCACCTTCAACTGAACCTTTTAAACCGGAAACTGAATGTCCGTCTTTTTTCAGGGAAGCAATAAGAAGAATCAGAATGGGAAGGGGTGAAAATCCGGATTGGATGTAAACCGGATATTTTGAAAGGTCAACTCCGCTAAAAGCCCGGTTCAAACTTCCGGTTCCAGAAACTGAAAGTCCGCCAACACCAACTTCACCGGGTTTTGCAAAATCGGCATCAACGCCAAGCCGGGTTGCTTCGTCAAGTACGACTGAGATTGCGGTCTGTCCGCCTTTGAGATCTTTTTTAAGGGCTTCGTTAAAGTCTTCTGCCAGACCAACTGGTATATCTTCGCAAATCAACCAGGGTTTTGCAACATATCCGCCAGTTTGGGATCCTCTAACCTGTGACCCTTTGCCGGGAATACTGTTTAAATGAGGAAGATTCTGGATATCGGCTTCATTGTAAACAGGCTGAAGGTCAATACCCTCATAAGTTTTTGTGATGAGTTTTTTCTCGTAAGGTGCACCCTTCAGATCGACCTCAACAACCTTTTTCCACTCTTCGAAAGTGGGAAGGGAAAACTCTTTTTTCAGATTCAGCTGGTTATCGGATTTCACGTTTTATCCTGCCTAAATTATTCAGTAAAAGTAAGTCGTTCACCGGGAAGTTTTTCAAAGAAATTCCACCCTGATCATTTTTCAGGTTGGCAATCTAAGAATTTTTTTGGGGAATGACGACCTGAAATTCACGTCAACCGGGCATTTTGAAAGGTTTTAAGCGACATCTAATGAAAAAGAGTAAAAAATCCGGATTTGATTGCCAACTCTTAGCCATTTTATAATGAAACGGAAACAATTGAGTAAATGAATCTGTCTTTTTCTATCTTTATGAAAATTAAAACGGAATCCCTATGGCTGCAACCCTGACTCTTGACCAGGATTTTCTGAATACCAGTTTAAGCAAGTATATGCCGGAAAAACTCCCGGATGTTCAGCTTACCCTTGAAGAAAGTCACATTATTGCAACTGTCGTTTATTCCTTCGCAGGGATTAAAATAAAACCCTCTATCGCCGTCCGGATTGTTTCGTTTTACTGGTCTGATTTTATTAAAACGATCACCTTTGAGGTGATTAAAACCAGTCCGCTTGACATCAGACCCACATTAGCGTTTCTCAAACCGTTTTTACCTGATTTCATCCGGGTAGAAGACACTTCACTAACGCTTGACCTATTAAAAATCCCCAGCCTGGCTCAGGTTCTCATTCAACCGGCAGTCGCTGATATTGATATATTGAAAATGGGACTTTACAAAGGACACATTGCCCTGACAGTAGATTTTAAGAAGGAGTTTGGGGAGGGATAATTTGCGCGCAAAGACGCCAAGCCGCAAAGAAAACGCGAAGAAAGACAAATTCGGTTTTTTAGTTTAAAGGCAAAATCTCTTAAGCTATTTAAAATTTAATTGAAGGAATAACATTCACTATTTTGAAAAACTTCTTCTCATTTTTTCATATAAAAAAAGGGCGAATTCAATTCGCCCTTTTTTTTATTTTCCTTAGGCCTTAAACCTTATGCCTTATTCCTGGCCTTTTTTATCCGACCCTGAAATGAAAATGATGGATCCGATTCCGGAGCTCACATCAAAGTCCATCGTGGTTTTTGCAGTTTTGTAGTTCGAGGACGTATAATAGTAACCGCTGTGATTAAATTGAGAAGGAACAGTCAGGTTGCTGAAGAAGCCAGAGTTATCTTTGATTCTGACCCCAATAGTGGTGGGAATCATGATTTTTACTTCACCAACACCAGTTTCAACATCAACTTTTTTGTTTCCGGTGGCAAGTCCGGCAAAGTCAAGAAAAACTGAGCCAACTCCATTTTCTACTGACAGAGTTTTAAAATTCAGATTATTCAATCCGGTTGCTTTTATTTCACCAACTCCGGACTGAATGTTACATCTTTTCACTTCTGCCTGATTGAACGTTTTTATAAATAATCTGATGGAACCTGCACCAGAACTTAAATCAAGGTTTGAAACCTTCAGATTTGAAAGATCAAGTTCAGCAGCACCTGCACCAATGCTGAATCTTATGTCATGTTCAACTTTGGTACCAAGTTCAAGTTTACCACGGAATTTGGTTGAAGCATCATCTTCACCGTCATCATTTCCAAAACTTACACCATCTGAATTCGTAGAAAACTTCATTTTTGCAACATCACCTGAGCGACGGAAATCAAGCTCAGGATCCATTTTATCTTTATCATAAGTTGCATCGAGATTAAACAGGACATCAGACGTCACACTATTCAGCTTAAAAACGCCATAGTCGATTTCGATGTCAGATTTCAGACGAGTTTCTTCGTCAACATCGGCAGATTTCATCATTCGGCTTTGGCTGAAGACCAGGCCGGCAGAGAGAAAGCTTCCGAACAGCAATGTGGTTGTAAATATCCGTTTCATAATGTTGCCCATTCAGGGTTGTGTCCGCTTAGGTCTACGGATTCCATTCCCTAAAGGTTACAGCTTTAATCATCTTATAAGCATTGAGATGTGATGACCGGCAAGTTTCAATAATGTCTGATTTTATCTTTCAACGCCTTATACAGAATTTCACGGGCCCGAAAGATATGGGCTTTCACGGTTCCGAGTGGCATATCGAGCTCTTCGGAGATTTCTTCGTAGGATTTTTCTTCCTGATGGCGCATGATAATCACACGCTGATACTTTTCGGGAAGATGAGCAACGGCATTTTCGAGGATCGTTTTTTTCTGATCAAAAATCACTTCTTTATCGGGAATGAAGGTATGATCAGGAATTTCATATTCCATTTCACCATCTTTGGTATCGATGGGTTTATCAATGGAAAATGTTTTAATCTTTTTCTTTCTGAGGTAATCAATACAGTTATTCGTGGCGATTTTATACAGCCACGTAGAAAAGGCAAATTCAAAATTAAATGATTTGATCGAGTTGAATGCTTTGATAAAAGCCTCTTGCGTCAAATCTTCAACGTCTGATTTGTCGAGTACCATTTTATAAATCAGATTATAAATGGCGTCATGATATTTTTTCATCAGGAATTTAAAAGCAGACTGATCACCTTCGACTGCACGCCGAACGTAGCGAAAATCTTCTAATTTTGACTCTGATGAGACTTGTGGTTCTGGAAGCGGCATACCCATCCTGAAAAGGAATATTTTTTTAAGTTAAGGTTTTTTGTAAATTTATTCAATTACATGGAGACACATCCTTTGTTTATCACCTTTGAAGGCATGGACGGATCAGGAAAATCAACCCAGATCAGGCTGCTTGCAGACCAGCTAACGACACTTGGCAGAGAACCCTTAACCATCAGAGAACCGGGTGGAACAGCGATTTCTGAAGAAATAAGGCAGATTTTACTTGCTCACCGGAAGGGTTCGGTAAGTCTGAATGCCGAAGTACTTTTATTTTTTGCAGCAAGGGCACAATTGGTCGAAGAAGTCATTCTTCCCAGACTAAAACAAGGTGATATCGTCATTGCCGACCGTTTTGTGGAATCTTCATTCGCATATCAGGGTTTCGGTAAAGGAATGGATCTGCATTTTCTCAAAACTTTAGCAAAGCAGGTTACACACAACCTGAAACCGGATGTCACCTTTTTTCTTGATGTTGATTGGGATCTTTCTCATCAGCGGCAGGATAACCGAGGAAACCGGGACCGGCTTGAAAGTATGCCCAGAGAAACCTGGGAACTGATCAGAAACGGATATCATCAGATGATTGCCGAAGATCCCAATCGTTGGGTTGTTCTTGATGCTTCTGAAACAGTTGGCCAGATTCAGACCCACATTTGGTCGAAACTTGCATCAAGACTCGCCGTCTGAAAAACGAATTCTTTAACCTCAGATTACTTTTACGGATTTCAACTTTGAAACTTACACGGAAATTAAAATTCACCTTCGCCGGACTTTCTCTCGTGCTGCTTCTATCGGGATTTCTGGCTGCAAATGGTGATCTCTTTTTTCAGATTACCAAAAATCTCGAGATTTTCAGCAAAGTTTACCGCCTCGTTCTTATCAATTATGTTGATGAAATTGATCCGGCAACCTTTACCAATAAAGGTATTGATGCCATGCTGGAAACTCTTGATCCTTATACCGTTTTTCTGAATTCTTCCAGCACAGAAATTGATCTTTTAATGACCGGGAACACGGCGGGTGTTGGCATCAGTGTGGTGAAGCGGGGAAAAGAAATACGGGTTTCAGAAATTATTGAAGGATATTCTGCTCATCGTGAAGGTGTACGTGTTGGGGATGTCATACTCAGTATCGATTCAGTAAAAATTTCAAATTTAACTGAACTCAGCACCAAAGCCCGCGGAAACGCCGGTTCAAAACTGACTTTAACCATACGTCGTGACAATTCAAACGAAGAACTCACCTTCAGCCTGACCCGTGAAAAAATTGAAACTCAAAATGTATTGGCAGCCGAAGTGATTTCCGGGAATCTGGGTTACATAAAACTTTACAGGTTCAATAAAAATGCCGGAGATGACGTAAGAAAGGCAATTCAAAAACTTCAGGAACAATCCATTGGCGGATTAATTCTGGACCTTCGCGGAAACCCGGGCGGCAGACTGGATGAAGCAGCCAGTGTTGCAAAAAAATTCCTCCCGAATAAAGCCCTGATTGTTTCAACACGAGGCAGAAGCGAAGATAGTAACAAATCAATCACCTCAGACGAAACTCCGATTTATAAAGGACCCATGGTTGTGCTGATCGATTCGATGTCGGCAAGTGCGTCTGAAATTGTAGCGGGTGCGTTACAGGATCACGACCGCGCAACTATTGTCGGAAAACAATCTTACGGAAAAGGACTTGTTCAAACCATTTTACCAGTCGCGTACGATACCAATATAAAAATTACGACTGCCAGATATTTTACGCCTTCCGGCCGTTGCATCCAGATCCGCCCGATCAATCAGCTTTCAGATCACCCTGACACTTTAAAACCCAGAGAATTCAAAACAGATGCGGGTAAGATTGTTCTGGAGGCCAACGGAATTTCACCAGATGTTCAGGTAAGAGAAGTGCCGATGCCGGAAATGATAACAGAATTGATTGATGAAAATATTATTTCTGAATTTGCAGCCGATTGGCTTACAGGAAACCAGGCGCCGATCACCCCAACTTTCCAAATAACTGATGCACTTTTTTCAGATTTTTTGACCTATTTGAAAAAGCAAAAAGTCAGTGAAAACATGGAAATCAGTACTTACCTTGATGAGATTTCAACTTCATTCGCGGGGGAAACCAGTTATTCACGTTTCGCAGAAAAAATAAAGGAAGCTCAAAACCAGTTCGCAGAAGATTTAAATGAAGATGTTACCTCACACCGGGAATTGGTTTCTGCACTTATCCGCAAAGAAATTCTTACGCGTAACCTGACGATGGCTGAAATGCTGAATGCAACATGGAAACAAGACGCCTACCTGGTAAAAAGTGCTGAAGTCCTGAAAGCGCAAAAACCTTGAGCTCCTGGTTGTTTCTTATTCCGGCTGGCGCTGTCATCGGTTTATTCTCAGGTTTTTTTGGCGTTGGTGGCGGAACCATTTCCATCCCAATACTGACCTGGTTGCTTAAATTTGCAGGTTACACCCATGAAGGATCCATCAAAACTGCAATTGCCACTTCCCTTCTGATTGGCTTTTTTGCCAGTATATCGGCAAGCATCCGAAATTATAAAACCTGGCATCCGACAAAAAGACGAATTCTTTTTCTGGGTTTGGGTAGCCTTTTAGGAACCCGGATCGGGACTCAGATTTCGGTTTATTTACCCGGGACCACTCTGAGCTATCTTCTTGGTACGGTTCTTTTTCTCACGGCAGTTTATTATCTGATTTCTTCAAATGGAACAGAAAAACCTGTTCACCAGCGCGTTAAGGAAACGTCTTACTGGTTAATTTTATCGGGATTGTTGGTTGGTGTTTTTTCAGGAATGACAGGCATGGGAGGAGGCATCATTCTGATTCCGATGTTGACTTTCTTTTTCGGTGAGGAAGCTAAAAAAGCAGCGATCACGAGTAGTTTTGTAATTGTTCTGACGACGTTATTCGGTGTGATTCAGTACGGCTTTATGACACCCGGCTATTCAATTCCTGAAGGACAATTACACTGGGGTTTGGTTTCTCTCTCGATGGGACTTCCGGTTGCGGTTCTTGCCGGATTGGGTGGCTATTTTGGAGCAAAACTACTTCACAAAACCGCCGGACATCTCTGGAAACGCCTTTTTGCAGTAGTTTTAATGATCGTTGTAGTTGATTTATTTTTCTTTGGGGAATGAGTGAAAAGTGCTAAGTTACAAGTTATAAGTTATAATGAAAAAATCGGTCACTGAGCGGCACTTCGACTCCGCTCAGTGACCTCATTTTTTTAAACTATCTCAGAAACGAAGCAAAAGTAACCATCCTCAGGCAAACATTTCTCCTTTTTCCCAGCGGGATTTTAATCCGTTCAGAAAAACCAATGCAGCATCCCGGTCATTGGGGATTTCACCTTCCAGAATGGCTTCTTCAATCGCAGACTTGAATTTTCCAACGAGCGGACCTGGTTTCAACTGGCAAAATTCCATAATATCAGCACCCGAAACCGGTGGTTCCCACTCCCGCATCCGGTCTTTTTCTTCAACTTCCTTCATTTTTGCCACGACCCGTTCATAATTCTGCCAATATCTGGCTTTCCGGGCATAACTTTTGGTTGTTATATCAGCACGGCAAAGTTTCATCAGGTTTTCAATATCTTCACCCGCTTCAAACAAAACCCTGCGAATCGCAGAATCGGTAATTTCATCTTTGATCAACGCGATCGGACGAAGGTGAAGTTTTACCATTTTTTGCACGAATTTCATGTGAGTGCCGGGAAGTCGCAGCTTTTTGAATAAGCCGGGAATCATCCGGGCGCCAAGGTCATCATGCCCATGAAACGTCCAGCCACGACCGGGAACAAACCGTTTCGTTTTGGGTTTTGCCACATCATGATACAAAGCTGACAACCTGAGCCAGACGTCATCAGTTGTGGTACAAATATTATCGAGAACCTGAAGCGTATGAAAAAAGGTGTCTTTGTGTCCGTATCCGTCAAGCTGTTCAATGCCGACCATCACTGAAAGTTCAGGATGCAGGATCGGAAGAACACCGGTTTCGTGCATCAGAACAAATCCGACCGAAGGTTTATCAGATCTGAGAATTTTCAGAAATTCATCAGTGATGCGTTCCTGTGAAATGATGGAAAGACGGTCTTTTACTTTCCCGATGGCTTCAATAGCTTCGGGATGGATGACGTATTGGAGTTGAGTGGCAAACCGAATTCCACGTAAAATCCTGAGCGGATCATCATCAAACGTAGTTTCGGGTTCAAGTGGTGTGCGGATAAGTCCGGTTTCGATATCGGCGAGTCCGTTATACGGATCAAAAAGTTCGCCATAATTATCGGCGTTGAGAGAGATCGCCATGGCATTGATGGTAAAATCACGACGGGCAAGATCTTCTTCAAGCGTTCCGCTGGCAACGGTTGGGCGACGGGTTCCGCGGTCAAAATAAGCTTCTTTTCTGGCGCCCACAAATTCAAGAATCTGCTCATGCCAGGGAATCATGGCCGTTCCGAAATTTTCGTACGTCACCACACGGCGGACGCCAAGACCTTCAGCGACAGCATGAGCCAGGTCGATGCCGCTTCCAAGCGTAACGAAATCAATATCTTTCAGATCACGGTTGAGAATCATGTCTCGTACAAATCCTCCAACTACATAGGTTTCGAGACCCAATTGGGCAGATTTTTCTGCGACGACACGAAAAACCGAATTACTGTCAAGTTCATTTTTATAATTCAAAGCGATATCCAGTCTTAATAAATTCCTTAAACGCAAAGGAAACCGCTAAGGCACTAAGGCGCAAAGGTGAATAAACTAATTTATCTTTTAAAAGGTATTTTGGTTGGTGATTTTAAAATTAAACCAGGAGAATGTTAAAGTGGATTGAATATTTGCATTTACCCTTTGATGGAGGTTCCGAAATTATTGTTTTATTACGCCGATCTGGTATAAAAATTCCGGAGCAAAGTCAGCTCCATTTGGCCATTCAATTGTATTAAATGAAATTCTAAAATTTTTAAACTCTTCAGGATTTTTAAGTGGTTCAAAAACGTCCCCAGTTAATTCATGTTCCAAATCCACAACCTTATTTACGCCATTATTGAATTTTATTAAAATCTTAAAATCGCCCATATATTTAGCTTCTTCGACTTCAAGAAAAATTGTTTTCATTTTAATGGCTCAATTTTATTCAGATTCTTACCAAGTTTAGCCAGATTCCAGTCGTTGAGTAGTTCTTCACGATGAATTTCAAGCCAGTCAAACACCATTTTCAATGCACGTTGGGGCATTTCACCTTTTACTATTCCATCATGAATGGTTACAATTGCTTTAAAATCACCATACCAGACATGAAAATGTGGTGGGTCATGATCTTTGTAGTTCATCAGAATGATCAGACCATAAAACCGGGATATTTCAGGCATCATACAACCTTGTGTTTTATATTTACCCGTTAAATAGCAATTTGCACTTAACCAAGATACCAACAATCAAAGATTGTTTCAATTCAACGACTTCACCCAGTTAAATCCACTTTTAATACAATCATTCACACCAATTCCATTTTTCCAGTTGCCAAGCAAATGAAGTCCGGGATGTTTTGAGGTCTGGCTGGTAATGGTTTCAACATGTTTAAAATGACCCACATTATATTGCGGAATGGCAGCCGGCCAGAGTTTCACCCCGGTTACGACTGGTTTTTCTTTAATTCCCAAAAACGAATCCAGCGACTCCAGAGCAAGACTGATCAGTTCAGCTTCTGACTTTTTCACAGCATCCGGGTTGCAGGCACCGCCGATCATGACCGTATAATTTGCTCCGCCAGCAGGTGACACCCCGTCAAACGTTCCCGAGTTAAAAATAATCCCCAGAATCGGTTTATTTTCAATTTTTGGAATCAGGAAACCAAATCCCTGCTGATGAGTTCCGGTGGAAGCAAAGCCCAGATTCACAGAAACCACAGGCGCATAATCAATTTTCTGAAGTTCAGCAGCTAAAGCTTGGTCAACGGGTTCAATCAGTGAAGCGGTCACTGAAGCCGGGGTCGAGAAAACCACTTCATCCGCAAGAAGCACTTCTCCTGAAGATAATTCCACTTCCCATTTTTCATTTTTCAGAAGGGAAACAACTGAACCTCCGGTTTTGAGTTTATCGCCAAACCGTTCGGCAAGATGTTTTGCAAAATTCTGGATTCCGCCTTCTGTTGAGTAAAAACGGGATTTTCCGGTTTCCGGATGAGGAAAATCTGCCAGTTCAAGTTCTTTTTTCCTTTTCGATTCCTCTTTTCCGGCACGAAGTCCACGAATGACTGATCCGTATTTTTTCTCTGCTTCCCACAGTGAAGGAAAAGCAGAACGGACCGAAAGTTTTGAAATATCGCCGGCCCAAACGCCAGAAATAAAGGCATCGAGAAGTACTTTGGTTATATGAGATCCAAACCGACGGGTAAAAAAGGATTCCAGACTTTCATCTTCATCAGTACAGGAATTTTTCAGGTTTCGTTCTTTCAAAGCTGACCAGATGACCCCTTTCATCGCCGGAGCAAAAAGCATTTTAAACGGATTTCCACCAAGCTGATTCAGTTGGTTTTTGTACCAGATAAAACGGGTTGACGATGTTTTTTTACCGGGTTTCAGTAAATGCCACCCGTTGGTTTCATTAAGCAGATGGAAAAAAGCGTGGCTGGTTTTCAGTACGCCACGGGGTCCGTACTCGAATGTAAAACCCGACTTTTGTTCAGAGACAAAACTTCCGCCGGCAACGGGATTTTTTTCAAGAATGATGATTTTGTCACCGGGAAATTTTTTCTGGTAACAAGTGGCGGCAGAAAGTCCGGAGATGCCGGCACCGATAAAGACAATTGTTTTCATAGGTCCTTCAGGGCAAAAAGGTAAAAATACGGAAAAGGAGAAGAAGAAGTTAGAAGTTGGAAGTTAGAATACATGCCGGGTTAAAAGATTACACGGAAGGAAAAGTCAATTGTAACAGGGATGATCAGGATGGACAGGATGAAAACAATCACCGGACACTGAGCGGAGTCGAAGTGCCCGGTGATTGAATGGTTAAAAAAAGTCAAAATCCAGAAAATGAAAAGAAAATTGTTTGAATCAGGATTTACGGGATTTGGGGATTTTCAGGATTTGAATTATGAATTCAATTTTTTCTTAAATCCTGAAATCATTTTCCAGCAAAAAAAGATGACATGTTATTCTGTTATCCTTGAATCCTCTAAATCCTGATTCGGACTTTCCTACCCCGTTCATCATCCCCTAATTAATCGAATTTATTCCAGACCCCATTGTATTTTTCTTTCAGAACACCTACCTTACCGAACAGGCACTCTTGTGACTGAAAACCGGAACGGAGGGCTCCAATGAAAGAGGTTTTAGCTGTTATTCTTGCCGGCGGAAAAGGTGAACGCCTTTCACCGCTGACCAAAGACCGGTCAAAACCCGCCGTTCCTTTTGGCGGCATTTACCGGATTGTGGATATTACCCTGAGTAACTGCATCAATTCAGAGATCTACAAAATTATGATTTTCCCCCAGTACCGGGGTCAGTCACTTGTCGATCACGTTGAAGCAGGGTGGAATATCTTCAGTTTGAACCTGGGTCACTTTATTAAAATTGTCCACCCGCAGCTTTCTGAACAATCTGATACTTACAAAGGAACTGCTGATTCAGTCAGACACAACATGAAACTGATCAACCATGCCGGTGTTGATTACGTTCTTGTGCTTTCGGGTGATCATATTTACAAAATGGATTATCAGCTTTTTTTAGATTTTCATATTGATAACAACGCCGACCTTACCGTAGCTGTCAAAGAAATTCCCATTGAGGAAGCGACACGGTTCGGTGTTTTGGCCGTCGACGGAACCGGAAAAGTAACCGGTTTCCATGAAAAACCAAAAAAGCCGATTCCTGCACCAGAAAACCCGGAGAATGCCGTAATTTCAATGGGAGTTTACCTGTTCAGGCTTGATTATCTGAATAAAATCCTGAAAAAAGTAGAAGGTCATGATTTCGGTCACGACGTCATTCCGGTTGCTGTTGAGCAAGGTCATGTGATGGCCTATTGTTTTGATAAAAGAAACCGGATCAGAGATTATGCCTGGGTCTCAAATGATGATGGCAGCAGAAGCCGGCTTCTCGTAGAAAACACCAATGATGCCTTTTATTGGCGTGACGTAGGAGATCTCGATTCATACTGGCAGGCTAATATGGATTTAACAGGTGTCATTCCCGGGTTTAGCCTGTATGGTGAAAAGTGGCCGCTGAGAACTTTTCAGCAGCAATATCCACCAGTAAAAACTGTTTTTAACAACCGGAAAGATTACCGGGTTGGTGCCATCCTTGATTCCATTGTTTCACCAGGAAGCATTATCAGCGGCGGAACAGTGCTCAACTCTGTTTTATCTTATAACGTACGGGTTAACAGCTGGGCTTATGTTGAAGAATGTGTCATTTTCTCTGATGTTGAAATAGGCCGTCACTGCAAACTCAAACGGTGTATTATCGACAAACATAATTATATCCCGAATGACACAGTGATCGGGTATGACCTTGAGGAAGATAAGAAACGATTCACGGTAACAGCGGGTGGAATTGTGGTGGTTGGGAAACGAGTGTTTCGGCGGGAGGAGAACGACATGACGTAACTTGAACAGCTGCACAACAAAAATCACAGATTTGCCCGACTTTCCTGACAAAACGGAAAGAAACTTTTTTCCGCCTTGTTTTTCCTGTAAATTTTCGTACTTATAATGGGCTTAAATATTTTTTCATATTCATTTCTTTATCCCAATGACTTACAAGAAACTTTTTAGTCTTGTCTCGTTTCTTTTCGTCTTCCTTTCAGGTTCCGCTCAGGAGTATTCCCTTAATTTTGATCGGCTTTCTGCAAAAGACGGACTTCCTCACACAACTATTTATTCCATCCGCCAGGATGCAACTGGGTTTATGTGGTTTGCAACTGAAAACGGTCTCGTCAGATTTGACGGACAGGAATTAAAAATCTGGCAGGCAGACCCAGACAAGCCAGAAGGTCTTTCAGGTTCAAACATTTCCTCTCTTGAAATTGATGAAAAAGGTCAGCTCATACTCGGCTTATGGGGTGAAGGGCTAAATATTTTTGATCCTGTCAGAAACAAATTTACCCAGTTCAGAAATGATCCCGCAAATCCAAATTCCCTTAACGATAACCGGACTCAGGTTGTTTTTGTAGATTCAAAAAACCGGATTTGGGCAGGAACTTACAGAGGTGGATTAAATCGTTTTTTTCCCGAAAGTGAAAAGTTTCACCATTACGTTAACGTGCCGGGACAACCGACAACTATCAGCTCAAACCGGATCTGGTCAATTTCTGAAGCTCCCGATGGAACACTCTGGATCGGAACTGAAAACGGGTTGAACCGTTTTGACCCGGAAACCGGAAAATTTGAAAGCTTTTTTACATCAGAAAATTCACCCGATCCCGTTAAAGGTCATCAGATCAGATCGATTTACCCCGACAAAGCTGGAATACTGTGGCTTGGAACCGATTTTGGTCTATATCATTTCAATCCGTCAAACAAAGTAATCAAACGTTTTTTAAAGGAAGATGGTCCCAATTCCATCAGTGACAATATAATTAACGACATTATTGAAGATGCTTCCGGCAACATTTGGATTGCCACCTATAACCGGGGTCTTAACCGGTATCTCCCTGAAAAGGGAAAATTCATTGCTTACACGGCAGATCCTAAAAACCCCAACGCCCTAAGTGGAAATGACATTCGCACTCTTTTTCAGGATCGCTCAGGAACCATCTGGACCGGTGGCCGGGGAAGCAGCGTCGCACGATTCAACCTCATCGCCAGAAAATTCAATTACATCAGCAATAACCCAAATAAGGCCAATTCGCTGAGTGACAACGATGTTACTGCCATTCAGCAAAGTCCTGACGGAAATCTTTGGATTGGAACAAATGGTTTCGGACTTAATGAATATGATCAGAAAAATAATCAGTTCAGGGTTTATTCAGATAAGGAAAGTTTACCGGGAAGTAAAAATATTCAGTCAATTTATGCCGGAAATGAGTTTGTTTGGATTGGTACACGAAATGGTGGACTTAATCGTCTTGATCGGAAAACCGGTAAAATAAAAGTCTTTGCCGCTGAAAGAACTCATCCGCATTCCTTTATCAACAACACAATCCGAGCAATTCTTCCCGACAAACCCGGCTTTTTATGGATCGGGACAAAATCTGCCGGTCTTTATCTCATGGATATCAAAAAGGAAACGTTCAAACCGGTTCAGAATGATCCTATGAATCCAAATAGTTTGAGCGGAAATGATATCAGATGTCTTTTTAGATCCAAAAATGGCACACTTTGGATTGGAACTGATGGAGGCGGATTAAACCGCTTCAACCCGGCTGATTCAAGTTTCACTTTCTGGAAAAACAATCCAGGCCAATCTAACAGCTTAACCAATGACGATGTTATCTGTCTTTGGGAAGATAAAGATGGATTTCTATGGGTTGGCACAGATGGGGGTGGGTTAAGTCGGTTTGATCCAAAAACCGAGCAATTTGAGGCCATTACCAAGCAGGCCGGGCTACTCGGAAACATTATTTACGGATTGCTGGGTGATGACAAAGAAAACCTGTGGATTCAAACGTTCAATGGACTTTCGAAGCTTAACCTTCAAACCCGGGAAGTCCGAAATTACACTGCCAGCGACGGACTTCAAAGTTCGATGTTTAACCAAAACTCCTGTTTGAAATCTACAACCGGGGAACTCTTTTTCGGTGGGATAAACGGAATTACTTCACTTTTCCCTGATCAGATCAGAGATAACACTTACATCCCTGCAGTTGTTTTAACCTCTTTTAAAGTTTTCAACAAAGAAATTCAATCTGATTCCTCAGTCTCTTACCAAAAAAGCATAACTCTGGACTTTCAGGATAATTTTTTCTCATTTGAATTTGCTGCCCTCGATTTTGTTAACCCAGATAATAACCGGTTTAAATACAAACTTGAAGGATTTGATAAAGACTGGGTTGATGCCGGAACCCGTCATTATGCAAGTTATACCAATCTGGATGGCGGCAGTTATACACTCAGAGTCATTGGTGCGAATAATGATGGAATTTGGAATCTGGATGGAATTTCTGTAAATCTTTTAGTCATTCCCCCATTCTGGCAAACCTGGTGGTTTAAAATTGCCGGACTTCTTCTTCTTGGCGCTGCCATCTGGCTTGCTTTTGGTTTGAGAATTAAACTGGTAAGAGATCATAACCGGAATCTTGAAGCTGATATTTTTCAGCGGACTCACGAGCTTTATGAAAAAAATATGGTGCTTGAGACAACCCTTACTGATCTTAAAGCTGCTCAAACCCAACTTTTCCAACAGGAAAAAATGGCATCACTCGGAACGTTGGTTGCCGGTGTTGCACATGAAATCAACAATCCGGTAAATTTTATTCATACAAGTGTGCATCCGCTTCACCGTGATTTCAGTGAATTGCAAAAAACTCTGCGCGAATTTATGGATCTTCACAATGAACTGGCCTTCCTGAAAACTGGCGGAAAAAAGGATGAGATTCTAAAAGTAATCGACAAACTTGGCGATGAAGAACGCATAAACCATGTGCTTGAACTCGAAACTGAAATTGAAATCTTACTTAAGGGTATTGAAACCGGATCAAACCGTACTGCTGAAATTGTAAAAAGTCTCAGAACATTTACCCGTCTTGACGAAAACACCTGGAAGCAATTTAATATTCATGATGGTTTAGACAGTACCATCCAGATTCTGACTCCCAAATGGAAAAATAAAATCGTGATTCACAAAAAATATGGTGACATCCCCGAGATTGAATGTTACCCTGGACAGGTAAACCAGGTTTTTATGAATCTGCTGGTCAATGCCATTGAATCCATCCCCGCCGAAGGAGAAATTACCATTGAAACTGCAAAAAAAGCAGATTCAGTTGAAATTAAATTCCACGACAGTGGTTGCGGAATTAGCAAAGAAGAACAAAACCGGATATTTGAACCCTTTTTTACAACCAAACCAGTCGGAAAAGGAACCGGTCTTGGATTGGCAATCTCTTATAACGTCATTACCAAACACAACGGATCGATCAAAGTTGACTCTGAACCTGGCAAGGGAACCCTTTTCACAATTAATCTGCCGGTTATTCAATCTCCTATAGTACTCGAGTCAGTTTAGCCGCCAAGAAAAAACACCTGAGTTCCAACCCTTTGTTTTTAAGGGGATTTATACCGAAATTATCGGTTAATTATTTCCATTCGCAAAAACAGGTTTCAATGGGTTTCCATCAATCCGATTTTTTTATCTATTCGAATCCGTTTTCCGGGTGCAAGGTCAGTCACTGATGGCACTTCAGGATATTCCAAAATGTATACTCATTTTCCATCCGGGACACACCGGTGAAACCATTCGAACTGACTTCTTTTTTAAATCTGTCAGAGAACAGTTTCCGGCTGCAAACATCACCCTGATCACCCGTTTAGAAAACCAAAACCTGTTAAAATATTGTCTTCATTTTAATGAATTGATGTTTATAAAAAGTGGTTTTGAATTTATATCTCTGCTTAAAACAGTCAGAAAAATGCAGGCCGATCTCCTGATTGATTTATCGAAACCCGGTACACGACACACTTACTACCTTGCAAAATGGGGTCGTGTAAAACAAACAATTGGATTTCAATTTCCTGACAAACCCGGGCTTTTCACCCAGAATGTTGATATTTCAGACAACCCATCGTTCACCGTTGCAATAAAACGGCTTGCGAAACTTGCTGAAATAAAACTTCCTTCTACGGGCTTAAAGCCTCATGTAACTATTGGCCCCAGAGAATTTGACAATGCAAAACGCCAGCTTTTACAGGCAAACTCAAACCATGACCCGGTTATTGCCGTCAATCTCAGTGCCTCTTCACCCGACCGGTACTGGAAGGTTGATTTGTGGTGGAAATTTTTGCTGAACATTCAAAAAACTGATAAAAACGTCAAGTTTTTGTTGCTTTCTGCAGCAAGTGATGCGCATATTTCGAAGGATATTGCAACCCCGTTTGCACCGGGAACTTGTATTTTCCCGGCTTATTCTGATATTCAGCATTTGGCAGCTTATCTGGTTCAGTCTGATCTGTTGATTTCTGCCGATTCGTGGGTGCTTGATATCGCTGAATCATTCCGGATTCCAGCCGTTGCAATATATCCAGAAGTTCTAAGAAATTCTGATCCGTACAGTCAGCATCATTCCCGGTTTGAGGGTGTTTATTCGGGCTCAAAATCAGTCAAAGAAATAAATATTGAAGCCGTTTATAAAGCCTATTGCCGGATTCGCCCTGAAATCAGCCGGATTGTAAACTAATTTTTCTTGTTATACCTTTTTAAAAAGGCAGATTATGTCACAGAAATTTCCTGAAATTTACGGCACACCGGTGCCAGACTGTAAATTGTTCAACGGGTTTAAACCTTGTGAACCTTACAAGGAATGCAGAACCTGTCAGGATCCAGTTCCGCTCGGAACCCGGATTCTCATTATCAATTTTGAGTCAATGGGTGATATTCTGGTCAATACCAGTTTTCTTCCTGCCCTGAAAAGAAAATTTCCTGAATCCCAGATTACCTGGCTTACCTTAACCAAAAACCGTGCTCTTTTAAACAATAACCCGTACATCGATCATCTGTCACTTTATGATTATGATGAAAGATTATTTCTGCTTGCTCAGGAATTTGATGTTCTCATCAACATTGATAAATCTGACCGTGCCGCCTCCATTGCCATGAAAATGAAGTCAAAAGAAAAACTTGGTTTTGGACTGAACCGGAACGGGGCACTCATTCCGCTGAACCCTGAAGCCACCTATTTATATCAGCTGGGGCTGAGTGATGAGTTGAAGTTTAAAACCAACAAACGCACTATGCCAGACATTATTCATGAGATGCTCAGGCTCGACTACAAACGAGATGAAATGATTCTTCTTTTTTCAAGTGAAGAAAAGAAAAAAGTTGCCAGAATGCGTTCTGAGTTTGGAATTAAAGACGGTGATATTGTTGTTGGAATCAATACTGGGAGCAATCTCCTATTTCCAAATAAAAAGTTATCAGAAGATCAGTACCTTAAATTAATTGATAAACTCAGTAAAATCCCAAAAGTAAAAGTTGTGCTTTTTGGCGGGCCCGAAGATGCCGAAAGAAATGCAAGAATTGCTGATATTTTAGGCTACAAAGTAATCTCAACACCAACCAATCTGGGTCTCAGAAACGGGATTCTAACAATTGATATCGCTGATATTGTTATTTCTGGCGATGCAATGGGACTCTTTGCCGGAATCGCACTAAAGAAATATGTTATCGCCTGGTTTGGCCCCACTTGTTGGGAAGAAGTTGATCTTTTTGACCGTGGAATTAAAATCTTCCCGAAAGATCTGGCCTGCTCTCCCTGCTGGAAAGCTGAATGCCCGTATGACACCGAATGTATTTCAGGAATTGACCTGAATTCAATTACCGAAGCTGTTCAGGCACGAATCAAGGAAATTCAGGCACAACCGGCCTGAGAGGAAAACAGTTTATGCTGGTTCTGACTTCTGTTACCAAAAAATATGGCAGTTTCACGGCTGTGAGTGAGTTATCATTCTCAGTTTCACGTGGAAAAATTCTGGGGTTGCTGGGTCCGAACGGAGCCGGGAAAACATCAACGATACGGATGATTGCCAATATCACTTTCCCCGATTCCGGATCAATTGTTTTTGATGGCAATCCCGTCGGAATTAAAACTCAGGAAGTGATGGGTTACCTGCCGGAAGAACGTGGTCTTTACAAAAGAATGAAGGTAATTGAAGGAATTCAGTTTTTGGGCGAACTCAAAAACATGAAGGCCCCCGATGCGAAAAAACGCGGAATGGAGCTGCTTGAAGAATTTGGTTTGACCGATTGGGCGAATCATAAAATTGAAGCCCTTTCAAAAGGCATGCAGCAAAAAGTGCAGATTCTCACAACCATCCTTCACGATCCTGACCTCATTATTCTTGATGAACCCCTATCAGGTCTTGACCCGATCAATGCAGAATTGGTGAACAATCTCATTTTAGACCTGAAAAAGAAAAATAAAATTATTCTATTTTCAACCCACCGCATGGAACAGGTTGAAAAAATCTGTGATGAAATTGTGCTTGTAAATAAAGGAATCGGCGTTTTAAACGGTAATCTGAGAGATATTAAAAAACAATTCGGCCGTGACTCGGTTGTAATTGAATTTGATGGCGACATTTCTGTTTTTGACCAGCTTACCGGTGTTGAAATTGCAGACCGGCATCCCAAACATGTAGAACTTAAACTTAACGGAAATCCCATCCGCCCGATAATCACCTTCCTGAATGAACATTTAGATATTCAGCGGATTGAACGTGTTGAACCCTCTCTGAAGGATATTTTTATCCAGACTGTAACCGAAAAAGGCTTTGACCCATCAGAAGGAGATCTGGTATGAACCGCAGAATCTGGATTATTCTGAAAAGGGAGTATTTATCCCGCCTGAAGTCGAAAGGCTTTATTATCGGAACCATTTTAGGTCCGGTATTAATTCTTGGAATGACCTTTTTGCCCGCCGTTCTTGCCATGATGACGCTCGGTGATGCCAAAACTGTTTACATTTACGACCAGACAGGTCTTTATGGAAATGATCTGCTTAGCACTCAACAGGAAAAAGCGGATTTAAAATCTCTTGATCTGAGAGATGTCAAAAATAATGAAATGGCTGAACAGATTGCCCAGGAAAAGACGAGCGATAAACTGAATCTTAAAATTTCGCAGGGTGAACAAACACCTGAACAATTCAGCGCTGCGATGAATGACAGTCTCGCAAATAAATCAATCTACGGTTACCTGCTGATTTCTTCTGACAGTTTGGGAAAACCACAACTTACATTTTACAGCACGTCAACTTCAGATTATCTTATCCTTTCTACACTTGAAAGACGGGTTAATTCCCTTTTCAGATTAAAAAATCTGGCACGGCTTGGGGTTTCACCTGAAACTGCAAAAGAAATCAATGCCACCGTTTCCATGAAAGTTTTCAAAGTCACCGAATCAGGAAATCAGGAAGATTCTGGGTCATCATTGATGCTGGCTTTTGGAATGGGATTTTTCATTTATATGTCAATGTTTATTTATGGCTCAATCGTCATGCAAAGTGCCATGGAAGAAAAACAAAGCCGGATTGTAGAAGTCATTATTTCATCAGTACGACCGTTTGATTTGCTCATGGGGAAAATCCTTGGAATCGGTTTGCTGGGTCTTACCCAATATTTAATCTGGGGGTTGACAGCTGGTTTGATCGGACTGTATGGGGCGGCTATGATTTCTGCTTTTGCCGGACCTGGCGCCGGAATTGGATTTTCTGTGCCACTTTACACAATCGTTGCTTTCATTTTTTATTTTATTGGCGGATATCTGATTTTTTCGACGATTTATGCGGCTGTTGGCGCTTCCGTCGACAATATGAATGATGCTCAGCAGATTGTAACCCCGATTGCTTTTCTGATAATCATTCCGATTCTCATGATTTCCCAGGTAGTCAGAGATCCTAACTCAACCCTTGCAGTTATTTTAAGCCTAATTCCTTTTTTCTCGCCTATACTCATGACGGCACGAATTGCAGTTGAGGTTCCGCCCTGGTATGAAATCACGGCTTCCGTTATTTTAATGACACTTACGTTTATCGGAATGGTTTGGGCATCGGCTAAAATTTATCGGGTTGGCGTTCTGATGTACGGAAAGCGACTTACCTTTGTTGAATTGATCAGATGGATGAAATACTGACCCACGGGTTTGCAAGTCTCGGTTTCTTTTTTTTATCTTTCTGAAAGAAATAATACCGTACAGCGTACAACGTAAAGCGGAAAGGCTTCCCATGACCGGCATCCTGACTGACTCCACCTGTGACCTGCCTGCAGATCTGATATCCAAGTTCAATATTTCAGTTCTGCCCATGAAAATTAAAATCAATAATGAAAATTTTCTTGATGGCGTAACCCTTACAAGTGATTTGTTTTACCGGCAGATAGCGAGTGCTACCAGTCAGCCAGAAACTGAGCCCCCGTCAGTAGATGAATTTATTGCCAGATATACTGAATTGCTCTTGAAATACGATGAAATTATCAGCATCCACGTGGGATCATCTTTTTCAAAAACAGTCCAAAATGCAAGTGAGGCCGTTCATCAGGGGCAAAAACAATTTTTTGCGGAACGACTAAAGGCAAAACAGTACAACCCATTTAAAATCAGAGTGATTGATAGCAAAAATGTGAGTGTCGGGGTTGGTCTTCTGGTTTATAAAGCAGCCATGATGATGAAAAAGGAAATTGCCTTTTCAAATTTGGCGGATATCATTGAGGATTCTGCGCCGAAAGTGCGACTGATTTTCACACCCAAAGACCTTACCTACCTGAACCGGTCGAAACGACTTACCGGTTTCAAATATTTCATTGCAAATCTGGCCGGATTAAAACCTTTGATTCAGGTTACCAACGGAACGATGGATAAATTTTCAACCGTCAGGGGTTTTGACCATGCTGCCGATGCCATCGTTGCTGAAATTTATGCCGGCATGAAAAATTCGTCAGATTTTCAACTTGCTGTTGCGTATGCCGGTATGAAATCGGAAATGGGCGGAAATATTTTATCTATGAAATTAAGCGAAGGCATAAAATCAAGCCCTGGTTATTTCGAATCCATTATCGGATCCACCATCGGAGCACATTGTGGTCCTGAAACTGTAGGAGCAGCATTCCTTGCCGGCTAATAAACTACTTCTGGGTGTTGCGGGAATCTGGAAACCCGAACTTTGCGAACCCATTCAGTCCATGATGATGAGAATTGCAAACCAATACCCGGTTCATTTTCTCATTGCCGAAGAAGCCATCCAGGCTCATTTCCCTTTTATCCGTGATGAATTCTGCAGTCAGCCGTTTATTTCTATCTGTCCGGTAGAGAAAGTGCTCGATGACAGTAAGTTTCTGCTTTCATTGGGTGGTGACGGTACCCTTTTGCGTACGGCAAGACAAGATGCCGGCAGGGGAAAACCCATTATCGGGGTCAATTTCGGGAAACTGGGATTTCTGACGGAAATTAATCCGGAAGAACTTGAACTGCTTATCCCGAGTTTACTTGACGGAACTTACACGATTTCAGAAAGAATTGTTCTTGAAGGTGAAGTATTTGATGATGATGGTCAGCCTGCTGACAACGGCAATTTCTGGGCGATGAATGACATTGTGGTTGATAAATCTGGGTATTCACGTCTGATTACCCTCAACATAAAAGTCGGACAGGAAGACGTTGGCACTTACCGGGCTGATGGGGTTATCATTTCAACTTCGGCCGGTTCAACCGGATATTCACTTGCCTGTGGCGGACCGATTCTTCACCCGGCTTTAAGCGCCATTTTGATTACTCCGGTTTGTCCGCATTCCCTCACTCTTCGGCCACTTGTCGTCCCTACCAAGGAAATTATCACCGTTACCGCCAGCACCCAATTCCATAAAATTCTGGTTTCGGGAGACGGTCACGGGTTCGATTTCTCGCTTTCAACGCTTCATGTTACCATCCGGCAGGCACAGGAAAAAATCAAAATCATCAAACACCCCAGCCGCACCTATTTTGATGTACTTCGTTCAAAACTCATGTGGACGACAGACGGAAGAGTAAACTGAGACGCAAGTTATAAGTTATAAGTGAAAAATCATACTTACAGTTTGTAAAATCGAATTTTAAGTCCCCCTTTGAAGTTGGAAATCCGGCTCCCAACGGAGGGGAACGGCGAAGCCGGGGGATGTTTATCCTGTCCTAAAAATAAGTACTCAATTTAAAATCAACTTTCGAAATAAAAACACAAAAAACTTCAAATGAAACCTATTCAACTGCTTTCTCTTCTCGGAGCAAGCCTTTTCGTTCTGGCATGTTCATCATCCAAAGAAATCAAAACACCAGAACCACCCAAACACTATCCGCACGGGCATTTTACTTATCAGCAGTTTGCCGATTCTTCCGGCTGGAAACAATGGATTGATACCGGATATGAGATTAATCCGGGTGATCTCGACATTCTGAAAATGAACCTGAGGCCTTACACAATTAAAATGTATGCTGGTGTTTGGTGCGGTGATTCGAAAGATCAGGTTCCCCGGTTTTTTCATATTTTGGATGAAGCCGGTTACCCGAAGGAAGATATTGAATATATTTTGGTCAACCGGGATCGTGCTGCCTGGAAAACCCTGGCCGGAGCAGATTCAATTAAAAAAGTGCCGACGTTTATTTTGATGAAAAACGGAAAAGAAACCGGCCGGATTACCGAAACCCCAAAAGTAAAACTGGAAACGGATCTGGTTGAAATCATTTTAAATGACAGATGATGGGGGACGGGGGGATTTTTAACCACGCCCAAGTCATTTCATGACACGGGTTAAAAAAAATCACGGAACACGCAGAAAGGGGAAAGGTTTAAGGTATAATTGTTAAGGTTGAATGTTAAATTGAGCGAAGCGAAGATCCCGTACATTTTAAACCTGATATCCTGAGCCTGTGGTCACTTAGCTGAATCGAAGTGCCGAAGGGCGGCCTTTGACGGGCTTTCGGGATGAAATTCTACTTCTTTTTCCGTGCTTTCTGCGTCTTCTTTTAACCCGTGTCATGAAATGACTTGGGTGTGGTGGAAAACGGCTGTTGAATAAAAAAAAGGGCGACCACGGGTCGTCCTTTTTTTTATGAATTTGATAAAATGCTGAGACGCGATAAATCGTGTCTCTACTAAAATTCTGAATTCCAAAAAATACAGAGACGGGTCTGAGACCCGTCTCATATGTTTGTATAAATCTGGAAATGAACCAGAAAAGACTTAAACTTAACAATGCCACTTAGTTAAAAACCGGGATAGCACCGTGCCCGTCTAAATACGACAACGATATTCTTGTAGAGAAATTGCACCCTGTTTTTAGCTTCTTTCGAATTTGAGCAGTACTTAGATCGGTACAGAACTCTTAGATACCAGATCGCATAAATCCATGAGAAAAAACGAAGAAGAAGCTTTAACTATTGGTTGTTAACCCAACAAAAAGGACCCAATGAAAGCCAAAGACAACCTGATTAAAACTTCCTTTGGTATCGACATCTCCAAAGATAAATTCGATGCCGCCCTGATGAGTTTGTCCAGTGACTTTGAACAGAAAACTTTTCCGAAGGTTCCGACCTTTGATAATAATCTGTCCGGATTTGCTAAGTTTCTCTCCTGGGCTAACGCTCAGACTCCGGATTCTGCCACCTCGGTTTGGTTTGTTATGGAAGCAACCGGTGTTTACTACGAGTCACTGGCTC
>JAFLBE010000022.1 GCA_017303995.1 Bacteroidota bacterium | reverse complement strand
GTTGCTGTGTATTTTTCCGTCGACAAACTTGATAAAGAACATTTTCTTTCACCCTTCTCATCGAAGGGACTGCAAAGTTACGCCATGGTTTTCTATTTGTCAAGACCTAATTTAAAAATTTGATCCCGACCTTCCATAACACAACCTTTCAAAGAACTCCGCCCTTTTCGAGCGGGTTGCAAAGATGGCGCAGGTAACCCCCTATTGTCAAGGTATTTTTTCGGATTGTACTCAATTTGTGGATAATTTATGCGTGAATGTGGATAAGTTGATCGGGATTGTCGTCGTAACAGGTATTTATAGCAGTTTTGGTGCGGTTTTTCATTGAAAAATATTTTTTGAAACCGAGCAAATATTTCTTTAAAATACCTCCTTTTTTCCACGCAGAGGGTAATTTTAACTTAAAATTGTTTCTAAAAAATACAGATTGTGTCTTTTTTGGCTGAATAATTTTCTTAATTCAACATCAGCTGATCAGAAAAATGAAATAAAATCAGAATTGTTTTTCAAATTATTCACAATTTTATCAATCAGAAAATGAATTCATGTTTAAAAAATCGTGATTTCAGGGATTTTGATAGCCAATTATTTATGATCGGGATTAAATAAAAACTCTATTTGGCGAAAACGAGGTGTTTGCGTGCGAGGTAATTCCAGAGAAATGCAGTTCCGGTAGCCAAAATCTTCGAAACCATTTTATCCAGATCAAAAATCTGAATAAAAAAGTTAAGTGCAATCGTATTGATGATGAGCCCTACACCGGCAACAAGAATCACAAACATGATCTCCTGATGCTGGCGAAACTTGCTGTTCGTGAAAACTAAACGGATCGTCAGAAAGTAATGAATGGTAGTTGCAACTGAAAAGGCAATCAGGAAAGCTATGTTATACTGAAAGTGAGTCTTGAGAAAATAGAAGAGCGTCCATTCTATCAGGGCAGCAAACAAACCAATAGCAGAATATTTTGCGAATTGCTTCATTCAGTAAATTATTTCGGGGTTTGAATTTTAATTTCTTCCAAAGTTAAAGTCAGTTGAGTTCTAATTCAAGCTTCAGGTATTTTCCTGTGTAAGAATCAGGATGAGCTGCGACGACTTCCGGAGTGCCTTCAACAAGAATCCGACCACCGCCTGATCCGCCTTCCGGACCCAGATCGATCAGCCAGTCACACACTTTTATCACATCCAGATTGTGTTCAATGACCAGAACCGTATTTCCTTTTTCGACGAGACGATACAATACGTTCAGCAGCATTCTGATGTCTTCGAAGTGCAAGCCGGTTGTTGGCTCGTCCAGTATATATAAAGTATTGCCTGTGCTCACTTTTGAAAGCTCAGTCGCCAGCTTCACCCGTTGGGCTTCGCCGCCAGATAAAGTGGTAGCCTGCTGACCCAGCCGGATGTAACCCATCCCCACATCATATAAGGTCTGAAGTTTTCTCCGGATGGATGGAACAGCTTCAAAAAAGGTAAGTGATTCTTCAACTGTCATCTCCAGAATATCAGAGATCGACTTTCCCTTATACAAAATCTCGAGGGTTTCGTGGTTGTACCGACGACCTTTACAGGTTTCGCAGGGTACGTACACATCAGGAAGAAAGTTCATCTGGATTTTCTTGATTCCGTCGCCTTCACATTCTTCACAACGGCCACCTTTTACATTGAAAGAAAACCTTCCGGCTTTGTACCCTCTGATTTTCGACTCGGGCATATTGGTGAACAGATCACGGATGGGGGTAAAAAGTCCGGTATAAGTTGCCGGGTTGGATCGGGGCGTACGACCAATGGCAGACTGATCGATATCAATAACCTTATCTATATGTTCCAAACCAGAAATGGATTGATAAGGAAGCGGATGCAGTTTTGACCGGTAAAAATGCCGGGAAAGAATCGGATAAAGTGTTTCGTTAATGAGCGAAGATTTCCCCGAACCGGAAACACCCGTCACACCAACAAGCATTCCTAACGGAAGAGACAAATCAACGTTGAGCAGATTGTGACCGGTTGAACCGGTAAGTTTGATGAACTTTCCGCTGCCCTTGCTTCGTTCGAAGGGGATTTCAATTTTTCTGCGGCCGGAAATATAGGACGCCGTGAGATTATTCGGATTAAGCTGGGATGGTGGCGCTGCATCCATAATGACACCGCCATGTTCACCGGCACCGGGTCCGATATCAATAACAAAATCAGCTTCCATGATCATTTCTTTGTCGTGCTCGATCACAATGACCGAATTGCCCAGATCACGAAGTGCTTTGAGTGAATGAATCAGCTTGATGTTGTCACGCTGATGAAGTCCGATCGAAGGTTCATCTAATATATAGAGAACGCCGACGAGCTGACTTCCAATCTGACTGGCAAGCCGGATCCGCTGAGCTTCGCCACCCGAAAGAGTTTTTGCAGACCGTTCAATCGTGAGGTAATTCAATCCGACATCCAGAAGAAATTTGGTTCGGTCCCTGATTTCTTTCACAATCTGATGACCAATTTCGAGTTGGCGGGCTGTGAGTTTTAATCCGGAAAAGTAAGCAAAAAACTGATCCAGATTCATGATCGAAAGTTCGAAGATGTTTTTCCCGTCAATCTTGATGGCGAGACTTTCTTTGCGAAGCCTGCTGCCGTTACACTCGGGACAGACCGAATACCGCATAAATGCATCAGCCCATTCTTTGATATCATCACTTGAAGAATCAAAAAATGCAGTCGTGATCATCTTGTAAATCCCGTCCCAGCGCTGCTGGTAAGTTTTGCCGTTTACACGAACGGGGACTTTCTTATTTCTTCCGCCGGTTAGGATGAGTTCCATCGCTTCTTCGGGAATATCTTTGACCGGAGTGTCGAAGGTAAATCCGAACTGAATCGAAATGCCTTCCAAAACCTGAAACGCATAAATCGGGCGGACTTTACCGAGAGGTGCAAATCCTTCTTCATTTATAGATAGCGACGGATCTGGAACAACCGAGTGCTGATCAACCTCATGGATTTCTCCAAGTCCATCGCATTTGGGACAGGCGCCATACGGACTGTTAAACGAAAACATGTTCGGCGCAGGTTCTTCGTAGGAAATATTACAATGGGTACAGGCAAAATGAATACTTGAAAACTGGTCAGATTCATTTTCCGGTTTGATAATCAGGTTACCCGACCCGATTTCAAGGGTTTTTTCGACACTTTCAGCAAGACGGGTTCTGATTGCGGGGGAAACTGCAAGCCGGTCGATCACCAGTTCGATGTCGTGAATTTTGTACCGGTCGACTTTCATTCCATCTGAAAGGAGGTGATCTTCACCATCAACACGAACACGGGTGAATCCGTCTTTCATAAACTTTTCGAACAATTCGCGGTAATGTCCTTTCCTTCCGCGCACAACCGGAGCAAAAATCTGTATTTTTTTGTTGTTATGGGTATGAAGGATGTGATCGATGATTTGATCGGACGTTTGCTTAACAATTGGCCGTCCGCAATTGTAACAGGTTGCATCACCGACACGGGCATAAAGTAACCTGAGAAAGTCGTAAATTTCGGTAATGGTACCGACTGTCGATCGGGGATTTCTGGATGTTGTTTTCTGATCGATTGAAATAACCGGCGATAAGCCATCTATATAATCAACATCCGGGCGTTCAAGAACACCCATAAACTGACGGGCATAGGCAGAAAGGCTTTCCATAAACCGGCGCTGGCCTTCAGCATAAATCGTATCGAAAGCCAGAGAAGATTTGCCGGAGCCGGAAAGTCCGGTAATCACGACCAGCTGGTCACGGGGAATATCCACACTGACGTTTTTCAGGTTGTGCTCACGGGCACCTCTGACAATGATCAGGTCAGACTGGGGAATTTGATCGGAAAACTGGGACATAATTTTAGATGCCGTTCATTAAACTTGTAAAGATACCATTTTTCCTTAACGTAATAAAAGAAAACAGGATTCCTGATGAAAGCAGCAAAACCAAAAAATCCGTATAAACGGAAACAAGAGCCTCCTCTATTTTCAGAAATGTATGAATTGCTGCGTGACGACCAGAAGCCAAAACTCGAAATGGTGAGAGAACTATTAATGCACCAGCTTGATTGTTCTGAGGATTTATACTATTACGGCACCACCTGGGGCTGGGTTCCCCGGTATGCCATCCGAAGAAATAAAGTTGTGGCAGCTATTCATTTGCTTCCGGGACTTTTTGAAGGATCCGTTTCGCTGAGTACCCTTCACCTTGAAACCATCAGAAACCATCCCGGAATTCTGAAAGAACACAAAGATCTTCTTGCTGATGATGCCAATTTCGTGATCACCAAATGGGTAACGATGGAACTGGACACCGATAAACGGATTGAAAGTTTTATTGAAATTGCCAAAGTGAAGAAAAAGTTTTTACTGGAAGGGTCGGCGGGAGAGAAGGAATAAGGCGGGGGTAAGCCGGGGTACGTTATACGTTTTATGTGGTACGGAAGAAAAGGGAAAAGCTGTTAGCTCTTAGCTGTTGGCTCTTAGGTAAGACGAAACAAAATTACTTTTAACAACTGGGTATCTCAATCAATAAAACTCAGATGTCATCCCGGACTTGATCCGGTTAACGAAGTTCTGCGAAGCTCATCCATGCCGTTTATCCCGTTTTGCGCTTATTGGAAAAAATTATTTCCTTTTGTGCTTTTTCAATCAGTCCAGGATTTAACAGATTGCTCATTTTCTGGGGAACCTGATAACTAAAAGGCAAAGCTTCTTTCATCAACTTTTCCCACCTGGGTGCACAATAATTCAAATCTTCGGGTCTTACAGCAGTTCTGCACTCGGGTGTTCCGCAATAACAATCAAACTGATCTTCGGGCTGCATGAAAAAAGTAGCATAATCATCTGTCAGCTCTTCACCCGGATGAATATCCCTGATCGCTATTTCAAACCCGAATTCCGTTCCCAGACAGGTTGGTACACAGGAATGATTCATGTATTTGGCAGCATCCCAGCACAAAACCATTAAACCGTCCCGGTTTCTGAAGGTGTACTTTTCAAGTGTTGGCTGAAAATGTCCGGGAAAAGAGGAGAGCTGAGACGGGTGAAAAACCTGATCGAAAGCATCCTGAACCCAGGTTATCGTTCCTTTGGGCAAAAAAGCCGTTGCAACAATTCCCATTCCGATTTCATCAGAAATATGAACGAGCCTGGTATCCGGGTGAATCATGTTCCGGTTTTCTTTCTCTCAGGAAGTGCCCAAAGACCGGAAGGATTTTCGGGAAGATTTTCTGAAGGCGCTACATAGAAGGAAGCCATATCTGGCGGCGTTTTCAATCCCTGAATCATTTCTGTGAAATAATGCTGTTCCCTCATCACCTGAAATAACGGCTGTTCGATATGTTTTGCGGATTCCAAGGCAGACTGAACCAGATTTTTCCATTCAGCGGCATAGGTGAAAATATCTGAACCCCGAACCGTTCCCCGGCAATCAGGAGCTCCGCACCTGCAATTCAGGTCAAAGGCGATGTTGCAGGTACTGTAATCACAGGTCAATTCTTCACCCGGTTGAATATCCCGGATGGCAATTTCAGTTTCATGAGTAAGCGACATCATGGCCGGATGGCAGGAGTGATTAAGGAACCGGCCAAAATCCCAGCAGAGTACATAATTGCCTTCAGAATTGATGTAAGCATAAGTGGAAAGCAGTTTTTGATGGGTTTCGGGAAGATCAAGAACCTGATCAGGCGTGAAGGTCTGATCAAATGAACATAAGGTCCAGACCACGGTTCCTTTTGGTATAAACCGGGTTGCAAAGACACCGTGTCCGATTTCCGGACTAATAAACCGAAGTTCAGTATGGGGATGAATCATGTGTGCCTTTGAAGGTGATTTTTTTTAAAACGGGTTCAATTTATATAATTCTTTTTCTTTGCGCAAGTGCCTATTTCAATTACTTTTTAAAGTGATTGAAATAAAATGATTTCACACCAAAAATGTGATGGTTGGCAGGAAAAATGGGGTTAAAAGACCGTTTTATTCCTTCAACGGATCAATATTGATACCTTTTGCTGAATACCAGGGATGAATTTCCATAATCAGCCGTCCAGCCTTCACCGCAGGGTCTTCGTCAGTCAGTGCCTTGGCTTCCTCCATCGTATCCACCTTGAAAACAAAAATCCCTCTGATCTCCTGATTATCCATAAACGGACCTGCAAGCAATAATTTTTTGGAGTCTGCCATTTTCTGGATGTGAGCCATGTGTCCGGCTTGAATTTTGGCTGTTTCCTCTGTTTTTTCGGACGTCCAGTTCGGACCTTTTTTCAGGAAAACCATGTAGTAGGTTCGCATGGTTTCAGGTTGCGGAGTCACCTTTTTCAGGATAGAATCAGCGGGAGTTTGTGCTGAAAGCAATCCGGCAAAACAAAGAACAAATAAAACAGGTAACCCTTTCAACATAATACCTCCGTTTTTTTAAGCAAAATAGAGGATGAAAGAATGAAAAGGCAAATTTGAAGGAGGAAAGTCAGAATCAGGATTTTCAGGATTTAAGGATGGACAGGATGAAAAACAAAAAACTAAAATAAAAAGCATGAATTACAGGATTATAGAATGAAAAGAATTATCCTTTCCTATCCCGAAAATCCCCAAATCCTGAAAATCCTGATTCCGGCAATTGTATTAACTTTTTCGGGATAAACCTGTTTCAAAAAGGTTGTCGCCGGGCGGAGGCTTTTTCTTGTTCGTCTTTCTATAATCATATCACCCCTATGGGGTTTTAAATTCCAAAACTCATTTGCCATTCAGTCATCGGGCACTTCGACTTGATTGCTAAGCGAACAAGAAACCATTGAAATGGCAAAACCACCCCATCCCAATCCCGCATGCAGGATCGGGATTTTCCCTCCTTTCAAAAAGGAGGGAGTTGAATTAAAAACAGATATTCCATTAACCATTGATCATTTACCATTAACCCTTATTTCCGCTCCTATTTCACCAGCATCACTTTTCCTGAGGCTTTTCCCCATTTGGTTTCGACACGGTACAAGTAAAGTCCGGAAGGGAGATGATCTGCAGTCCAGAGGATGTTTTTCAATCCGCCGGAAGAAAAATTGCGGTTCAGACGGTCTACTTCTTTGCCGGTAACGTCAACAAAAACGACAGAAACTGAACCTTCATCCGGGATTCTCACAGAAATACGGGTTGACGGATTGAATGGATTCGGATAGGCGGATAACAATTCAAAAAAACGGGAGTCACCAACCAGAGAAACTTTCGGATTAACGGTTGATTTTCCGCGCAAATCAATCTGAATCAGACGAAACCTGACAAGTCTGTTTTTACCTGTTAGGAGAAAACGATATGACTTTTTCTCAGTGGTGTAACCAGAACCGGAAACAAATCCGAGTTTTGTCCAGCCGGTTTCATCGGGCGAACCCTGAATTTCAAATCCGTAATTTGCAGTTTCGGTTTCAGTTTCCCACTTCAGTTCAATATCGCTGCCAGTTAGCCGGGCAACAAAAAAAGTCAGTTCAACCGGTAATGCCAGAATAGCTTCATCAGCGCCGATATAGGGATTCTCCACACTTCTTTCCTGACCGTCAAAATCTTTTGGAAACCCAGATAAATAGATACCCTTCAGGTCTGGGTCACCGATTGAAAGTCCGGTAAGGTGCAAATCCCCGTTTTCTTTATCTGAAAACGTAACCGGCTTGCTGATTGAATGCAGGTCAGACCCGGAAACTTCCTGCCAGTCAATCAGGCTCGCAGAAGTTTCATCACCTATAATCAGAGGATCCTGAAACGAATAAAAAAGATTGTAATCAGAGTCTAAATTGACTCCTTCAAAACGTGCAACAGCACCCAATCCTTCGTTGATAAGAATATTGTTTTTTACCAGAACATCAGAACTGTCAACCGTTAAAATGGGATTTGATGACGAAAGGGTAACCGAGTTACCGAACACAGAAACCGGGGAAGAAATGATGCGGATTCCGGTTGGATTTGAATTGCCAAAGCCGGAGATCATTGAGTTGGCAATAGCTATAGAACCCGGTGAATTTAAAATTTTTAGTCCTGTTCCGCCCAGATTCCGGATAAAACCTGATAAAAAAACGACAGGCGCAACCTGATCTTTAATTTGAAGGACATTTGAAGTGCTATTCATCGCCACTGCATTGAACCTGTTTCCTGAAAATAAGGCAGGGACGCCACCTTGAATTGAAACTGCATTTGCAGTAAATCCATCAAATTCATTCCCGGTCAACGTCAAATTTCGGTTTCTGCCCGGTGAATAATTGGCAAAGGAAAACGGGGTTGATCCACCTGAAAACTGGCAATTTAAAACCGAAAGGATTGAACATTCCGCGGGAGAAATCACTCCAGACTGACCCGGGGCTAATTCAAACCTGCAATTTTCAAATTTTGCAAAATCAGCTTTTCCAATTACAATCAGAAAATCGGCAGATCCGCGAAAAGTCAAGTTCAGGAAATTGAGATTGGAACAGGAAAGTGTTAAAACAGGCAGAGAGCCAACTCCCTCAAGAATTACATCGGACGGGTTTCCCGATTCAGAAAGAAAAGTAACCGGATTTGATAAATAAACCCAGGATAATTGGGAAATGTTGAGAGATTCTGAATAAATTCCGGGAAAAATATGAAATTCGACGGGGCGGTTTTGGGGGTTTAACCGAATGAAGTCGAGTCCGGATGAAATCGTTTTAAAATCGCCTGAGGGACCAATGGTGAAGGTGACCGGAAGGGTAGCAAAACAAAGGCTTATGTTGAAAAACATCAATAAAACAAAAAACCCTGCCCGCTTCAAATCTGACCGCCTATGAAATGCCAAAAAGACAAAAATCGTTTAAATGGCAGACGGAAACAAACCAGTGGACGATTTCAATTTTCCTTTAAGAAATGAAATACAGGCTTAGGGCACCTCTAATTTAGCTCAGGAATTCAGGAAAAGAAGTGCATCTGCTTCTGAAGTATAAATTTTTGAATGATTGAGCAAGCCCATAATTTTAAACGTTTTTGCCACAATCGGAGACAAATTAATGTAGCCGATTTTACCACTAACAGGCCTTAATTTCCCGATTATTTCAATAAGTGCAGAAACACCGATGCTGTTCATAACTGGAGATTTTTCAAAATTTAAAAGAAACCGAATTTCACCGCCACCCATTTTCTTGTAACAAAAATCAGAAATCTGTTCGCCCGCAGACTGGTTGAAGTATCCTTCACAATCCAGGATGACAACCTGATCAACGGTTCGGCTTGTGAATGAAAATTTTAATTCCATACCTGCTCATTTCTTTTTGATTACAACAAACGTCACATCATCAAGCAGTTCAGTGCCAGCTGACCAGGCTAAAATAACCGATTTGAAATAATCGATGATTTCAGCGGCGGGTTTTTCTGCGACCATCTGAAATTCAGACTCAACTGCCTCGTAACCGAACTGTTCATCCAGCTCATTGAACAATTCCGGGAAACCATCACTTTGAATCAATATCGCATCGCCTGAGTTGATTTCAAATTCTGAAATGTGAAAATCAGAGTCTGAAAGTCCGCCAAGCGGAATAAACTGATTTTCGAGTTCATTAACCGTGTTGGTTGATTTTCTGTAAATTAAAATCGGAGGCATGCCGGCATTCACATATCTGACCCGGTTTCCATGGATATTCAGCATGGTAAAAGCCATCATGATCCGCCCAAGATTGAGCGATTTAATGGTTTTGTTTGATGCTTTAAAAAATTCGGCCAGATTTAACCGGGATGAATCCGAAATAAAAAGCGTTTTCATGATCGAAACCATGATTCCGGCTCTCATCCCGTGACCGGTAGCATCGCCGACAGCAATATTTACCGAACCGTCATGACCCGTAGAAAAGTCATAGTAATCACCACCCACTTCACTGGCAGTTTTCATGTAAACTGCAAAATCGAGATCATCAACAACCGGAATCTCAGTGGGCAGCATCGAAATCTGAAGCGCCCGGGCTTCTTCGAGTTCTTTTCTTACGGCAATCAGTTCATCACGTGACCGAAGTGCTTTTTTAAACAATGCCAAATTACCCAGTGCTTTTTTTATCGTCAGATCCAGATCGGTAAGGTCAATCGGCTTTACAATAAAATCAAAAGCGCCGCCGTTCATGGCCGTGCGGATATTCAGAATATCACCATAAGCGGAAACGATGACCGAATGCAGCAGCGGATTATTGAGTTCTTTTATTTTGGAAAGAAGTGTAAGTCCGTCCATTTCCGGCATGTTGATATCAGTCAGAACCAGTTCGATACTCTCATCCTGAACGAGTTGTTTGAGCGCTTCAACTCCGTTTGCAGCAAAAAGAAACTGATATTTTTCATCACGGATTTCCTTACGGAACTTTTGCCTGATCAGCAGTTCAAGATCCGGCTCATCATCTACAATCAATATTTTGGGGATTTCGGTTGTCATGGTTTTACTTTTTAGGGTTTTTGGGAAGCCTGATCAAAAACTCAGTGAATTTGCCTTCTTCAGTTTCGAACAAAAGTTCACCATGATGTTCGGCCACCACAATATCATAACTGATTGAAAGTCCAAGACCCGTTCCCTTCCCGGTTGGTTTTGTTGTAAAAAACGGAGTAAACAGTTGCCCTCTTATTTTTTCAGGAATCCCATGTCCGTTATCCCTGATCCTGATTTCAACAAAGGACTCAGTTTCTGATGTTTTAACTCTGATTTCCGCCGGTTCCGGTAAATTCAGTTCCATTTTTTTTCGGTGCGATTCATAACATCCGTTGGTAAGAATGTTCAGGAAAACCCGGCTGATATCCTGAGCAATCACATTGACTTTACCCAGATTCGGATCATATTCTTTTTCAATTTTGATGTTGAAATTTCCGTCCTGAGCCCGCATACCGTGATAGACCAGATTCAGATCTTCATCCAGCATGGCGTTGATATCGGTCGGATGTTTTTCACCGGTTTTCCCGCGGGAATGCTGAAGCATGCTGTGAACAATGCTGTCTGCCCGTTTGCCGTGTTCGTTGATTTTTTGGGAATTCTTTTTGAGTGTATCAATAATATCATTGAATTCATCCAGTGAAGCCGGATCCAGATTCCCGCTTTGCCTGTCAAATTCTTCCCTTAATTCTTCGAGCAATCCAACTGATAACTCAGAGAAGTTATTCACGAAATTGAGCGGATTTTTAATTTCGTGGGCGATGCCAGCCGTCAACTGACCCAAAGACGCCAGTTTTTCCTGAGCAATCAGCTGATCCTGGGTTGACTGCAAATCAGCCAAAGTTCTGTTCAGGGTTTCGTACGAATTTGCATTGTTTATTGCAATCCCAACGTGGGCAGCAATGGTGCTTAAAAGCCTGAGATCATCCGGATTAAAAATATTCTCCTTTTCCGAACTCTGAACACTGAGAACCCCGATAATCTCGTCACCAACAGGAATGGGAACTCCCAAATACGAAGCCGATCTCGTCCCGATCCGGGTTACACCCAATTCTTCAGATTTTTTGTCTACTTCATTATTGATCAGAAGCGGTTCTTTGGTTAAGATGATTTTGGAGGTTAATCCTTCACCCAGCTTCAGCGGCGGATACTCATCACCATAGCCGTAGGGGAAATTGATCATTTCCTTTTCTTTATCCAGCAAAGCCACATAAACAATTCCGGCGTTGAATAAGGTACGCACTTTTTCACCCACCAGATTGATGAGTTTATCAATCTCAAGGTGACCGGCAATGGCATGACTGATACTGTTCACCGTTCCCAGTTCAGCCGCCCGCTTTTTACTTTCTTCAAGCAGCCGAAGGGTTTCATCAAACAAACGGGCATTTTCAAGCGCCACACTCATACTGTTGGCAATAGTTGATAATAATCTGACTTCAGACTCGCTGAAGGCGTCTTCAATTTCATAATTTTCAACAAGAATCAGACCTTTTACATCCGTTCCAACGATAATCGGCACGAAAATGAGGGATTTGCTTCGGTCCGTCCCTGGTATCGTTGCGTCTTCGGTGATTCCGAGTTTTGCTGCTTCTTCATCTGTATTTTTCCGCAGTAAAAGCATCTTCCCGGTTTCAAGAACATAACGAGAATACGGTGTTGGCGGACCCGACTCAAGAAAGAGCCGTTCGCCATGTTCATATTCATACGGGAAATGAAGAATATTTTTTTCTTTGTCGTAGATGCGGATGCCAAGATCGAGAAAACCCAGCGACTCTCTGAATTTATCGCCGACCAGATTAATGATCGAATTAAAATCCATTTCAAGTACAAGTCCTTCCTGAATGGCGTTCAGGATAGCAAGTTCAGTATTTCTCTGCTGGGTTTCGTTCAGCAATCTTTTGGTTTCTTCGAACAATCTGGCGTTTTCAAGAGCAACACCCATGTTTGATGCCAGGGTAAGCAGCAGTTTTCCGTCTTTTTCTGAATAGAGATTTTTCCGGTCAAGATCCTGAACGGTGATTACTCCCGTTGCTTTTTGGTTGTGAACGATGGGAACGCCCATAAACGATTCGGGCATTTCACCCTCAAGAATCTGTTCCCCGCTGTGCGCAATCATTTCTTCACTGGATCCAAAAATAAGAGGACGCCGGGTTTCAATAATTTCTTTCCGGTCGGAATCAATGGCAATTGGCTTGTCGAAGTAAAACCGTTCGTTTTTCTCAACCACATACCGGTGATGGATGGATTCTTCATTTGAATTGTAGGTTGAAATTGAAACAACCTGCGCATTGAAGACTTCCCTGATTTTATCGCCAACAAGATCAACAATCGATTGGAAATCAAGCTGTTTGGCAAGTCCTTCGCCCACACTGTTGATAATGCCCAATTCAATGGCCTGTTGTTTCGATTCTTCGAGCAGGGTATTGGTTTCATCAAATAACCGGGCATTCTGAAGTGCAATTCCCATGTTCGATGACAAAGTAGAAAGTAACCGCACATTGCCTTCGTCAAACGCATTGGGTGAATAACTCTGGATGCTGACCACACCCAACACTTTTTCTCCGAACAAAATCGGAACACCCATGTAAGATTGGGTTTTATCCTGTTCGCTGGTAACCCGTGCCCCTGCCACCATCTGCTCATCCAGATTTCTGAACAAAAGAGGTTTCCGGGAATAAATAATTTTGGATGTTAGTCCTTCACCTAATTTAAAAGTTTCATATTCACGGTAGCCGTTGTAGTAGGAATAAGGGATGACGATCATTCCTTTTTCTTCATGAAGCAGAAGAATTTCGGTGACTTCGGTGTGGAAAATCTCCCTTACTTTATCACCCACAATTTTGGTTACTGTGTTGATATCCAGCAATTTCGACATGGCTTCACCAACCGAATTGATGATCGCCATTTCAGCAGTTCTCTGTTCAGTTTCTTTTAAAAGCCGGTTGGTTTCATCGAAAAGCCGGGCATTTTCGAGGGCCAGACTCATGCTGTTCGAAAGGGTTGTCAGCAGCCTTACATCAGACTCACTGAAGGCAAATTCCTGATCCACATTCTGCAGACTGATAAACCCGAAAACTTCATTCCCCGACATCAGCGGCACCAGAACAATTGATTTGGAAATTTCACCGACACTGACATTCTGATTGTATTTCAGCCTTGCGGGTTCTACATCCGAATTGAGAACAAACGGTTTTTGAGTTTCAAATACATGCTTTCTGAATCCGGTCAGCGGCCGTGGTGCCAGTAAAGAACGATCTCCTTTTTCAAAAGCATACCGGTCTTCAATCAGATTTGTGGTTTTGTCATAAGTGACTATATCAATAATCTGGGCATTGAAAATTTCACGGAGTTTTTCGCCGACAAGCTGGTAAATTCCTGAAATATCGAGTTTGCTAGCAAGACCTTCCTGTACGCTGTTGATGACAGCAAATTCAGCATCTTTTTGGGCAAGCTGTTTTCTTAAAAGTTCATTTTCAGTTAATGGTGATGCTGAATTCATTCGAATTCCTGTTTGTTTGGTTGGTCAGTTGAAAAACTGAAGTGGGGTTAAAACAAGACTTTTTCTTTTAACTGACTGAAATCGATGGGTTTAATCATGTAATCATCACACCCATATTCAATGGCCTGCTGATAATTTTTCTGATCATTGTAAGCGGTGATCATTGCAACTTTCAACTCGGGGAAATGGTCTTTGATCCATTTTAACAATTCAAGTCCGTTCATGCCAGGCATGTTGATGTCTGATAGAATCTGATTCACATTTTCTGCACCGTTTGACTTGAGGTAATCACAGGCTTCCTCACCTGAAAAAGCAAAAAGAAAGGCGACCTGACCTGATTTGATTTCTTTCCGGAATCTCTGTTCAAACAGCAACTGCATATCACGTTCATCATCAACAACCATTATCTGCATAAACGGTTTCCTTTTATGATTTTATCGTGCCAAATATGATGATGAAACCAGTTCAATGCAACTTAATACTTATATTCAGTCTAAATAGTCTTTTTTGGCGTGGGAGAAAAGTGGGGATTTGGGATATCAGATTGGGCAGTTTGGTATGGTTATGGCTCCCCTCCTTTTCTAAAGGAGGGGCTGGGGGTGGTTTTCCTGTCCTAAGTTTTTAAATAATAGCCAAACCACCCAGGCTTCGCCACCCCCCGAAAGCATTCGGGGCAGGCTCTCCGTCGGAGGGGAATTTAAAATCATTTGACTTTAACTCATTTTCCCCGGAACTGGGTTTCTTTAAACTCAGCAAATAACAATTTCACTTTATTCCGTTGATATTTCCCGGTTGAAGTAACCGGCAGTGAATCTGTGAAGAGCACAACTTTGGGTGATTTTGAAAACGGCAACTGGGTTTTGCAGAAATCAAGAACTTCAGTTTCAGTGAGATCTGGATCTGATTTAACAACAAGTGCACCAACTTCCTCACCATACCAGTCATTCTCAAATCCGACAGCAATTCCGGCTTTCACACCCGGACAACGACCAATAACTTCATCAATTTCTAAAGGTGATAAATTCACGCCGCCACGGATGATCAGTTCTTTAAATCTTCCGGTGATGAAAAAGTATTTTTGTCCGTCTTTCCCGGTTTTAAAAAATCCTTCGTCACCGCTTCTGAACCAGCCAAACTCAAAAGCCGATTTATTGGCATCCGGATTCAGAAAATATCCATCCATCACATTATGTCCACGAATAACGATTTCGCCTTTTTCTCCTTCAGGAAGCGATTTGCCGTAATCATCCTGAATATCCATCTCGTTGCACGGAAGCGGAACCCCGATTGAGGGAAAACCATAATCCGAAAGCCAGCTTCTGTGTTCAGCTTTGTTTTGATCAACTGGTAGGAAGCAGGAATAACAGGTCGTTTCTGAAAGTCCATACCCGTGAATAACTGGGATTTCAAATTTATCCTCAAATTTCAAAGCAAGTTCCACGGTTAAAGGTCCGGCCCCACAAATCAGATGACGGAGTTTCGTGGCTTTCAGTTTTCCCGATTTTCCTGACTGAATCAGAAACTGAAGCAGGGTTGGAACCACGCTAGAAATGGTGATTTCTTCTGTTTTTACTATATCAAAAAAAGCTTCATCTGAGAATTTTTTCAGAAGGACGATTGAAGAACCCGTCATCAATGGTGTAAGATGCGTGACGACCGTTCCATTTACATGGTGAACTGGAAGCACACAAAGAAACCTATCTGCCGGGGTGATGTTGTGCCAGTCTGAAATAAACCAGGAATCAACCAAAAGCTGAACCTGATTTAAAATAACACCCTTGGGGTTTCCGGTTGTCCCCGATGTGTAAACAATAAAAGCTTCCTGATTGCGACGGTTCAAAGCATCATCAAAAGTGAATTCCTCCTCTTTCTGTGCGTGCATTTTCCCGGTTTCAACAACAGGAACGGACGGATTCAGGCTTTTTATCCGGCTCTGATCTTCATTGAGAACAGCAACCAACTTGGGTTTTGCATGTTCAAGAATGTAATGAAGCCGGTGATCATCTTCGCCAAGATTGATAGGAACCACCGAAAGTCCAAGACGCCAGGCAGTAAAATAAAGGAGAATCAAATCCGGGTGGTTCGTTCCGGCGGTGGCAATCCGGTCACCTTGTTTTATTCCTGCCTGAGTAAGAAACCGGCCGAACCGACGGCACCGTTCATCAAACTGCTCAAACGTGTACGACGTAATTTTTACTTTTCCTTCAAAATAAGTCAGGAAAGGTTTATCGGGATGCTGATTCAGAAAAAACCGGAAAGCTCCTCCAATAGAAGGGAATTTTATAAGTGAACTTCCGGCAGGTGCAGTAGAGGTTGAATGTGCGAGCTTTATTTTTTTTCGGATATCAGGCATAGAAACTCCTGGAAATTAGGGAGACCCCAAAGGCGCCAAGACGCTAAGAAATACAGTTTTTTTATCAAGAAACTTTTTAATGAAAGGCTAAAATGCGAAACACAATTTTGGATCCGTTAGAGACAGTGGTTGCAATGAAGGCGGGTGACCGGCAGGTCGCCCCTGCGATCGTCTATGCATTTTTTAACCGGTAACCCGTGATTTTGTGACCCGTAACCTTAAAAAAGGTAATGTTCCGTTTAGTTCTTTTTCTATCAATTCCCGGAAGGCATCACTACCTATCCATCTTGCAGATGCGGATTCCATTGTTTTCAGTTGAGCTGCTACCTGAACAGCCACCGGAAATAAAAAGGCACTTCGTTTTCCCAAAGTTCTGAGCGACCAGTTAATTGCTTTTTTCACAAAATTCCGGTTGTCATTTGAGTAGGTTACCATCAAATCGAAAAAGGGGAGCAATCGTTCATCTTCAACTTTTTTCAAGTGGACTGAAATTCCGACCTGAATTACAAAACCGGCCCGACGGACAAATTCTTCTTCCCGGTGGCACCACTCTTCTGCCTTTTTGAAAGCCCAGGGCGTATAATTAAAACAGTTGGTACACACCTGATCACAAATATCCCAGCTGTCAAATCCGACCACCCAGGATTCCATTTCTGCTTCAGTCATCTTTTTTGGGTCGGCAATAAATCCGGCCAGAATCCGGGCTTCATGAATTTCAGTTTCCCATAATTCCAAAGCCAGCGAATGATTTTTTTTCAGTTTTTTTGCCAACTCCCGAACGACCGGCATACTTATACCCAGCGTTCCTTTTGAACTGATGCCGAACCGGGCCATTCCGGCAACATTTACAGGATCAGCTTTCGACTCTAGAAAGGTGATCACTTCGCTGCAAGTCATACTTTTTCTCCAGATTCAATAGGGAAACCGGCCAACCGCCAGGCGAGAAGTCCGCCTTCAAGATGGCAGACGTTTGGGTATCCTTCCGAAAGTAAATAATTCATCGCTTTCCGGCTTCTGACTCCGCTTTTACAGTAGACAATAATAGATAAATCTTTTGGGGCTTTTTTCCCTATCCCCTCTAAATTCAGTGTTTTCAGTGGGATATGAACACTTTTGGGTATCCGGCTGATCGCAACTTCCTCCGGCTCCCGAACATCAAGCAATAAAATGCCGGGATTCTCATTCAACCTGAATTTCACCATTTCTGGTATTAAATTCCTGTGATCAGAGGGGATTTCACAGGCAACTTGTTCTTCAGTTAAGTGGATTATTGACGGGTTTTTTCCGCAGACCGGACAGTTTACCGATTTCTTAATCCGGATTTCATCCATCGACATGGAAAGTCCGTCAAAAATCACCAGCCGACCAGAAAGTGAGGTTCCTATTCCGAGTAAAATTTTGAGTGTTTCAAGTGCCTGCATTGAACCGATTATTCCGGGAAGCACACCCAGAACGCCCAACTCAGAACAGTTACCGATCAATCCATCTTTTGGTGGTTCAGGAAAAAGACAGCGGTAGCAAGGTCCATCCTGGAAGTTAAAGACAGAAACCTGTCCGTCAAAACGGGAAACGGCACCATAAACCAATGGCTTCCCGAGCATGACACAGGCATCGTTGACCAGATAACGGGTCTGGAAATTATCAGTTCCGTCTACAATCACATCAAATCCTGAAAGGATACTCAGAGCATTTAAAGCATCCAAACGTGCAGAAAAAGTCTCAATTTTAATCTCAGAATTCAGGTTTTGGAGAAAAAGTTTTGCCGAATCGGTTTTTTTACTCCCGACCGAATCAGTAGAATGAATCACCTGGCGCTGCAGATTGCTCAGATCAACCACATCAAAATCCAAAACGCCAAGCCGCCCAACGCCGGCAGCGGCAAGATATTGCAAAACCGGTGATCCCAGACCGCCTGCACCGATAACCAGGACAGATGAAGACTTCAGTTTAGACTGGCCGGCTTCACCGACCTGATCTAAAAGAAGGTGTCTGGAGTATCTGATTTGTTCAGAACGGGAGAGCATTTCCATTTAATTGAGATAATTCTTAACTTAGAGATTAATTATGAATTTCAGACTGTCTTCTTTTTGGATTACAGACGGTCATTTCGGAACTCCAATTTAAATAAAAGAAAACAGGATAGCTATGATTCTTATCGCCAGTCAGCTAAAAGTTGGCTACATTATCAAATTTGACGGTCAACTTTGCCGGGTAACCTCTCTGATTCACCACACACCGGGAAATCTGCGTGCCATGGTTCAGACCAAAATGAAAAATATTCAGACTGGTGCCAATGTTGAATATCGCTGGCGCTCGGATGAAAAAGCAGAAAAAATCTCGATGGATCAGGTTGAAATGGAATATCTGTATTCCGACGATCAGTTCCATTATTTTATGAATACTGAAGATTATGAGCAAACCAATATTTCAGAAGCTGATTTGGGCGAATTGAAATACCTGCTTTTACCGAACACCAAATTCATGGTTGAATTGTATGAAGGCCGCCCGATGGGAATCGTACCGCCGCAGCAAATGGTTTTCCAGATTGTGGATACCGACCCGAATATGAAGGGTGCAACTGTCACTTCTTCGATGAAACCTGCCAAACTTGAAACTGGACTTACCGTTATGGTTCCTCAGTTTGTCAACACCGGTGAATTCATTCGCATCAACACCGATGATAATTCTTATCTGGAACGTGTTCAGCAAGGAAAGTAAGTTTTTTCTTTTCAACCCACCCAATTCCCCCTCCGTCGGAGGGGGTTTCATTTGCCCCTGATTTCCCGATTATAACCCTCGTCAGTTTTGTGCCGGAAAGTTTCTTTTGTTAATTTGTTTCAGTTTATTGGAAATATTCTTTTTCAAACACAGACAAATTGGTAAAGCAGATGAAATTTATCTCCCTTTTTTCAATCCTGACAACATTCTTGTTTTTCTCCTGCGATAAGCAGGAAACATCCACACTTCCCGCTAGTCCTGCCGACTCTTTACATGTTCAGGTTGTTGTTCTGGGTTCGGGTGGTGGTTTTACCGGACTTTGGACCGGATATTCAATTGAACAGGATGGATCCGTTTTTACCTGGTCTGGAGCTGATCCTGATTCTTCGGCAAAAACCTTTTTGAAAAAACTAAGTGCGTCAGATATTTCTGACCTGGACAGTGTTCTTGCTGTTTCACTTCCTGTTGTAAACGATCCCGGAAATTTTTCATACCTGATTCATTACCGCCAAACCGAACCGGTTATCTGGAACAGTCAGACTGCAGAGGAAGGTAAACTGACGGATCTTTTCGAATCTCTGATTTCAAAAATTGAGAATAATTACGATACGCTGGACTGAGTGAGTGAATGTCAATAAAAGAAGAAAACCAAACTGAAAATCTGCTAAAATTAAACCGGCGGTTTTACGAAGCAATTGAGGGTTTCAACTATCAGGAGATGGAATTAATTTGGTCGGCAGGTGAAGATACGCTGTGCATTCACCCTGGTTGGGAACCCGTTCTGGGGATTTCTAAAATTCTCGCAAGCTGGGAAGCTATTTTTAACACGAAACAGGCTTTGACTTTTAATCTGAAGAATACCAGAGTCTACCTCTCAGGTGAACTTGCAGTCATTACCCTGATAGAAAATCTGCTTTATGAGAACGGAACAGAAGTTGTTGACATCAACATCAGTTGTTCAAATGTTTTCAGGATGGAAAAAGGAGAATGGCGGATGGTTGTTCATCATTCGAGTCCGGCATCGACAGTAGAAAATTAAAAAAAAGCCGTTCAGGGAATCCTGAACGGCTTTTCAACAACAACAATACTCCAAAACTTTCTTGAGGAAATAAACAGGCCGCCTTCACTTGCAAACCGGTTCAATGTTTTGACTGATGCAAAGATCGGGAATTTTTATTTCCCAGTCTTCTCCGGAAAGTTAACAAAAAATTTTTATTGTCACGAAAAGGAACAAACAGTGACAAGTGGTCAGTGATAAGTGAAAATGGTTATTGGTGAATAAATTTTGGTTTCGTAACCCCAGCGGGGTGACCTCTTGGTAGAACTCAAATCAAAATCCAGCCCCCGCCCGGCCACAACTCTCCTTGAAACTGGAACTATCTTTTCGGGCGGAATAGCTACAACTTGAATTATCCACCAGTTTCGTCCGGAAATGAATTTGTGGACTTTTCTGGTTTTTTGCCCGGACGATGTTGACCCCATCTGTTCAAATGCTACCGGGAGGACACTCCTCCGGAGCTGAATACGTTTGGTAGAATGAATGCAGAATGGTATCTAATTATTAATCATTTCAGGTAGGATTCTTATCCAAAATGCCTCGAATAATCCGAAGTAATTGTTCCGGCTTGAAAGGTTTATGAATCAATGCTTTGACACCAGCTTTTGTGAGTGATGCTCTCAGTTCAGGACTGATATACCCCGAGATAACCACTGCCTTCAGATTGTTTCTTCTGGTTTTCATTTGTGTAAATGAATCGGCTCCACCCATTCTCGGCATTTCAAGGTCAGTGATCAACAGATTGATATCATGGCCTTTTTCAATGAACGTCTCGAGCGATTGCTGTCCGTCTTCGGCCTGAATAACGGTGTATCCTTTTGCTTCAAGAGTTGAAGACACGATTTCTCTGATCATCCACTCATCATCAGCAAGTAAAATGGTTTCGGTTCCGCCGGGAATTTCACTTCCGAAATTATCTTCATCATCACTGGCAGGCTGAGTATCTGGAACCGGAAAATAAAGTTTAAAAGTAGATCCGGCACCCGGTGTTGAATCGACGCTCAGGGTTCCTTTGTGATTCTGGATGATTCCAAACACCACAGAAAGTCCCAGACCAGTTCCTTTACCAACGCCCTTTGTTGTGAAAAAGGGTTCAAAAATCCGTTGCTGGGTAGCTTTATCCATCCCCAAACCGGTATCTGAAACCGAAATTTCAATGAACCGGACGGATGAGCCGGATTGTTCATGTGCCGGAACCTGGTGACGGTCGATCTCACGGCTTCTTAGGGTTATGGTTCCGCCATCCGGCATGGCATCTCTTGAATTCACGCACAAATTCAGCAGAACCTGATGAAGGTGGTTTACATCCGCAAAAATAACCGGCAATTCTTCTGCCAGCTCCATTTTGAGGTCAACACCTTTCGGGAAGGTTTCAGCAACCATTTTAACCAGATCCCTGATGACTTCATTGACCTTTACGGCTTCAATGAGCATTTCATTTTTCCGGGCAAAAGTCAGCAATTGACGAACCAGACCGCTGCCACGGTCAGATGATTTCAGGATATTTTCAATTCGTTTGGCATTTTTTTCAGGGTTTGAAAAATCATTTTGAAGCAGAGTTGCAGAGCCAACAATGATATTCAGAATATTGTTGAAATCATGAGCTATTCCGCCTGCAAGCGTGCCGATTGAGTCCATTTTCTGAACCTGGCGCAGATGTTCTTCCATCTTTTTCTCGCTGGAAACATCTTTCATCGTCCCGATCATTCTGATGATTTCACCTTCAGAATCTCTCAGAAAAACACCATTATCCTCAACGTAAAAATACTCGTCATCTTTTTTACGGAACCGGTAGTGAACGTGGTATTTCGACTCGGTTTTCATGCATTCATAGAGCAGGGTCATGGCATGGTCACGGTCGTCTGGATGAATGAGTTCTTCCCAACCGAGAATATCAGTTGAACGAAAGTCTTCAACGGTAAAGCCTGTCAAAGGCTCAATGGCGCCTGTCCATTCAATATGACCGGAAAAAATATCATAATCGTAAATAATCTGGCCGGTCTGTTCAATCAGCAAACGATATCGTTCAACCGCAGCAGCCGGATCATTTTTCTCAAAAAATTCAAGATTCTGATTTTCAGGCACGGATGGCAAATCCTTTCGTAACAAGCAATTCTTTCACTTTTTGGACCTTATCACCCTGAATTTCAATTGTTTTACCTTTCACGGTGCCGCCTGTACCACAAGCCTGTTTAATATCTTTGGCAATTTTTTCAATTACCTGAGGGTTATGATCAAAACCGGAAATTAACGTAACTGTTTTTCCTGCCCGTCCTGAACGGTCGGCTTTTACAACCAACGCTTTGTCCTGTTTTTCTTTTTCCTGGGCAGCTTTTTGGGCTTGCCCGGATAGGTCAGCATTATTGGTTTTTAAAAGTTCAGCAAGAGTAGCCATTCATTTTCCCGGTTTATCATCTGTAATTTCGCACATTTAACCAACTAAATACAATAGCATGAAAAATATTGTTTTAAATTCAATTTTTCTACTCAATTGTATCACCATTATTTACAGGCATTAACTCCTGTTTTTTATTAACTGAAAGGCAATTCAATGAAAACCACCCGGTGATTTTGAATTGACAGGTTCAGTTAATATTTTTCACCCAGTTTTAATTCAAAATATAAATCTAAAAGGAGTACGGCAATTATGCAATGGTTCGCGGAACTTCACCCTGTAATCGCACATTTTTCTATCGCACTGATTCCAGCCGGTTTACTGGTTTACATTATTTACCGGTTTACTTATCAGGAATGGCTATTGAATACATCTCTTACCCTTTTTGTTTTTTCATCACTTTCACTTGTACTCTCTTACTTTTCAGGAGAACAGGTTGAATCTCTGGTTTCGGGAATTCCAGGTGTACATGATGCAATTGAACAGCATGCACTCTGGGCTTCGATTTCAACCTGGTCTGCAGTCGGCCTGACAGTTCTTACCTTTTTCTATATCCGCTTTAAGGATTCTGCACTACGGTTCAACCAGGATATCAGTTACTTTCTGGTTCTTGCAGCCGGAATCTGGTGCTCTTACGCAATTCTGATGACCGGAACCAAGGGTGGAAATCTGGTTTCTGATTACCACGTTGCCGGTGCGGTCAGAGAACACACTCAGGAATCAATTAAACGCCAGACTTATGCCTATTATTACAATAAATTGCAGTACATGATTGATAAAAATGATATTCCTGCGGTTTATTCTCTTTTCCGTGAAATTGAAATTCAACTTCCTGAAAATACTGATTTTAAAATTATGCAGGCTCAGTTTCTTTTTCAGCAACTAAACAACCCTGCCGAAGCGCTTACGATCCTCGATCAGACACTTAACCTGATTAAAGACCCGAAAAGCCGTCAATATTATGACGCTCTGGTTGCAAAATACAAAGCGTATACCATGATTAATGACACAACCGGGCAACTGGCAATCAAGCAACGACTGATTGATCTCTTCCCTGAAAGTGCCTACGTTAAATCTCTTCGTTAACAAATAAAAGCCGGTTTCAAAAATGAAACCGGCTTTTTTATTTCCCCTTTTTTCTGCTTTTTTCTTTTATTCAGATCACGTTTATACCTACCTGTTTATCAATTTCGGACACATCGGTTTGAAAATCCTTTCCAACTTGGTAAATTAATGTATGATGACCTGTTTAACCCGCACCTTCCTCTTACTTGCTTTGGCTGTTCCTTTTCTGGTTCATGCCCAAAGTACGCCTTTATTTGAAATTGGAAAACGATTCACATCAGTTTTTACCCGCCAGCAATTTCCTGCAGGAAACCAGAACTGGGGTTCGGTTCAGGATCCTTCAGGACTTATTTACTTTGCCAACAATGACGGTGTTCTGACCTTTGATGGTCATTTCTGGAATCTGATCCCGGTTACCGATGACAGTTCGGTTGTACGAACCCTTGCTATTGGAAAAGACGGAACGATTTGGGTTGGGGCTGAAGGTCAGATTGGTTACCTCAAACGAGGATCAAACCGACAGCAGGAGTTTTTTTCTCTGAATGGAAGTCTACCTGACTCTACTTTTAAAGTAACCGTAGTCAGAAAAATTCTTTCAGTAAACGACCAGGTTTATTTTATTTCTCCGAATGGAATAATTGTCAGGACGGATACTTCTGTATCCATCATCCGCCCAAAAACTCAGTTTCAAAATGCCTGGCTGGTTCACGACCGGATTTTTTCCAGAGAAAAAGGAACAGGACTCGTTGAGATTGCCAATCAACAGGTTCAACCTTTACCCGGCGGTGACTATTTCATAACTGATGAGATTTTTGCTATCCTTCCGCTTCCTGATCAAAAAGTACTCATTGCTGCAAGAAACTCTGGTCTTTGGGTGTTTTCCCTTTCCCAAAACACTTTAAAAAAGGATTCCCGTTTTCTTGAAGCCGATAAATTCGTTGCAGAAAACCGGGTTTATTCAGGAACCATCCTGAGCAATGGAAATCTGGTACTCTCAACTCTTTTGGGTGGCGTCATCATTTTGACACCCGATGGCCTTTTGTCTGAAGTTCTTACCAAAAGCAAAGGTCTGAGGGAAAACAAAGTCTATTCAGTCATGGAAGACCGTCAGGGGTTTCTCTGGATTTGCCATGAAAGAGGAATCACAAGGGTTGATTACCATTCACCGGTTAGTTACTGGAATGAAACCATCGGGCTTGACGGAAGTGTTTATGACATCATCCGGTTCGATGGACATTTGTACGTTGCAACCGGATCTGGTCTTAACCGGATTGGTGAAACGGGAGCAGAACGAATTGAAGGTCCGTTAACCCAGGTTTGGGACCTGGCAGTTTTCAAGGGAAAGTTGTATGCTGCTACCAATGATGGGATTCTTAAAATAGCTGGATTAAAGTCGGAATTTATCAGCAAAGATGCTGCCTATTCTCTTTTACCACTCAATAACGGACTTTTAGCAGGTCTTCGATCCGGACTTCAGTTTTTCCCCTCCGGATTAAATCCGAGAAAAATTGCACCCGGCATTTCTGGTGAAATTATGGGACTCACCCGTTCACCTGACGGATTTATCTGGATCAGCACCCGCCTTTCAGGCTTGATCAGAATTGCAGAAACTTCACTTACAGAAAAAGAACCAGAGGATATCAGAACCTTTTCAGAGGCGGATGGACTTCCGGGAAGTAATTTTCTTCAGGTTTATTCTTTACCTGTTGGAATTACCGTTGCAACTCAAAACGGACCTTTCCTTTTCAACCCTGCAAACCAAAAATTCGAACCGGCTGGTGAAAAATTTTTCGGATCCAGACGTGAAACTGCTATTTATAAACTTGGTCTGACCCCCTCGGGTGATTTGATTACCGACAACCGTTTGCTTTTGTCACCTGGATTTGGCGGATATGTTATCAGGGATTCAACTCTGTTTTCAAAACTTCCACCAATGGAATTCTGGGCGATTTATCCGGAAGCAGATGGCACAATCTGGATCGGTGGAACTGAAGGGTTATTCCGCCTTGACAGGCAATTTCAATTACTGAAACCGCCGGTCATTCGCCCACTAATCCGTCAGGTAACAGCCGGGGCAGATTGGGTTTTATATGATCCGTTGCCTGAATCAGAGTCGCCAAAACTGCGATTTGAAAATAACAGAGTCGCATTTTCCTATTCATTCCCCGATTTTCAAAGCGGTCAAACGGTCAAATTCAGAACCATTCTTGATGGATTTGATGATTTCTGGTCTGACTGGACGTCCTTCCATGAGAAAGAATATACAAACCTGCCGGAAGGGGTCTATACGTTTAGGGTTGTAGCCACACTTTCAAATGGGAAATCCTCTCCAGAAACTTCCTTCAGGTTCAAAATTCTTCCCCCCTGGTACCGAACCTGGTGGATGATTTTTATTTATGTATTAGTTGGCGGAAGTTTACTCTGGGCAATTATTCTGAAATGGATGAATCAATATAAAAATGAAAATGAAGCCCTTGAGAAAAAGGTCGCCATCCGGACGTCAGAACTGCAACTCGCAATGAACGACCTTAAATCCGTGCAAACCCAGCTTGTCCAATCAGAAAAAATGGCCTCCCTTGGCATTTTAACCGGTGGAATTGCTCATGAAATCAATAATCCGGTCAATTTTATTCACAGTGCACTACCACCTTTAAAACAAGACATTGCTGATATTTCTGAACTCCTTTCGTCAATTTCTGATCTGATCAGGAGTGACCTTCCGCAGACAGCAAAAGTTGAAAAACTCAGCCACTTGCTTCATGAAACAAATCCGCACGATTTGGCGAAGGAAATCAATGTATTGCTTGATGGAATTGAATCTGGCACGTCACGTACCATCGGAATTGTTCAATCTCTGAGAAATTTCACCCGTCTTGATGAAGATGAAGTCAAAAAACTCAATCTGAATGATAGTCTGGATGCTGCAGTATTATTACTAAGTAATATGACAAGTGAAAAAATAACGGTTACAACTGAATATGACAGTTTACCTGAAATCGAAGGTTATCCCGGGCAAATCAATCAAGTTTTAATGAATGTTCTTGTCAATGCTGTCGAATCAATTGATGGCACAGGTTCAATACATATCAAGACCGAACCTGCAGGTGACCGAATTCGTGTACTAATTACAGACTCGGGTCACGGAATGGATTCAAAAACGCTGCCACAGATTTTCGATCCGTTTTTCACCACACGACCGATTGGTAAAAACAAAGGCCTCGGACTTTCAATTGCCTATCAGATTCTTCAGAATCACGACGGTGCTATTTCTCTGAGCTCTGAACCGGGCAAAGGCACCACAGTTATTATGGAATTTCCGGTGGGGTATGGGGGGAAGTAGGGTTTTGGCTGTTAGCTATTAGCTGTTGGCTGTTAGGTAAAGCATCAAGGAAGATTTGTGGAATTGAAAACCCACCCCCCTGCCCCCTCCGTCTGAGGGGGATTTGAATTACCTAAAAGCTACAAGCCAACAGCTAATAGCTTCCTAAAGAACAATCCACCAGAAGGCAAGACCAGCTACGATGCGGTACCAGCCAAACGGACCGAGACCAACTTTTCCGAGAAAGCTGACAAACCATTTAATTGCTGCAACGGCAACGATAAAAGAAACCACAAACCCAACAGCCAGAACCATCAGGTTTTCTGAGTTGAAATACTGGTAGCTTTTCAGGAAGTCATAACCCGTGGCTGCAATCATGACCGGCACGGCAACAATAAACGAAAACTCTGCTGCGGTTTTTTGAGAAAGTCCGGTAAGAATCCCAGAAATAATGGTTGCGCCAGACCGGGAGACTCCGGGCCAAAGTGAGAGACATTGTCCGATTCCGATCCAGGCAGCCTGTTTGTAAGAAACTTCATCCAGCGAATCAGACGGATGTTCAATTTTCCTTCCGGCAACCCAAACCATAATGACGCCACCAATGACAAGTCCGATGATAACAGTCAGCGGGGAAAACAGATTTGATTTGATGTAACCGTGAAGCAGAAAACCGAAAAGAAAAGCCGGGGCAATGGCGATTGCAATATGAATCAGCCCCATTCCTGAATCAGGCAAAAACAAGGACCGGATTGCAGGAAAAGGTTCACCTGCAGCCCGATTAAATCCGAAAAGAGAAAGAAACCGATCTTTATACAAAACAACAACGGCCAGAATAGCGCCCAGCTGGATGACAACTTCAAAAGTCGACCAGAATCCTTCCATTTGTTCACCGCCAAACAGCAAATGGTGGGCAAGAATGAGGTGTCCGGTAGAAGAAACCGGAATAAATTCGGTTAAACCTTCAACGATACCGAGAATTATTGAGGCAATAAAATCATTCATTTTGAAATCCAGATTAAAGAACTGCGAAAATACGCCGATTAAAAGTGAAACGAAAATGAAGGCCTTGAATGTTTTATTTTGTCAGGAATCAGAAAGATCAGCCGACCAATCAGAAAATTGAATAAACAGGAAAGCCCATTATGTTAAGCAACGATGCACTCACCTACCTGAATTCGCGGATGGCAAGCCTTCAAACCGACCGTGTTGAACCTGAACTTGCTGTGAAACTGAGGGATTATATCACCAAAACAGATCCGGAAAAACTGCATCCGATCCGGTCTGAAGATTTCAGAAAAACACTGGGGCTTTCAAAATATCCGGCGGTCACTTTACTTTTAAAATCAGTCAAACATGGTTTGATGGATATTGACTGGAGCACCTGCTGCCCGAAATGTTCGGGTGTGACTCATCATGCGTCGTCACTAAACACGGTTGAGGAAGCTTCATTCTGCCCCATGTGTGATGTTGGCTTTGATCTTTCAGTTGATGAAAATCTTCAGGTCATTTTTTCAGTTTCTGAAAATCTGATTCCCGTTCCGGAATCTGTAAGAAACAGCCAGGCGATGGCTCACGATCATGGCATAACTGGGTCTGATCTGCTGAACAATGCTTACTTCAGACACAATTTTTCGAATGAAGTGGTATCTGAAGACCGTGGATTGAAAATCAAAAACATCACCCTGCTTTTTACCGATTTGAAAGGTTCAACTGAACTTTATGAAAAAATCGGTGATCTCAATGCATACCGGATTGTGAGAGAACATTTTGGGATTTTGGATGAAATTATCGGAAGAAATAACGGGACGGTCGTTAAAACCATTGGCGATGCAGTTATGGCCAGCTTTTCAAACAGTGAAGATGGACTCAATGCCGGAATTGAAATTCAGGAACACTTCACCTTGTCCGGGAAAAACCCGTCTGTTGTGATAAAAATGGGATTGCATGCAGGTCCGGCTCTGGTTGTGAATCTGAACGGGAAAATCGATTATTTCGGTTCGACGGTGAACATTGCTGCCCGTGTTCAGAATCTGAGCAAAGGGGGAGATGTGTTTATCTCAAAAAGTATCTTCGATGACCCGAGATCACTGAAATATTTAAGAAAAATGCCGGCCATTTTCAGATATAAGGCCAAGCTCAAAGGAATTAAAGAAGATTACCAGGTTTACCAGTTAAACCGGAAAAAATAGTAAGGAACGGGGTACGCTTTACGGGGTACGTGGTACGCTAAATACAATGATTCGTAATGCTTATTCGTTAGGCGTTTCCCGTACTACGTACGGCGTAAAACGTACAGCGTACGGCCCCGAAAGCGTTCGGGGCAGGCAGTAAACGTACAGCGTATCCCCGCCTCACCATTCCCTCTGGATAACAGCCAGTTTTAAAACTTTTGTTCCCAGACCGGGTGCTTCAATATGAATGAGGTAAATTCCCGAAGCAATAAAGTAGCCATTTTCATTTAAAAGGGGAAGCCTGAACAGGTTTGAGTTGTCATCTTTCTCTGCTTTTCTGATCAAATTTCCGTTCAAAGTAAAAAACCTGATTGTCGCTTTTTCGGGCAGATTGATCAGGGTTACAAAACGGTCATCACTGGTTTCTAAAGAATTATATCCCATATAGGGATTCGGGTAGACGGTTGTCCGTTTTAAGATCGAATGGGTTCTTTCTTCCAACCATACCGATTCGCTTTTAAATCCTGAAATTTCAAACACATCATTCAAATCAGGAACAGAAGTTAAAACTGAAACGAATTGTCCATCCTGCAAGCTCAGGGTATCTCCCACGGGCTCCCAGGCGGCCATCCACGACCCTGAAAGTGTATCACCGCGAAAAAGATAATCCATATATTTATCGAGATGAAGGGTGTCTGAAGGCATGACCAGCCCGGGGTCGTAAGTTTCATTTGAAATCAGAATGGTTTCTTTTGCTTCTGCTTTACCATCCCAGTTTCCATTGACAAAACCAGCCGCAGAACCTGAGGCATAATTTTCGACTAGGCCAACTTTAAGCTGCCGGCGTTCACCATTCGGACCCCGCCAGGAGGTGTCCCAAACTCGAAAAGGGACAGAAACAATTCCGGTTCCGGGCTTTCTTGCCTGTGTAAGTCGCCCAAAGGTTGGAAAATCAGCAGTCGATATAGTGGTGAATCCCGCCCAAATTCCATTGTCGGTTGTACCACGGCTTATGGTTTTGGGTATCCATGGATCAACAACAAATGATTTTCTGGTATGGGTGACATTTGAAATATACCGGTAAGCTTTCGACGGATTTGACTTTGAAAACTCGATTTCAAAATTCCGGATTTTGGCGGACGAAAGCCCTGATCTGGAATAAAAGGTATCTGCAGCATTAAAATTGAGTGTGGATCTGTTTAAACCATCTTTCGGGTCAGTTGATCCTTTTATGACCAGATTCAGCCCCGACCGGGTTCTGATTGGCGTTTGCTCCCACCAGGGGGTTTCAATATTTGACACTGACTGAATAAACGGCGGAGGTAAAAGCACTCTGACTGAAAGACCTTCTATGGGTTTTAAAAAGCTGATACCTGAATAAGCGGCTACAGAATCCAAAAAAGTGACACCCTCTGATGATAATTTCCAGTTTACGGGTCCTTCCTGTTCAGGATGGTAGAAGTTCAGCACATACTTTTGGTTATCTTTAATTTCTTCTCCGTCAACAACATCCACTATTACTTTGGCGGTTGACTGACCAGCCACATGAGTTACATTTTTTGATGACACCTCAGAGGTTACCGGCAAATCGGGTTTAATTTCATCCCGGAACAGTATTCTGACCCGCTTTTCTTCAGACTCCAAAAGGGGTTGGGTGCTTCCGAAACCGACCTGATCTCCCCATTTGTTTAAAACCGGAATCAGGTTTTGCCGATCAGTATATAATGCCGTCAACCCAAATTCATACGTTTCACCATTGATGAACCTGATTTTTCTCAGTGCATCTCTTTCAATATCAAACACAAATCTTGAATCAGGATAAGCAAGAAAAGGGACATCTTCCGGAGGGAAGGTTTCACCTGTCGTAAAAACAAGTTTTTTCTCAGAACCATCAGACGAAATCTGGTAAAGGGAATCCAGTCCGTTCTTTACTGTTATTTCTCTCAGAATCACACCGGTATTTTCACCCGGGACCAGCTGACGAAGACGATACCCTTTGAATTCATAGCTATGACCGGGTGCCGGTCTGAATGTGGGTTTGAAATTCGGAAGGGATTTCAGGTCAAGTCTGATTGTTCCCGAAGTATTGGATGATATTTTGCTATCAGAAATTCCCGGGAAAACAGGGTCGGGAATCATAAGATCATTTAATGCGATTGCAGCTGCATCATTCAGTTTTCTTAAATTTGCCAGACTTTGAAGGTTATCAGATCCCTGACCAATCAGGCAGGCAATATAAATCACCTGGGTATCGCCTGGGGCAAAAGAAAACTGTTCTGAGTTCATTAAAAGACGCCGATCTCCACCTTGAGAATCCCGCCACCCGGTATCGTGTTCAGGATATCCGGGATATAGAATCAAGGGATTATTAAATATTGTCCCTCTATAACCAATGGTCAAAGGATTAAAATATTCACCATTAAATTGCCGCCCTAGTTGATAATACCTCGCTTCAATAGAATAATTAGGATCAGGCATGTCATTTCTTCCACGGACAAATACAACACCAGATTTTAACCGGGAAGCCTTAATACCTGGATTTGCATGTTTATCAATCCATAAAGTATCTGCCAGGTTATTGGTTGGTTTTGCCGGGCCAATTAAAATGGAATGCCCTATAGCAGGCGGAGTATTGCCATATTTGCTATCCTTATTATTTTCGTTATAGGCATAACCCATAAACCTTGTGGAATCAAAACCACCCAAATCATCATCACTGTTCCCAAGATCAGGATCCGACCAAACCGAATAAATGAGGCTGTCTATAAAATTTCTGCTTTTATTGATCAGTTTGTACCTTAGAAAAACGACTGGTGATAGCCCTGTCTTTTCTTCAAGTGAAAAAACGGTCACCTGAGCTTCAATGCCCATGGATTCAGTTTTAAACCGTCGGTTCCAATGATCTTTCGGAACACCGTCATTGATCACATACCATAACATCTGATCGCCAAGAAACCGGGGATGATCGCCTTTCTCAGGTTCATATTTCCCGTTATTGTCTTCATCCACCCATTCAGCACCGAGAGCAACCGGCCAGTTTGCCACATCGGGGTTGCTTTCCCAGGTGTCGCCTGCTTTTACTTTGTAAATCCGGTAACGGGGATTATCAGGTTCTTCTGGACTTAAATTTTTAATCGGGCCGGGCTGCCACTCTTCTGCTCTTGTTCCTGGTGTCATCCAGGATACCCTTAAGTCACCGGCAACATAGCCGGAAAGGGCAAATCCCTGACAGTACATGACTAATTTGCCGGAATTAACGGGGTATTCCCATGCCCAATTTCCTTTTGGGTCAATAATTGCCCCATTATTCTGAAACCAGATTTTCATGGACCGGGTTTGAAGGAATTGGTAGCTTTCGTTTGTCCCGGATGAGCGTGGTTGCCCGGCGGAACTGTTTTTATCGGATTGGGAAAATCCTTCTGAGGAAAGAAGTAGAGTGAAGAAAAGAAGAAAAAGGGTTCGCATATCCTACCCGGAAATGACTGAATACCAATAATACGCATTATTGTGAAAAAACCCTAAGGACGGGGTACGCTAAATACAAAAACACGATATTAAAATTTATTCGTTGTTTTTCGTACTACGTACAGCGTACGGCCCCGAAAGCGTTCGGGGCAGGCAGTACGACGGTCCTTATTCAAATCCTTTTTTGAAAGATTCAAAATCAGCTTTTATGGATTCAATCTCAGTTTTAAGTGAAGTGACTTCTGCTTCAAGTGCCTGAATTCTGGCTTCAGTCTGATCTTTTACTTTCAGCACTTCCGGCTGGTGGGTTGCCAGAGCTTCCAAATCTACGGGACCGCAAAGCAGGTGCATCCACCGGTTTTCTTTTTGTCCGGGTTGACGGGGAAGTTTGATAACCAATGGGTCTTCCCGGTTGGCGAAGTTATTCAGGATGTTTTCAACCGTTTCGAGATCGGCAATGGCTTCCATACTGGATGACCGGGTTTTCAGTTCACCGGTTGTCTGAGGTCCGCGCAACAGAAGAAGTCCGATAAGAACCATTTCATTTCCGTCAACTTCCAGAGCTTTCCCGATGACATGCCTGAATTTCTCAACCCGGCTGCCGCCACCCATCACCCGTCCGGCAAATCCTTTCACCATCAGAGAATCGAGCACACGAACAACTGTTGGTTCATCGAGTTCCATCACCGGATCCCGGTTTGATTTCTGATTACAGGCGTTCACCAGACTATTCACTGTCAGCGGATAATAATCGGGTGTTGACTTTGATTTTTCGATAAGACTGCCGACAACGCGGGCTTCAATTGGAGTAAGAGTGGTCATTTTTAGTTACAAGTTATAAGAGTTATAAGTTACAAGGGGCGCTATACGTTGTACGGGGTACGTTGTACGCAAAACAGGTGCTTTACAAAAACAAAACACGAACAATGGTTACCGGTTTTTCCATTTAAAAGTTGCTTCGCAGAACTTCGTTTCAAAATTCTGGTAAACCAGCAGCCCTTCAGACCAGAAATTGCTTCATCAATTTAATCATTTTTTCTTTATTAAACGGTTTGATGAGAAGGGCATCAAATCCAGCATCCAAAATCAACACCTGAGTTTCTAGTGATGAATCGGCTGTCAGGGCAATAATGGGAATCGGAATCTCCTGCATTCTGATCTGGCGGGTTGCTTCAATGCCATCCATTCCCGGCATGTGGATGTCCATAAAAATCAGATCACATTCAAATTCAGCCAAATGGTCAAGGGCTTCCAATCCGTTTGAACCCGTTGAGATTGTGAGATGAAAAGATTTCAGAATATGAGAAATCAACTGAATATTCAGCGGACTATCATCTACAACCAATACCCGTTTTCCACTAAAGGGAAGTTCTGAGTTTTTCACTATTCTCCCGCATCCTTACCAAAAACTGAAATGCCATCAGCAGTTAAGATCATCTTTCCTGAGGTAAAAGGCAACCAAGTCCGGAATTAATCTATTTTTTTGATGATTGCAGAACCTTCAATCACCACTTTTCCATTCTGGTTCAGGCAATTGGTTGAAAGCGTCACGATGTTTTTTTCTGGTTTCAGTTCGATGACTTCAACCACGCAGGTAATTTCATCGCCGTAAAAAACGGGAAGTTTAAAGTTCATGACTTGATTCATGTAGATTGAACCAACCCCCGGCAATTTTTCTGCAATAGTTCGGGATATGAGGGAAGCAACCAGCATACCGTGAACGATAGGTTTTTTGAAAATCGTGGTGGCTGCAAATTCTTCTGAAATGTGGATGAGGTTGTGGTCCCCGCTGAGTTCAGCAAAGGAGAGTACATTTTCTTTGGTGAAGATTTTTTTCAGATCGGCTTTTTGTCCGATGGTAATGTCTGTGAATTTCATAGGGTTGCGCCCTTTGGTTGATGAACATGCAATATCAGTATCAAATCATCTTTTTTCAATACTTGCAGGTACTATAAAGTTTAAAGAATGGTTCTTAAATAGGGGGATTTCCCTTTGCTGTGGGTTTCGATATAAATCTTGCGACTTTGCGATTAGGGTAATTCTTCTTCCCGGGATATAACTAAAAAGCCAGTCGGATGACTGGCTTTTTTAAGCGGAGGAGGAGAGATTCCCCAAGTCCCGCAAAAGCGGGACGACGGGTCCGCGGTTCCCGCAAAGCGGGAGCCTTGGAGAACTCTTTCGGTACCTTGCGGTCAGGTGATACCTTTTGATTTTAGCCAACGTCTACCTGCCCACGTTTTAAAATATTGTTCGCGCTGGTAAGCCTCACTTCGGGTAAGAAACTCTTCCTTATAAATCAAAATCCATGGAAGTCCAGACTTCGTTGCTTTAACTTTTCCCTTATTATGTTCTTTCTCCAGTCGATCTTCGGGCACCTCTGAACTGCCATAATAGTACTTGCCAGAAATCTGACTTTTCAGGATATAAACAAAATACATGATTTTCTCTCAGGATATAACAAAAAAGCCAGTCGGGTGACTGGCTTTTTAAGCGGAGGAGGAGAGATTCGAACTCTCGATACCTTGCGGTATACACACTTTCCAGGCGTGCGCACTAGACCAACTATGCGACTCCTCCGGGATTGGACGAATTTATCGTAAGTCCAATATTTTCAATCTTATGTGGGCCCTGTAGGGCTCGAACCTACGACCAATGGATTATGAGTCCACTGCTCTAACCGACTGAGCTAAGGGCCCGTCGTCGTTTACGAGGAATGCAAAAATAGAAGATTCATCCTCTGAAATCAAGACCGGACGACCTATTCCTTCGCATTTACCGGTTATTTGTCACTTCCAAAAACAGACTCAATTCTAAAATGACGATTCATCCGTCCAGTTTTTTAACTTCCAGGGATCCGTTTTCTTTTGACGGATAAGTTCAAACCGGGCGTTTCCTTCCCCCTGAATAATATCCACAGAAGAAAAAACAACCCTCAGTCGGAAGGCCCGTGAAACCGTCGCTGAAAGTGAATCAATCCGGTATTCCCGGTAAAAATTCCAGTCAAGCTCCAACTGGCTGGCATTTAAAAACAGGCCATAAGTTGTGCGCATATCCTGTTCTCTTCCCCAGAACTCATTGGTTCCACGATCATAATCATAATAGGAAAAGGTAAAGGAAGGATCTAAAAGTTTTCCGTAAAGAGATGTGTCTTTAAATTGATAGGCGGATTTAAAGGTTTCAAAAAAGCCATCAATTGTAATGGCGTTCAAACCTGACTGCTTGCCAACTTCTTTCTCATCGGCAAGTCTTGGTGCAAATGGGTTATGACATCCCATTAAAACGAAGAACAAGAGCAGCGGCAGAACACTAACCTTCATCCAAATCCTCCCGGAAGTTCACATTTCGGAAATGGGCGGAAAAAACAGCCGGAATTTGCAGAATTTCAGTGGGAAGCCGGGACAACCAGGTTCTGACGGAAAAAGGAGCCGGGTCACTCATTGCATCACGGGCAGAGGAAACCAAACTTTCAGGAATGAAAATGTGAAGATAATGATGATTTCCGTCCTGCGTTTCAGGAATCAGAATCGTGTTCGGAGTTAACCGTGTATGTGAAAGGTAGAATTCCAATCCATCAGCCGTAATGTAGGGCATGTCTCCTGCAAGCAGAAAGCGATCACCAGCGTACTCATCACCCAGAGCCGAGGCAATTCCCTTCAGCGGTCCATTTAATCCTTCAGAATCAGCCAAAGCAATCAACCCGAACCCTGACATAAGCTCAGGTTTTCCACAAAGTACAACCGATTCAGAAATCCGGTTAACTTTATCAATAACTGAGGAAAGCATAGCTTTGCCGTTTACTTCTGCCAGAAGTTTATTTTCGCCGAACCGGGTTGAAGCACCACCTGTGAGGATATAGGTTTTCATTTCAGATTTTGCTTTTTCCTTCAGATTTCCACATCAGATGAACAAAGTCAGACGTAATTTCTCTTGGATTTTTTCCGGATAAAATCTGCATCACTGCAGTCTGGTAACTCAGTTCATATCCTTCACTTTTTACCAGTTCAAGTGTTTCAAGAACATCACCAAAAAGATCAGCAGGAGACTTTTTAAACTTTCCGGGGTTGGCACCCAGTTCAGCTTGGGCAGAGCTGAAGAACATATCAATATCATCCCAGGTTTGGGTAATGCCCGATTTATTATATCGTGAAGCCAGTTCCAGCAATTTCAATGTAGGGAAATCATGGCTCTGAAGCTGGTAAAAACGACCCAATGTCATGTCAATTCCGCTTTTCCGGATGTAAACCAACGGACGGACGGCCAGAACCCAAAGCAGGGCAAATAAAACAAGAAGCACAAAAACCAAAATCCAGATCAGCATGAAACCATCCCTTTTTTAATGTAAACATAGGAAATGGGGGGAGAAAATGACAGAAAGAAGTCAGAAGACAGGAGTCAGAAGCCGGAAAAAAGTACAGAAAACTGCAAAAAAATACAATAAAAACAGGTTGTTACCATACTGACTTCTGTTTACTGTCTTCTGACTTCTTGAATAAAAAAAAGGCTGGTCCCATTCGGAACCAGCCTTTTCATCAAATCAAAAACGGAATGATTATTTGGTCAGAATCATCCGGGCACTCTTGCTGCCAGTCGGTGTATCAAGCTTGTAGATGTAAACACCTGAAGCCATACCTGAAGCATCAAAGGACTTGGAGTTCGTTCCCATAGGCATCACTTCATCAGCGAGAACCTGAACTTGTTGTCCGAGCATGTTGTAAATCGTCAGTTTCACGTGCATTTCAGAAGGAATACTGAAAGCAATTGTGGTTGACGGGTTGAACGGATTCGGATAGTTTTGGTTCAGTTCAATTGAAGTTGGGATTTCAGTTTCCTCAACACCTTCTACAAACTCATCGCCATCTTTCGGATGACTTGCAACGGCAACAACTCTCGGTGCAGTATAACTTACTTTAACCCATACTTTTTGAGTCGGATTTGCAGTATTGTTATTGCGAACCTTGATCATATAATATCCAGTTACGGTTGGAGTATAAGTCGTGGTAAGAGTTGCAGTAGAACCGGTAACTGTTTTCTTAATTGATGAACCTGTAGAATTATAAATCTGGATTGCAATATTCTTTGGAGTTGAGGTCAATTGCTGATAAACAGTAACGGTAATGGTCTTGTTGGCTTCAGCGAAAACACGGCCAACAGTTCTTAGCGCATTTGACTTGGCTGGAAGAGCTCCACCTTGTTTCAGTGAAGAAGCATGGCTGTCACCAAGATCATTTGCCATTTCCCATTCCTGGGTAGTTACGTTTGTAGGAGGAGCAAATCCACCGGTTACACCAGCAGGAGCCCAAACAGTATATCCACGACGGATGTTGGATCCGTTGCAGGGTGGAATCCAGAAAGTAGCTTGTCCGGAACCATTTGTCCAGATGTCATTTGAGTTGGCACCAGAATAATCATGAAGCTGACGGTTTGCACCAAAGTTGGTTTGAACGGTTACGGTTTGTCCGGTTGTCCAGTTATCGGTGATACCGATGATGGCACGGCCTGAACGTTCAATCACGAGTGCATCCTGAGCCTGATATCTTACATTGTAAGCACCAGCTTTGAAATTGAGTTTTTGGTGACACCAGATCAGGTTAGCCAGATAATCACGAACCTGAAGATTGGTTGTGCTGGTTGGGCGGTGGCTGAAACGTGTGGTTGTGTTCATTTTGAACAAATCTTCAAAGAAAATTTGTGGTGAACCATCAACAGACATTGCAACAGCATAAGCAGCCTGAATACGGCCATCATCCGGGTGGATGTGAGCTACGAGTTCATTGCCGGTATCCCAGCTGGTATATTCGCCGGTGGTTGCATTAAATCCGTTCGGACGGAAAGAATCGTGGTTGTTCACGAAAGGAACGGTGCGGTAACGATTTCCTTGTTGCTGACCAGGGATAGAACCCATGTCAAAGTATCCGTTTCCGGTTACCATTCCATAGATAGCGCCACGGAGAGCAAAGTCAAAGGTTCCCATCATATCTTCAGAACCGCCGTTTGAATACTTTACATCGTTGATATAGGTATCCAATTCGGAAGCAGAGCCCACATATTCACCAACGTTAAACATATTGGCGCCACCGCTAGCCCAGCCGGCGTTATATTTTGCATTGTAGCTTAAATCTTGTTGAATGTAATGAGGGAAGTGCTTCACTGCATCCCAACGGAAACCATCAACACCAGTTTGTTTTTTCATCCACACGATCCAGTTACGGGCTTCTGTGCGGTTGTAATCAAGATACTGAGCGGGGTTTGTAGTTGCATTGCTTGAAGGTCCGTATGAACGGCCATCTTCGTAGGAAAGATCTGGTCCCCAGCCACCTTGAGCCCAGTTACCGGAAGTGGTATTGGTCCACATGTTAGGATGGAAGTTGGTATAGTTTTTTGACCAGCGGCCGTTTCTTGCCCAATATTCAGTTGCATTTTCTGCATTCACATTTCCAGGGACAGATGCAGCAGGAACTGGTTTTGAATAACTTGCATAACGGAAGGTTTTATATCCGCTTTCGTTTCTCATTGAATAGGAAGGTTCAGGATCCTGGCCGCCCTGACCATTTGCAGAACCGGCATCACTCACGTGGTTTAAAACCACATCCTGAATTACGCCCATTCCGTTAGCTTTCATAACAGCGATCATGCGAAGGTATTTGTCCTTTGTACCAAAACGGGTTGTGGTCGAACCCTTTTGGAATTTGTCACCCAGGTCATAGTGATCAAATGGAGAATAACCAACCATATTGGTTCCGGCATTTTTGCTGGCGGGTGGAACCCAAACCAGATCAATACCCATATCCCGAAGGCGCGGAGCGAGTTCGGTCAGGTAATCAGAATAGGAATTAGAATAATTATTATTCCAGTAATTCCACCAGAAGCCCTGAATAACAACTTTACCATTCCAGGGGTTTTGGGCGAAGCCCAGAACGCTGACGAAGGCAAACATCACGACCAACAACAATTTTTTCATGGACAAAAAACCTTTCTTCATGGTTTGAAGGAGAAAACGTGAAAATGTAAACGAATGAACGTCAAGAAAAGAGATTGCGATTTTGAAAGGTGGAAGCTCCGAAACCGGAAGCGCTTCCAATTTGATTGCGATATGAAGGTAACAGGATTTTACTTTTTTGTCAAGATGTAAGATGGAAGGGCTTTCGCTGTGACCTCGGCTTACATTTCGTGACATCCTTAATTTATTGGCACTTAAGTCATTAATTAGTTTTTTAAAATCTGGTATCATTTTGTGATAATGGTCACAAAGGGGTTAAATATTGAAAATATTTATCTTCGAACCGCTTCCATTAAAAGCGGGATTTTACCGCAGGGACGCAGGGAACGCAAAGAATTACTGAAGAGAATAAAGGAGTGGCTTGAAAGAGATATTTCAGGGTAACTATTCCCGGAAACGGTGAATAATACTATTAGCGATTGGGATACTGAAAAACATTCCCGAACAAATGATTTGAGAAGGCAATTTTACCTTTTTAATTTCTCTGCGTTCTCAGCGACTCTGCGGTAAGTCCCCCCGCTCAGGTTATAGACCACAATACCGGATATCGCAAGTGCACCACCCAGGTAAACCCAGAGACCCAGAATTTCGCCTGCGAAAAAGTATCCCACAATGACAGCAACAATCGGGGTAAGAAAGGCAGAAAGCGATAAGGTCACCGCCTGAACTTTACTCAGCAACCACCAGTAAATCCCGAAGACAATCACACTGCCAACAACCGTCAGATATAAGGTTGCCAAAACTCCGGTCAGTGTCAGATGAACGATCCAGGTTTCGGTAAAAGCACTCCAGATCAGCAGAACCAATCCGCCAATTCCCATCCCAAGAAAGTTCAGCATCGACGAAGACAAATTTATTCCCCACTTCTTTATATAGATGAGGTTGGATGCCTGGGCAATTGCACTCAGAATAATCAGAACCATTCCAAACAGGTAATCGGGTGCAAACCCGGTGAGCTTATGTCCGAAAATTAAAAGGATCCCGGTAAAGCCCAGAATCATGCCTGCAATTTTAAGTGGAGTGAAAGTCGTTTCCTTCAGAATAAGAAAGCTGCCAATTGCCACCCAAAACGGATACGTGGTAAATAATATTGAGGCAAGTGCGCTGGGGATGAACTGCTGACCGATATAAACCATTCCGTAAGCAAGTCCGAAACCCAGAACGCCGAGCATGGTCACCACTTTCCACTCGTTTTTCGATTCGGGAAACCGGTCTTTTCCTATATATAGAATAGGGATGTAAATCAGAGCAGCCAAAAGAAACCGAATTGAAGAACCGAGTAAGGGAGGAAAACTCTCATATCCCCAGGTGATGGCCAGCCAGGTTGAACCCCAGATTGTACATATTGCGATAAATCCCAAAATGATTTTGAACATGACAAACACCTATTCTAAAGACCCAAAAGGAAAACAAGAATTAAATCAAACAAAAAAATGAAAATACCTGATTCAGAACCGTATCAAAAACCGAATTCCAACATTCAGATTCCGGCGATCCGGTTTTGAATTTAAATGTAAATTTTTCACACTTATACTTCATTTAAATCAAAGACTATGATCAGAAACAAACTACTACTATTTGCAAGAAAAACGGGACTCATTTCCTACCTGGAACGAATTGCTCCGGCAATTTCTTTCATCAGGCACCTGCCGAATAATTTAAACCAGGACGTCCCCAAAGTCCCCGTAACATTATTATTTGAATCTTTCGGAAAAGTTGACTTCACCCGGTTTGATGAAAGCGGAAAATTGGCCGCCTTAAATCTTGCTGCTTTGGTTAACCGGCATGTTTCTCCAACTTCGATTCTGGATATCGGCTGCGGACTCGGCCGGGTTTCAACCAAACTTGCCGGGTTGTATCCGGGCGCCACCATCACCGGGTGTGATGTGATAGAAGAAATGATCAGCTCCAATCAAAAACGGCATCCTGGGATGACCTGGATTCCGGTTAAGGTTAACCAGCCCATTCAAGTTCCTGATGCCTCAATTGATCTTGCTTTTGCGCTCTCAGTCATAACCCATCTTTCTGAAGAAAGTATCACTATCTTGTTTTCTGATGTGAATAGAATCCTAAACAAGGATGGCGTTTTTCTATTCACCACCATTGGTCAGTTTTATGCTGACCTCAAACTTGTCGATCATGAACTGGCCGACTTCAATTCCGGCAAGCCAGTTTACCGGGGTAATGTTCCCAACACCAGTCGCCTGTTTACCTCATATCACCCAGACAGTTATATGAAAAAACTGCTTGATCCTTTGTTTATTCTTGTCGAAGAACAGGAAGGAGCCTCACTTCAGCTCGCCGGCAGTCAAAAAATCTGGTTGGTGAAGAAGAAATGACTATCTTTCTTTTACTAAAATTAGTTCAGGTGCATCAATGACAACTACAGTAACTGAAATCAATGCCTTTACCGGTGGACGGTTTGGCGGAAATCCGGCCGGAGTCTGCCTGCCACCCTCCAAACTCTCTGACGCCGACATGCAATCCATCGCCGCCCAAATGAATTTATCTGAAACGGCGTTTATTTTTTCTGAAAAGGACGGATTCCGGATCAGGTGGTTTACCCCCAAAATGGAAGTTAAACTGTGCGGACACGCAACGCTTGCCAGTGCTTTTTTTCTGTGGGATTCAGGATTGGTAACCGGCAACCGGATAACTTTTCATTCCTTGTCGGGCGTTCTTTCTGCTGACCGGAACGGTGATAAAATCAGTTTGAACTTTCCAGCTAAACCCTCTTATACTGAAGACTTTCACAAAGAGATCAAATCTACTTTTGGGATAAAACCCATTTTTACGGGGAAAAGTGAATTTGATTATCTGATCGAATTTGCTGATGAAGCGGCAATAAAAAACCTGAAACCTGATTTTAAGAAAATAGAAACCATTCAGGCCAGAGGCATCATTGTAACTGCAAGAAGTGCCAGTCCGGATTATGATTTTGTTTCACGGTTTTTTGCTCCTGCCGTTGGCGTGAACGAAGATCCGGTTACCGGTTCAGCACATTGCACGCTGGCACCTTACTGGTCTGCCAAAACCGGGAAAACCAAAATGACCGGATTCCAGGCCTCAGAACGGGGTGGCGTCGTTGAAGTTGAACTAAAGAATGGCCGGGTGTTACTTACCGGTGAAGCTGAAAAAGTCAGAACGCTTTCCGTTGAGAATGGGGTGGTGAAGTTCTGATGGAAAGAAGCTAGAAGTTAGAAGATAGAAGTTAGAATCTGGGGAAATCAATAAAAACGATCTGCCGAAGGTAGTTGTATGTAGATTAGTATTGTCTTATATTTAGGTCAACAGATTAACCCGGGAACACTCATGAGAAACATCCTTTTATTCATCCTCGCATTTACCTCTTCCATCGGTTTTTCCCAAACCCCTGAGTGGATTCAATATTCCAAAGCAGACCAAGTAACCGCCATTGCTGTATTTGAAGATAAAACCTGGGTTGGAACCGACCAAGGGCTTGTTTGTATCGATTCCAAAACAAATAAAACCGAGTTTTTTAATACGGCAAATTCGGGGTTGCCTGAAAATTATATTAACACGCTGGCAATTGAAAAAAATGGTGCTCTCTGGGTTGGCACTAGAAATTATGATTTAGTACGATTTAATGGGCAGAACTGGACAACCTTTAACGCTTCAAATTCAGACTTTCCGGAATATGATATTCGAACTATTAAAACTCAATCGAATGGAATGCTTTGGATTGGAACCAATAAAGGATTAATTCAATTTGACGGACAACATACCTGGATAACTTTTAATACAACAAATTCCGGATTGCCAGATAATATAATAAATGACATTGAATTTGATTCCCTTGGTAAAATTTGGATTGGAACATCAAATGGCCTGGTGTGCTTTGATGGAATACAAACCTGGAAAACTTTCAATACTTCCAATTCTGGTTTACCAGATAATTCTATTGGAGAAATTGAAATTGAAGAAAACGGAACTCTTTGGATTGGAACTCTATTCAATGGTCTGGTACGATATAATGGCAAAGACTGGACAACATTCAACGCTTCAAATTCCGGGTTACAAAATAATTTTATTAAATCAATTAAATCAGAGAAAAGCGGAACAATTCTCATAGGAACTGACGGTGGTGGTGTGGTTCGGTTTAATGGGAACATCTGGACCACTTTCAACACTTCAAACTCGGGTTTACCAAACAATTATATAATTTCATTAGCTCTAAGCAATTCAGGGAAAATCTGGATTATCACTCAAGATTGTAAGTTAATAAGCTTTGGAGGAAATATCTGGACATCTTTTAATCCATCAAATTCAGAATTACCTAGTAATATGATAACCACCGTTGCGTTTGGACCAAATGGAGTTACATGGATAGGAACCAAACATGGAGAACTTGTAAGGATTGATGGACAAAACTGGACCACTTTTAACTCCTCAAATTCTGGATTACCTGGCAATTCAATTACTTCGCTGGCTATAACACCCGATGGTATAATTTGGATTGGAACCTGGGATGGTGGACTAGTAAAATTTGATGGTCAGAACTGGTCGACTTTCAATTCTACAAATTCCGAATTACCTGGTTTTTATATAAATTCAATTGCAATTGACGGTAATGGTTTCATCTGGATTGGAACGTGGGGTGCCCTGACAAAGTACGATGGCCAAAACTGGATTACTTTCAATTCTTTAAATTCAGGTTTACCCAATTTTCATATTGAATCATTAGCCATTGATCCAAGTGGACATATTTGGGTTGGAACATCAGGAGGCGGACTTTCAAAATTTGATGGCCAAAACTGGACCACATTCAACACTTCAAATTCTGGATTACCAAGCAATTATATTGATATGATTGCAACTGACAAAAATGGTACGGCTTGGATTGGTACATCATTTAATGGTTTAGTTAGGTACGATGGTCAAAGCTGGACCACATTCGACCCCTCAAATTCCGGGCTATCTGATTATTCTCTTAATTCAATTGGAATTGAATTTGGTGGAACAATTTGGGTTGGTACAATTTTTAGTGGTTTAGCCAGGTACGATGGTCAAAACTGGACCACCTTTAATAAATCTAATTCCGGGTTGCAATATACTAATATTAAATCAATCACAATCGATTACAAAGGTAACAAATGGATTGGAACTGATAGGGGTTTAGCCGTTTACCATGAAGGCGGGGTTATTCTTGACACCAAAGAAAACCAAAAAAATTATCCCAAAACGTTTTCCCTGTTCCAGAATTACCCCAACCCTTTCAATCCTGAAACCCAGATTTCATTTTCACTTCCAACTGCCGGGCAGGTAAAAGCAACCGTTTATTCCATTCAGGGTGAAAAAATAAAAGAGGTCACCAATCAGTTTTATTCTGAAGGAGTTCATTCCATTCCGTTCAATGGTTCCGGTTTGGCAACGGGTGTTTATTTTTACCGGATCGAATATGGGAATCACTCAGAAGCAAAACGGATGGTGCTGATTAAATAAGGAAATTTCGCACATCTTGTGTTGTAGTCATAAAATAAAACGTATAAATACCGGGTAACGCCATGAGAACCTGTTTCCTTTTACTTATTTTCCTCACCTCCTCCATCGGTTTCTCCCAAACCCAGGAGTGGATTCAATATACCAAAGCATACCGGAGCCCCTCAATTGTAGTATTTGAAGATAAAACCTGGGTTGGTACTGATCAGGGACTTGTTTGTATTGATTCCAAAACAAATAAAACTGAGTTTTTTAATACTGCAAATTCGGGATTGCCGGATAATATTATTACTTCTCTGGTAGTTGATTCAATTGGGACTGTTTGGATTGGAACATATGGCGGGCTTGCAAAGTTTAATGGCCAGAACTGGACAATTTTTAACTCTTCAAATTTAGGATTAACTACTGAACATATTGTTTCCCTTGCGATTGAAAAAAGTGGAAACCTTTGGGTAGGTACCTATTTTGGTCAATTTGCAAAATTTGACGGCAAAAATTGGTCCGTTTTTAATATTGGTTATTCATGGCCACCTGATAAATATATAACTGTACTTGCCCTTGAATCCAATGGGACAATCTGGATTGGGACATCGAATGGATTAATAAAGTTTGACGGTCAAAATTGGACAACTTTTAATACTTCCAATTCAGGATTACCTGATGATGACATTTCATCACTTGCCCTTGAATCCAATGGGACATTCTGGATTGGAACATCGAATGGATTAACAAAGTTTGATGGTCAAAGCTGGACTACTTTTAATACTTCCAATTCAGGAATTCCTACTAATCATATTAGTTCCCTTGCCCTTGAATCCAATGGAACAATCTGGATTGGTACCTATGGCGTTGGGCTAACAAAATTTGACGGCCAAAATTGGTTCACTTTCAACGATTCTAATTCAGGATTACCTGGTAATTCTATTCTCTCAATTGCAATTGAAACCAATCGGACTATTTGGGTGGGCACTTCCGGTTTAGAATTTTCAAAACTTGCAAAATTTGATGGTCAAAACTGGTTCACTTTCAATGTATCAAATTCAGGGTTACCTGGTAATCGTGATATATCTTCACTTGTTGTTGAATCCAATGGGACTGCCTGGATTGGTACTTTTTTTGATGGACTTGCAAAATTTGACGGTCAAAACTGGACCACTTTCAACGATTCTAATTCAGGCTTACCTCGTTCTAATATATATTCACTTGCCCTTGAAACCAATGGGACAATCTGGATTGGAACTTCAAGAAGCCTAACAAAATTTGATGGCCAAAACTGGTTCACTTTTAACTCTTCAAATTCTGGTTTACCGATTGATCAAATCAGGGCACTTGCGGCAGATAAAAATGGAATAATCTGGATTGGCTCTTCAAGTGGTCTCACAAAAATTGACGGCCAAAACTGGTTCACTTTCAACACTTCGAATTCAGGCTTACCTGGTAATTATATTACCTCAATTAAAATTGATACCGATGGGGTCCTTTGGATTGGTACTAGCTCCGGTATGGTAAAGTTTGATGGCCAGAACTGGACAACTTTTAACGCTTCAAATTCTGGTTTACCTAATGATAATATCAATGCACTTGCATTTGAAACCAATGGGACAATCTGGATTGGTACCTATGGTGGAGGACTTGCAAAATTTGACGGCCAAGATTGGGCAACTTTCAACAAGTCAAATTCAGGGTTAATTGATAATTATATTCATTCAATTGCAATCGATTCTCATGGTGAAAAATGGATGGGTACGTACTATGGTTTGGTAAAATTTGATGGACAAAACTGGACTACTTTCAATACTTCAAATTCTGGGTTACCAGGAGATTATATCAAATCAATCGTAATTGATAATTTTGGAAATAAATGGGTTGGAACCGAATATGATGGTTTAGCCGTCTACCATGAAGGCGGTGTAAATCTTGAAACCAAAGAAAATCATTTACCTTCTCCCAAAACGTTTTCGTTACTCCAAAACTACCCCAACCCATTCAACCCCGAAACCCAGATTTCATTTTCACTTCCAGCTGCCGGGCAGGTAAAAGCCACTGTTTATTCCATTCAGGGTGAAAAAATAAAAGAAGTTACCAATCAGTTTTATGCTGAAGGGGTTCATTCCATTCCGTTCAATGGTTCCGGTTTAGCGTCGGGAGTTTATTTTTACCGGATTGAATACGGGAACCACTCAGAAGCAAAACGGATGATTCTGATCAAGTGATTGAGTTTTGAACAAGAAGATAGCACTTCGTCCTTCGATAAATCAGCTTTGCATTGCAAAGCTGACACTCAGGATGACACGCTCAGTGACCGTATTTGGAAGTTAGAATCGGGGGAAGGAAACATTAATTTTTTCACTTTTCTATTTAATTTTGTGGTTATCCAATCAGTTGAGCCAACTAAAGACCAAAAAACTGGATTTTACCTTCTCACTTCTATCTTCTATCTTCTAACTTCTGCACCTCAATAAAGGACTTCCAAACTTGCACGAACTATCCATCACTCAGGAAATTCTGGAAATCGTCACCAAGGCCGTTCCTGCAGGACAGCTTGGTCTGGTGAGAGAAATCAGATTAAAAATCGGGGAAGAAGGCCATCTTTTGCCGGAATCTCTTCTTTTTTGTTTTGAAGCGCTGAAAGCTGATTTCGGGATGCCGGAAAGTAAAATGGAACTGATCAGAGTTCCGGTAACAGCTGAATGTAAATCATGCGGGGCTGTTTCACCGATCGTCAATCAGATTTACCAATGTGTAAGCTGTAAAGGAACTTCTTTGAAGGTTTTAACCGGTAATGAACTGCAGGTTACTGAAATTTTGCTGGAGGATTGAGAGCGGGAAACCCACCCCTTTATCCCCTCCCAAGAGGGGAATTCATTTCTTTTTATATCTTATAACTTATAACTTTTCACCACGAAGCGAGTTCGGGATCTTCGCTACGCTCGACTTATCACTATTCTACACTTGCCCGTCCCAGCCCTGTTGATGCTTTTGCCAGCAGTTGCGGATGTGATCAACCACATCTGAAGGTAGCGGACCGTGCTCGATGATTTCCACATTTAATTTCAAGTGGTTCAGGTTCGTGGTCCCGACGATGCAGGAAGAAATTCCGGAATGGAATGCCGTAAAACGAAGCGCAACCGATTGCCAGTCTGCACCAAAGTCGAGTTCCATGGTTTTCATTCTGTGCCAGTAGGTCTCGCTGTAATGTCCGTTTGGCTGATCAGCAAATCGCCACGGCGCATTTCCAACCGGTCGCTTGGCAATATAGCCGATTCCGTTTGCTGTCGCTTTTGGAATTACTCTTTGAATGGAATCCTGATCAAAAACATTGATCGAAGATTGAAGTCCGCCGAAACGACCGGACTTTAAACACCAATCCAATGCATCATTTTCACCCGAATAGGCAGCAACTTTGATTTTCCCGTCGTGCTTTGCACGTTCAAGCGCATCAATAGCTTCACCCCGTTCAAGAACTTCAACAGGGCATGAATGAAGATGAACAATGTCAATCACATCCGTTTTCATTAGCCGGAGTGCAGTTTCAATTCCCTCGGTTATGCAGCCGAAAGACCAGTCTGCATGTCCCGGAATGCCGTAACCTACTTTGGTAGAAAGAATATAATCCTTCCGTCGCCACGACAAATGCCGCCCGATTCTTTCCTCTGAAAGTCCGTAGCCTTTTGCTGTATCGACCAGATTAATTCCTGAATCAACTGCCAGATTCAGCAGGTGACCCACGTGATCTTCGGGAATGGAACCGTCCCCAATTTCACCTGCACCCAAACCCAGAACTGAGACTGAAAAACCTTGATTCCCAAACAGATTTTGTCTCATCTGATCACCGCCACCTTCCCGGTTGTTGCTTTTTCTTTTCCCTGATCCCGGTAAGAAATAATATAAATTCCTGAAGAAACCAGATTTCCGTCAGAATCACGACCATCCCATGAGTTTACAAATCCGGAAACCGGCGCAAGCTTTCTGATTATTTTTCCAGCCATATTCATGATGAGTACTTCAGAATCCTTTGAAAGACCAGTCAGCCAAACTGAATGATGTTGCTCCGGTAAAAATGGATTCGGATAAATAACCGGTGTTTCAGGATTTGTTGCACCTTTAATTTTGGGGCTGTTGAAAATACTGAGACCAAAATCGGTAAGTGCATAAACCTCACCTGATTCTTCATTATAAAGCAACTTTGAAATTGAGTTTGATAAAAGGTCTGAATTGGTAGCCGTATAAATGGTTTCAATTTGTTCAGACTGTTCAGATAAAACAACAATTCCCGATTCAAGGGCAATCCATTTTTTTCCCGAAACATCGACAAATACTGATTTTACCAATTCATTCTGGATTGAGTAGACAGGTACGGCATTGATACTTCCTGTCTGTGAAAGAATGTAATTTGCATTGTAAAGTACAGATATTCCAGCCGGAGTCGCAATCCAGGCCGCGCCTGATCCATCAAAAGCAACATCATTAATTTCGGTTGAAGGCAAATTTCCGGTTCCGGGTTTATTGGTGAGTACCACATATTTATCGTCAGAAAGCACATCAGGGGTGCCACTTTCAGAATAAACCAGAAGACCAACTGTTGGATGTCCTTCAACTGAAACTGCTTCAAGCCAGTGATTGCCAAACGGGTCGATCCAGTGTTTTTTGAAACTATTGCCTGAGTTTCCGGGGAAGGAAAAACCACCAAGTTGTGTCCACGATTTTCCTTTTCGTTTCACCTTAAGGGCTTTGCCATCGGTGGGAACATAATTTAAAATCCAGAGATCCCCATTCTGATCAACGTTCAGATCAATGGTCGTCACAAAATCAGCATCGCCCAGGATTCCCACCAGTCCAGAATTTTTGTTGTTGATCAGGGTAATCGATCGATCCGGATTCACTTCAATTAGACCGCCGCCCCAGGTTGCAACCAAGGGTTTCCCTTCATAATAAGTGACTCCGTAAAAACCTTCTACAAGCGGAATTTCAGGATAGCCAGATCGATTTACATTATATTCCCCATTTGAATCTCGAACCATAAATCCTTTATTTCCTTTTCCAGACGATCCAACATAGTTTTTCCCGTCATATTTCAGGTCTGAAACTGAACTGAAGGACATTCCGGAAAGAGCAAACCAGCCTGAAGTCGTTCCGTTAAAAACCCCGGCAGTTGTTGATCCGCAGGCGATACCAGAAGATGATCCGCTAAGTCTGCTTCCGTTTTCAACTGCAGTTGTTTTTAGAAGTGAACCTGAAGGAGTGAATTTGAGGATTTTCCACTCTTCAGTTCCCGTCCTGTTGGTGAGCAAAAAGAGGGTGTCTGGCTTTGACATGGCAATATCAAGTACCGCAGACGAGGTCCATGACGTTAATGATTGAGTAAGAATACCGTTATAGCGGTAAAGACCCGTTGCCATTCCGATATATAGAGAATCGCCCGATTTGTAAAGTGAAGATGCCACATTTTTTGGAATACCAGCGAGAAGTGACCAAACTGCTGGATTTTTTAAATTATCTTCTGAAACCGAAGCAGAATAGACACCCAGAGACGACGCCAGCCAGATCCGGTCAAATTGAAATTCAATATCATTGATTCTGATGGTAGACTGGTCTGCGATCCTTGAAAAATCAACTTCGAAAAAACGCTCATCCAGATTGTAAATGACCACGCCAAACTCTGTTGCTATCCAAAGTTTGTTATTTCTCACAACAAGCCGGTTTATTTGTTTGTTTGAATAATTTTTACTGGTTCGAATGTCTGAAACCGATTTAAATTCACCTGTTTCTGCAGATAAAAACTGAAGTTCACCGTTTTGATATCCAATTATTAACTGATTCCGAACGGAATCAGTAACCAGTGCAGTTATGTAAACCGAAGAAAGTCCGTCTTCCTTGGAAATTGAAACTGTATTTTCAGGGGAAAGCGGATCGAAATGAATGAGTCCGGATTGCGTTCCGGCATACCATTGGTTGTTAAACCATGCCAGATCAGTCACGTTATTCGGAGAAAACTTACTGTGCCAGGAAAGAAGCTGTGCAAACCCCATAACTGGAATCAGAAAAAATAGTAGGAAAAACAGTCGGGCAAACACCATGAAATCAGGATCCGATCTTTTGAATTAAATTGGCCATTTCAATTGCTGTCAAGGCGGCATCATATCCTTTGTTTCCGCCACCAACACCGGCCCGCTGCCAGGCCTGTTCTTCAGTGTTTGTGGTTAGCACCCCGAAAATTACAGGTAAACCCGTTTCAAGGGCAACCTGGCGAATTCCGGAAGCACATTCACCGGCAACAAAATCAAAATGCGGGGTATCTCCTCTGACAACTGCACCCAAACAGACCACCGCATCAAACCTTTTGGTTTCCGCAGCTTTTTTTGCCGCAAGCGGAAGTTCAAATGCACCGGGACAACGGATGATGGTTAGATTTTCAGGTAAAACCTGATGTCTGAGAAAACCTTGAACAGCACCTTTCAGCAGTCGTTCACAAAGAACCTCATTAAATCGGGAAACTACAATGGCAAATTTTTTCCCTTCCCCCGAAAATTGGCCTTCTATATTCAAAATCTCTGTATTTTTTTCCATATCCGGAAAATTCCTGTGTATTTAAAAAGTTAAAATGCTTCAACCGCAAGAGTTGTTAGTCAGACTCAGTTCCGCTCCACTGCTTTTACCAGCTTCACCACATCATCACCTTCAAGATAATAACGGCTCATCGCCTTGTCTTCAGATTTTTCAATTCCGTGGTAATCTGCACCACCAGAAATTATCAGATTATTTTTTTGGGCAAAGGTGCGCCATTGTTTTGCATATTTAAGTTTATGCAACGGGTGAATAACCTCAATCCCGTTAAGCCCCATACCAATAAGCTCTTTAACCTGATCCTCAGAAAATTGATTATTCGGGTGACATAAAATTGATTTACCACCCAGGTTATTTATAAAAGAGATCACACGGGCAACATCCCATTGCTCCTTTTTCACGTACAGCGGGCGACCGGGTAATAAGTATTTCTGAAAAGCATCCTGAGCGGTTTTCACAACCCCTTTTCCAACCAGAATAGCAGCAATATGGGGCCGGCCTACACTGGGGTTATTATAAAGCTGATCGGTAATTTCTTCCTCAAGATCAACACCCATTTCCTTGATTCGGGAAACGATTAATTCGGCACGCCGGCGTCTGCCGCCAAGAATCTGATCTTCATAGTTACGGAGGTCATCACCTTCAAAGCGAATGTTGAGTCCGATAATATGACATTCAGAAAATTCAAGGAACTGACTTGAAAATTCGAGTCCGGGATAAATAGTTAAACCAAGCGTTGAAGCAATGTCGAGCGTTTCGGGGTAGGCACCGGTGTTATCATGATCGGTGATGGAAACGTGGGTATATTTCCGGGATTTATATTTTTTTAGAACCTGTTCAGGGGAGTATTTCCCATCCGAAAAGCGGGTGTGGTTGTGAAAACTCCCTCTGATCATTAACCAAACAACTCTCTGAACTTGTTATAGTCCAAAAGATAAATTTTGTTGCCATCGCGGGCAATCAGGCCTTCTTCAATAAACATGTGAAGAACACGGGAAATGGTTTCGCGGGATGTTCCGGCCATATTGGCCAGATCCTGCTGAAGCGGAACGTTCTGAAGTTCTACCCGGCCCTGAACCATGATGCCGATATCATCGGCCAGACGCAGAAGAGTGTTACCAACACGACCGGTTGCATCACCCAGAGAAAGTGATTTGATCTGACTGTCAGATTTTCTGAGACGAACGGCAAGTTCACGCAGGAGGGCGATGGGAACATCAGGGAATTTGTAGAGGATGTCCATAAAATCACGGGCATCGATGACCATCAGTTCGGAGTCGTTGATACAAACAGCGTTGGCAGACCTTGCAAAGCCATCGATGACCGCCATTTCTCCAAAGAAATCAAAATCTCCAAGAATGGATAAAATGACTTCTCTGCCGTCTTCACTCAACCGGGAAATCTTTACTTTTCCGCTGATGATGAAGAAAACGACGGTTGCTTCTTCTTCTTCGATGACGAGTACACTGTCTTTTTTGTACTGCTTGATGGTCATTTGAGTAAGAATAACTTTCAGATCTTCGTCTTTGAGATCTGAAAAAAGCGAAAAATTTCTGAGCTGATCAACTGTTATCATCAATTCCCCTTGCCGACTGATTGGTGATTCAGGAATATACTATTTGATGATCTCATAATCAACAGTATTTGAAAGTAAACGTAAATTAAGATCTTGGAATTAAAATATTTACAAAGAAGATAATCGGTTTTTGATGTTGGATATTCATTTGGAAACTGATTTTCCTATAATCATTCCACCCCCACGGGATTGTAATTTCACCCAAATCACAATTGGTGTTTCAAGCCTGAACGGTTTGCAATTTCGCCAAAATCACCGACATCAATTCAAGCCTGAAGGGCTGATATGATTATAGAAAATACCATTGGAAAAGAATCATCAAACCCTATAGGGGTGACATTATTCCTCATTCCAATCGAACAAATATTTTTCTTCAAATTCAATCTCATATTTTTTTAAAAATCCAATATATTCTTCCCGAAACGATTTATTTCTATGATGCTGTTCCTGATTTAGAATATACTGGTAAACCTGATCTAATTGGGAATGTGAATATGAAAACGAGCCAAATCCATTTTGCCATGAAAATTTACCCCCTACAAATTTTTGCTCGTTTATAAAATTACTGGAATTATTCTTTACATCCCTCACAAGATCCGAAAGTGACATGGAGGGTTTCAGCCCAACCAAGAAATGGACATGGTTGCCAACTCCATTAACAATAATGGATTTTTGATTCTTTGATTTTATAATTCCGGCAATATATTTGAACACGTCATCACGCCATGGTTTTTGCAATAAATTTTCTCTTCCGTTTACTGCGAAGACCACCTGAACATAGATTTGAGAAAAGGTGCCTACCATAAAATCACTCCATAATTTATTTATTTAGAAATTAATATCATGTCACCCCGATGGGGTTTAGGTTTTCTCCCTTTGTAGCAGATTATCTACAATTATTCCACCCTTTCAGGGTTGTAATTTCAACCAATTGAAATTTGGTGTTTCAAGCCTGAAGGGCTGACAGGATTATAGAAAACACCAATGAAAAGAATCATCAAACCCCATCGGGGTGACATTATTCCTTCGGTGAATACCATTATTATGTCACCCTTTCAGGGTTTGGGTTCTTGTTTTTATTGCAAAATCCCTATAATCATGCCACCCCGATGGGGTTAAATATTCCCATTGAACTGATTTTCCTATAATCATTTCACCCCTACGGGGTTTTAATTTCAACCAATTGAAATTTGGTGTTTCAAGCCTGAAGGGCTGACAGGATTATAGAAAATACCAATGGAAAAGAATCATCAAACCCCAACGCCCAAGGCTTTACCGCAGGTTAAAAGGGTGACATGATTCCTTCACTGAAAACCAATATCAATCAACCCACTTCTGGTTGAAATATCTTGCTCACTTTATATTTTGACCCGGGAATCGAAACCAATCAAATTCTACAAATGTCCATCGCAATCAAAAAATTTCTGATCACCTACCACCTATCACTGAGCACTTACCACTATCCCTCAGATATATCCCGAAAACTGGGGCATGTGTTCGGTCAGCCAGGATTTCAGCCGGGCTTCCACTTCAGCAACAGTTCCGAGTTTCAGCACTTCATTTTTCAGCTTTACACAATCTGATTCACGAAGGTTTTTAATAATATATTTAACTTCAGGTACACGGCGGATCACGACGCTGATGTCATCAATCCCCATCCCGATGAGTAACGGTGTTGCCAGAATATTTGAACCCAGTTCACCACAAATCGAAACCGGAATATTCGAAAGATGTCCTGACTGAATTGTTTTATCAATCAGCCTGATGACTGCAGGTTCAAGCTCTTTGTACAGGGAAGAAATAATATCATTTCCCCGATCAACAGCAAGTGTATACTGAGTCAGGTCATTGGTCCCGATACTGAAAAAGGCAACTTCCCGGGCAATTTCTTCAGAAACCATGACGGCACTCGGAACTTCAATCATCACGCCAACCGGGATTTTTTTATACGGAATGTCTTTTTTGTCGAGCTCAGTATAAATCTCTTCCATCAGTTCTTTGATCTGATGAACCTGGGTGAGATTATGAATCATCGGAAACATGAGTTTCACATTTTTGCCCACAGAAGCCCGAAGAATGGCACGGATCTGGTTTTTGAAAATATCAGGCCGGTCGAGCATGATTCTGATTCCGCGCCAGCCAAGAAACGGATTCATTTCGTGGAAGCTCGATTCAAGAACTTTGTCGCCACCGACATCAAACGCCCGGATAGTTACCGGCCAGGCCTGAGCCAGATCAAATAAACTGGAATAATATTTAAACTGATGATCTTCAGACGGGAAATAGCCACGGCTTAAGAAAAGATGTTCCGTCCGGTACAGACCAATTCCTTCTGCGCCACAAATTCCCATATCACCAATTTCATCACGGAATTCGATATTGGCTAAAACGTTGATTCGTTTGCCGTCGAGGGTGATGGCAGGTTCATTGATATCATTTTCAAAAATGGAAATGAATTTTCTGAACTTCTCCATTTTCTTGTGATACTTTTCAAGAATGTTCGGCGCCGGCCGGGCAATGGCGATTCCATCAATTCCATCCACAATTACTTCATCGCCGTTTTTCACAACACCAGAGATTTTGTGCAAACCGATCACAAGCGGAATATTGAGTGACCGGGCAATTAGTGCCACGTGGGAAGTGAGTCCGCCAAAATCGAGAACAATACCCACAATATTTTGTCGGGAGAACAGAATCATATCAGCAGGGGTGAGATTATCAGCCACGATAACACTGGAATCTTCAACATGGGAAAGTAATTTTCCGCGTTGCAGATTTCTGATAATTCTGAATTTTACATCTTCGAGATCGGTGATCCGCTGAGCAAGGTAACTGTCGGTAGCAGCAGCTTTAAGCAGTTCAATCTGCTGATTAAAGGCTTTATCAGTTGCAGCTTCAGCAGTAAAATTTGACTGTTCAATTTCACGGATGATGATTTTGGTGATTTCCGGATCAAAAAGCATCATGATCTGGGCATCAAATATGGCTGAGAATTCTTCACCAAGTTTCTGATGGGTGATGGTAGAAATCTTAATCAGTTCTTTATTTGACTGCTCAATGGATTTGCGGAATTTATCTTTTTCTTCTTCGGCTTCTTCAGGCGCAATGGTACGGTAATCAATGTTGATAATGTCCCGTTTAAACAGGAATGCAGGACCGATAGCATAACCCCGGGAAGCGGGAGCTCCCTTAAGTCTGATTTCCTGAGTCAGCTCAGGTTCTTTATTATGGGCAAGCACTGGTTTATCGGTGATCATGTTAAAGCTCTCCGAATCCGTTTTCGAACAATTCTTTCATTTCTGAAATTGCCTGTTCTTCATCAGCCCCATCGAAGGTCAATTTCATCCAGGAGCCTTTTTCAGCAGCCAGAGTCATGACGCCAATGATCGATTTACCGTTGATTTCAATTCCATCCTTGGTGATATAAAACTCACTTTTATATCTGGATGCCATTTTTACAATTGCTGCTGCCGGACGTGTATGCAATCCTGCATTATTTTTTATCTGTACATCTGCTTCTATCATAGTTATGTTTAGAACTTCCGGTTGAGAATTTGTTCAATCTGAAGCTTAAGCACTTCATATGCCTGGTTACCTTCAAAATCTTTCAAAAGACTGTACGTATCTTCAAAAGTCTGATTGATAACAGTTTCTGTTTCTGCTAAAACACCAAGGCGTTTAAACATGTCTCTGACGGCAGGAACCTGATCAAAGCCAACTTCACGGTTCATGATTTTTCTGACGAAAAGTTTATCATCACCTTCCGCACGTTCAAGTGCCGTAAGCAGCAAATAGGTTTTTTTTCCTTCAACAATGTCGCCACCGATTGATTTCCCGAAGGAAGCCTGATCGCCCATCAAATCGAGATAATCATCCTGAATCTGGAAGCCACGACCCAGCAAAATAGCCAGATTGTGAAGTTTTTTATCTGTTCCATCTTTTCCGTTAACAGCAACCCACCCGATACGAAGGGCGGTTGAAATCAGCCAGGCGGTCTTTTTTTCAATCATGGTCAAATATTCGGGGATGGAAACAACAGGCCGGGTTTCAAATTCCTTATCAAGTGCCTGACCTTCACAAACCGCATCAACACTATCCTGAAAAACAGAAATCACATCACGCAGATGCTCAGTTTCTGAAAACAGAAGAAGCCGGTAAGCCATCCCAACCATCATATCGCCCGAAAGAATGGCTACATTTTCGTCCCATTTTACATGAACGGTCGGATTTCCGCGCCGGGAGGCTGCATGATCCATAATGTCGTCATGAACCAAAGTAAAATTATGAAAAACCTCAACTGCTGCAGCAACGGGCATAATAATCGAATCATGTCCGCCGGCCATTTTCCCTGAAATCAAAGATAAAATGGGACGGATTCGTTTTCCCGGGGCGTGGAGCACATAGCGAATCGGTTCATAGAGCGATTCCGGCTCATTTTCATTGGCGAGTCCCTTCAGGTAGAGATCCACCGAATTTCTGAGGGCAAGTAAGTCTTGATCTGGCGTCATGAAAATCCTGATTACAAATTAACGACAAGTCTTAAAATTACTTAGATTTTACGAAGATTTATCGGGAATTAAAAGTCTGACTTCTGAAAAGTTTACGAAAAGGGGGAAATTCGACCGCTAAGGCGCCAAGTCGCTAAGAATTCAATACAAAGGAATGCATTTTTTTGATTAAATTACTGGGAAAAGAATTGAATTGTGGCTTAGCTGGCATCCGCAATTTGTGACCAGTGACCCGTAATTTGTGATTTCCAATTTGTCCCCCGTCCCTCGTCCCCGGCTGTTCGTGACCCGTGATTTGTGACCCGTAATCATCCCTTAAAGTACCGCCAAAACCCGGTCTAACCCAAGTCCTTCACGGCGGATCACCGGTTCTTCATCAGTAAAATCAATAATGGTTGATTCTGAACCGGGATCTTCATTTTCATCATCAATGATGTAATCGACCAGCGGACCGTATTGCTCAAACAACGCAAAACTGCTGTGATAAGCCAGTTCTTCTTCATCCAGTTTGGCAGAAATGGAGACCAGCGGATTCCCGAGTTCACGCAGCAATTCAAGACAAATGGGATTGGAGGGAATCCGGATTCCAATTGTTTTCCGTTTTGGATCCTGAAGCAGTTTCGGGACTTCTTTGGTTGCCGGAAGAATAAAAGTGTAAGGACCCGGAACGAGAGCTTTCATAATCCGGTAGGCATTGTCGGGGATTTTTGCGAACTGACTGAGTCCGGTAAAAGAGGGCACGAGAATGGAAAGCGGATAATGGGGTGGAAGCTGACGGATGAACCTGAGTTTCTCGATGGAATTTTTATGGTTGATGTCACAGCCCAGCGCATAATTCGTATCGGTCGGATATAAAATTACGCCTCCCTTCCTGAGTTTCAGGACGATTTCCTCAATCCGGTTTTTCTGCGGATTTTTGGGATGCAGGGAAAAGACTTTTGCCACCGTTTCGCCGTTTACTAGTGTGTTTTACAGGGATTTCTATCAGTTGTAACTAAATTAGTGTTTTATTTGATACAAGTGAAAGAGGTGAAAGGATTTTCCGCTGAGTTTTAATGAAATTGTAAGACGGAGGGAGTTTTCCCGCTGATTGCGCAGATTTTCACGGATGGGAAAATTCTTATTAACCCAAGCTAAAGCACGGGTCCTTCGTACAGGGATATTCTGGATGGACAGGATGATGGCAGAATGGAAAATTGTCTGAATCAGGATTTTCAGGATTTGGGGATTTTCGGGATAGGAACGGATAATTCTGTTCATCCTGTGATTCTGTAATTCACGTTTTTTATTCTGGTTGTTTGTTTTTCATCCTGTCCATCTTTAAATCCTGCAAATCCTGATTCAGACAGTGGTTTTTGTTCAATTCTCCTTCCCTTTACTCTTCAACTTGTAATTATTCTCCATTAAAGATAGTTTTGCAATAGAAAATGGCTTTCACCTTGACCCGGGATTTTCCATGACGCTAAAACTGACCGGTTTTCTTTTTTTTCTGGTTCTTGCCGTTGGATTATCCTGCTGTGATCACCCCACCGAACCCAAAGACAACCCAGGTATTGATACAACCAGTCACAATTTTGTGTGGCGGGTGGATACGATAGGTGGTTACCTGAGTGTTGCAAGAGACGTTGCCATTGTTAACGAAAATGATATTTGGGTTGTGGGAGAATTTTATAAAAACCATTCAAATCCGGATTCAATTGATGCTGACAGATATGGTTTATGCATTTGGAATGGGAAAAGTTGGCAATTAACTAGGGTTCCTTATCGATTCAACGGTATTGAGGAACCAAATTCAAGTGTTAGTTTTGCTTCAATTTTTGTATTAAAATCAGATTTTATTTGGTTATGTTCTTTGGGAAGAACACCAATTAGATTTAAAAATGGAATTTTTGATTCTTTTTCAACACACGATGTTACTACTGATCGTAACTATATAAACAAAATTTGGGCAAAAGATGAAAATAATATCTGGTTTGTAGGGGATGGGGGTACTATTCTTTACTTCAACGGTTCAACCTTTTCAAAAATACCCTATTCCCCTGATGTTGATTTTGTTGATATTTGGGGTGATGAAACAGGGATGGTAAGAGTTGTTGCAAATAAATCAGGAACATTTACCAGTTCAATTGTCAGGATAAGCACTGGTGCTGCAACACTAGAATTTGAGGGGCTGAATCAGGCTGTCAATTCCCAAAAACCAGATATTTATTACACCGTTTGGTGGAAAGATGCAACGACCATGTTCCTTGGAGCAGATAACGGATTTTTTAAAAAACACGGTGAAAATTACCAGAGGTTATCAAGTTACCATGATAATAACCCAATTCAATTTCAAGTGTTTTATGCAAAGGGATATGCAAATAATGATGTGTTTGTTGTTGGCAATTATGGGCAGGTAGCCCACTACAACGGGAAATCCGTTCATTTGTTTACCGAACTGCCAATTACAAATATTCATTCAGAATTAAAGGCCTTGTCAGTAAAAAAAGACCTGATTTGTGCCGTCGGTTCTACCAACGGGAAAGGAGGAATTGACCAGGATGCGGCTTATATCGTTTTAGGCAAACGTGTGAAATAACTGCAGTTGTGTACCGGGCATTTTCCCGATTCCCGGGACTCAGTGACCTACTTTTCGTAAAACGTACCACGTAAAACCCCGAAAGTGTTCGGGAACTTCGCCTTATTCAACTTATAACTTTATAACCCCGATATGAATCGGGATCTTCGCTGCGCTCGACTTGTAACTTATAACTTTCAACTCATTTCCCTTCCTCCTTATTCACTTCCCCCGACAAATCAATCATTTTTTCACCCTGGGTATATTCTTTGGTGTGGCGGAAGTATCCTTTTTCGAGATGTTCGAGGCGCTGGAGATATTGGTTGATTGTGTTGACGCTTCGTTGCGCTTTAAAAATGTACTGCTTCTTTTCTTCTTTGTTGGTTTCTTCGGGAAGATCCATCACATCCAGAATACCACGGATGATTTGCAGCGGTTGTCTGATTTCATGTAAAATGCCGATTGTGACCTGCCGGGCAAGCATAAATCTTTCCTGTTCCAGCTTACGGGTTTCCTGATTTTTCAATTCCAGCTCAGATTTCAGCAGATTAATACGATCTCCCAAAGCCAGAGACAAAAGTATAATCTCTATGGCGGCGCCGATCTGAATTCCGTAGGTCGTGATGAAGGTTACCGGTAAAACGCCAAAGTTTTTTAGTGCAAACAAGGTCATCCCGATCAGAAACGTTAACCAGGCAATCAGGAAAAACCAGGCCGGACGGTACTTTTTACTGATGGCATAAATGGCTGCAATTAAAATGGAAGGTGCAACCAGAAGGGTCATAAACGCAGCAACCATCACCATCGAATGGTACGGAACAATAAATGCCCCGAAGGAAATCAGAACACCGAAAATCCGGAGTCCTTTCATAACCTTATAGAAACCTGTGTTGTACTGTTTCAGATTCAGGAAGCTGGTTGTAAACCAAAGACTGAAGGCATAAACCATTCCGATAAAGAAAATCAGGGCAACGTTATTCCAGTATGGCGAATCCGGCCATAGATATTCATAGGCCAATCCGTTAAAAATCATCTGGAGCAGCAAAAAGGCCGAAATGAAAATCACATACAGGAGATAGCTTTTATCACGAAGGGAAAGAAACAGCAAAAAGTTGTACAGAATCAGCGACAGGAAAATGCCGTAATAAAATCCGAGTACGAGTTGCGATTCATGATCAGTTTCACGAAAGTTCGATTCACTTCTGAAAACAATCGGGATGGAAATGGCGCCTGCAGATTCAAACCGAAAGTACAGGGTGTCAACTGTTTGGGTTGGCAGATGCAGTTTAAAAACGAAATTGCGGTATTTGATTTCCCGGGTTGAAAACGGCAACTGGTCGCCGGTGGTGATTTCATCATATCCACCTGATCCATCCGGATGAAAAAAGGAAATAAGATCCAGATTCGGATAGGCGACTTCAACAATCCAGTGCTGATGATCTTCAGCTTCATTATTCACAATCATTCTTACCCAGAAAGCAGATTCGGAATATCCAAGATTCGGGTTTTCAACTGTGGATGGTTGAAACCGGTGATCCCAACGTCCTGTCCTGACATCCTGAAAAGTAAAGGAATGAAGAGAATCCTCCAGAATGGACATGTACATTCCCGCCGGAATAATTTCCTTTTCCGGGGAAAGAGTCAGCGGTCCGGCAAACGAAAGAACCGGAACCGAAAGACAAATAAATAAGAGGAGAATGGACTTTTTAGACATGATCATCCGGTAAAGTTCTACTGCATTTCTAAAACCCCCTTTTTCACTTTATAAATGGATCCCCAATCAAGTTGAGGATGACAATTGTACGGGTTTTTAGAAATGAGTTCTGCAAATTAAGTTTGACAAGGAACATTCACAAGATTTTGACAGGATTGTGTGACGCCGGATAAAATTTCGGCCGAAAATTAGAATACGATTAAACCCTCTATTTATCGTAAATTATCCTGACATTTACATTTATCAATCAGATCAAAGAATCGGTGTAAAAATTCTGATTATTTATCTGAAACGCTGAACGTTTTAAAACCAAAGCCGGACACAACATGCAATCACGCCGGGATTTTATCAAGATTATGGCACTCGGAACCGGTGCCCTCGCCCTCAGCGGCGGACTTTTTGCCTTCATGGATCCGAAACGGGAAGATGGCCGCCCGGTCGTCGCCCTCGATTACAAGACCGCAACCTATTGTGAAATCTGTTTCTGGAAATGTGCCGGCTGGGCATACAAAACAGAAAAAGGTGAACTCTGGAAAATTGTCGGAAATGATGACGATCAGCACTCAAACGGACGTTTTTGCCCGAGAGGAACCGGCGGCGTTGGCATGTACAACGATCCGAACCGGCTGAAAAAACCCATGATCCGTGTTGAAGAACGTGGAAAACAGGTTTTCAGAGAAGTGTCATGGGCTGAAGCGCTTGATTATACCGCACAAAAACTCTCCGGAATTTCAGCGAAATATGGTCCGGAAGCGATTGCCCTTTTCACTCACGGATCCGGCGGAAAATATTTCGGCGATCTGCTTAAAGCCATGGGATCCACCAATATCACCCAGCCTTCCTATGCCCAATGCCGTGGTCCCAGAGATGCTGCCTTCCTGGCAACTTTTGGCGAACAACCTGATTCACCCGAAGTCACTGATCTGCGTGACACGAAATGTCTCGTTCTGATCGGGTCGCATATCGGTGAAAATATGCACAATGGTCAGGTTCAGGAAATGTCTGATGCCATTGATAAAAAAGCCACCATTATCACGGTTGACCCCCGGTTTTCAACTGCTGCCAGCAAATCGAAATACTGGCTTCCCATCAAACCGTCAACCGATCTGGCGTTGCTCCTCGCCTGGATTCACGAAATTATCTACAATGAATATTATGACCGGAAATATGTAGAAACCTACACAACCGGACTTGAGCAGCTCAAAGAGCACGTCAAAAACTTTACGCCTGAGTGGGCTTACGGCATCACCACCATCGAACCTGACGTCATCCGGCAAACTGCAAAAGAAATGAGCAACGCTAAACCGGCCGTGATTATTCACCCGGGGCGGCACGTAACCTGGTACGGCGATGACACCCAGCGTGAACGGGCTATTGCGATTTTAAATGCTCTTCTCGGTTCATGGGGTCGCCGGGGCGGATTTTACCGTCCATCCAAAAAAACAGTTCCATCCTATCCGCACCCGGAATTCCCAACACCCAAAACCACCTGGAAAGACTGGTTCCCCGGTCAGTATCCGCTGGCTGACAATCCGGTTTCAAACGCCTTCGTTGATGCCTCGATTCCAACCAAAGAACGAGATGCTTTCCTGAAAGCCTGGATCGTGAACGGTACCAATCTCATTTTCACCATTCCTGATCAGGCACATACGCTTGAAGCCATTCAGGCGCTGGAACTTCTGGTTGTGGTCGATACTATGCCGATGGAAATCACCGGCTGGGCAGATGTGATTCTTCCGGAATGTACGTATCTGGAACGGTATGATTCGCTTCGTGACAGTCCGCACCGGAAACCGGCCATTGCCCTTAGAATGCCGGCGATGGAACCTGCCTACGAAACCAAACCCGCTTACTGGATGGCACGGGAACTGGCAAAACGATTGAATGTGGGCGAATATTTCCACTTTGAAGATCAGGCCGATTTACTCGACTGGCAATTGAAAAAAATGGGTTCTTCCCTCGAAGAACTGAAGAAAAAAGGCGTCATCACCTGGGATCGTGAAGAGGATGATCTTTTCTTTGCCAACGGTGAAAAAATTGAGTTTCCGACCAATTCCGGGAAAATTGAACTTTACTCTTCTGCCATGGAACAGGCCGGATTTGATCCGATGCCGAAATACACTGCCCATGAAGAACCACCATCCGGATTTTACCGCCTGATTTACGGACGGGCACCGATGCACACCTTCAGCCGGACGGCCAACAATCCGAACCTAACCGATCTGATGGATGAAAACGTGTTGTGGGTGAACCCGAAAGTTGCCAAAGAATGGGGACTGAAAAACAACGATCCCGTTTTCCTGAAAAATCAGGACGGCATTCAGTCTGACTTTGCAATCAAAGTAAGGGTAACCGAACGGATCCGCTGGGATTCGGTTTACATGGTTCACGGTTTCGGGCACAAGCAGAAACAACTCGAACGGTGTTTTGGCAAGGGCGTTTCAGACACCCAGCTCATCACCAAAGTAAAAATTGACCCGGTCATGGGCGGCACCGGTATGCGGGGCAATTTCGTGACGTTTATTCCTCAAGTTTTAGCCTGAGCAGGTAAGTTATGCGATATGCAATGGCCATTGATACAAAAAAATGTGTGGGATGCAGTGACTGTGTGGTTGCCTGCCAGACCGAAAACAACGTCCCGATCGGATATTGCCGTGACTGGATTGTTGAAGAAACCAACGGCACCTACCCGCAGCTTGAAATGGAACTCAGAAGTGAACGGTGCAACCATTGTGCCAATGCACCCTGTGTGAGATGCTGCCCCACCGGAGCCAGTCACATTGTGGAAGGCGGAATTGTTCTCGTCACCCAAAACGACTGCATCGGTTGCGGCGCCTGTATTGCTTCCTGTCCATACGATGCCCGTTATCCGCACCCTGATGGTTATGTTGATAAATGTACGTTCTGCTATCATCGGGTGAAAAAGGGAGAAAAACCGGCCTGTGTGGAAGTTTGTCCGACCAAATGTCTGTACTTCGGTGATCTTGACGATGCCAACAGCGAGGTTTCGGTTATCCTCAAAAAACGGAAGTACAAAACACTGATTCCGGAAGCCGGAACTGACCCCCAACTCTATTTTCTCATTTAAGGATCGGGAGAATTTATGAAAGAAGAACTGATCGTCAGCGGAAGAATGAATCCGTATGTTGACCCGACCCTGAATATCTGGCACTGGCAGATTCCGCTTTATCTTTTCCTTGGCGGACTCGCAGCCGGGATTTTATTCTTTGCCGCACTGAGTTACATCAGAGGCCGGGAAGAAGCCCACAGTTTTGCCGTGCGGAAAATGCCGTTTCTGGCTCCGGTTTTACTGGTCATCGGTCTGGCTTGTCTGTTTTTTGACCTGAACCACAAACTGTTTTTCTGGCGTTTATACACCACTGTCAAACTGCAGTCACCGATGTCGTGGGGTGCCTGGGTGCTTATGGTGATTACGCCGATGTCGATGGTTTGGTGTGCCCTTCATATCAAGGAATTTTTTCCTAACTGGGACTGGAAATATACCTGGGCAAAGGAAGCTGAGAAATTTGCGCAAAAGTACAAACTTTGGATTGCCTGGATCATTCTGATCTATTCGGTTATTCTTGGGGTTTACACCGGAATTCTCTTCTCCGCATTCAATGCACGTCCGTTGTGGAACACATCCATCCTCGGACCTCT
>JAFLBE010000021.1 GCA_017303995.1 Bacteroidota bacterium | reverse complement strand
ATTCCCGCTAAAGCATTGGAAATATTATGGATACCAGGAATGATAAGTTCATCCGCACGCAGAATGATTTCTTTGTCACCGTTCATTTGAACAACCAGATTTCCCTTTTCCAGCCAGGCACCAAAGCGCAACGCCTTTTTAACAGAAAACGGCCATTTCTGGGCTTTGACTTCATTCAGGTAAGGGGCAATGATGTCATCATCAGCATTGTAAATAAAAACATCTTTTTCAGTCTGATTTTCAGTCACCCGGAACTTGGAACGGGCATAATGATTAAACGTTTTGTACCGGTCAAGATGATCGGGCGTAATGTTCAGAATCATGGATACGGCCGGATGGAACCTGTCGATGTGATCAAGCTGAAAGCTTGAGGCTTCGAGTACGCCGTGGGTTGCTGAATCCCAGCTTTCTGAAGTTCCTGTAAAGGCGATGCCGATATTCCCGGCCACAATTGGCTTTTCTCCGGCAATTTCAAATAAGTGTCCGGTCAGGGCTGTCGTTGTGGTTTTGCCGTTGGTTCCGGTTATCGCAACAATCGGTTTTGGAAAAAAGAGCGAGCCGACTTCAATTTCCGATAAAACCGGAAGTTTCAATTCAATTGCCTTGATGAGAACGGGAACATTGCTTGGAACACCCGGCGAAACAACCAGTAAATCACAATCAAAAACTTTTTCAGTATGACCATTCCATTCCCATGAAATTCCGGCTTCCGAGAGTTTCTTCTCGAGATTATCATGGTTTTCCGGCGTTTTCATATCGCTTAGCAGAACAGTATTGCCTTTTTGCGACAAAAACAGAGAAACGGCTATTCCGCTTCTTGCGGCACCGATGACGGCTATTTTTTTATTGATAAGTTGGGCTGACATAAATTATCTCAGTTTGAGCAAGGCTAAGGTTGTGAGCGACAAAATGATTGCCACAATCCAGAACCGGGTCACAATTTTCGTTTCAGGCCATCCAAGTAATTCAAAGTGGTGGTGAATTGGCGCCATTCTGAATATCCGCCGGCCTTCTCCATATTTTTTTTTGGTGTACTTGAAATACATACGCTGCATAATTACCGAAATGGTTTCCATAAAGAAAACACCGGCCAATAACGGCAAAAACAATTCTTTTTTAATTACAATGGCAATCACACCAATGAGTCCGCCAAGGGCTAAACTTCCGGTATCTCCCATAAAAACCTGAGCAGGGTTTGAGTTATACCACAAAAACCCAAGTGCCGCCCCGATGATCGCCAGACTTGCAATTGTGAGTTCTCCAGATCCGGCCAGATAAATAACATCCAGATAATCAGCAATTTTCACATTTCCAGAAACATAGCACATGATGGCGATCGGAATCATGACGATAGCCGTTACTCCAATGGCAAGGCCGTCGAGACCGTCAGTCAGGTTTACTGCATTTGAAAGTGCAGTGATAATAAAAATGACTACCGGAATGTAAAACCAGCCGTAATCGAGGGTTGCATCCTTTAAAAATGGAATAGTTGTGAGCGTCAATGTTTTTGAAAAGGTCGGATCCAAAGTCAGAACTAGCCCTACAATAAAACCAAGACCAACCTGACCTAAAATTTTATACCGTGCAACCAATCCTTTCGGATATTTTTTAATACATTTCAGATAATCATCGATAAAACCAACCGTTCCCATCCAAACTAAGGTCAGAATGATGAGCCAAACGTAGGTGTTGGTCAGATCAGACCACAAAACCGTTCCGGCAAGAATGGAAGTCAGAACAATCAATCCACCCATAGTTGGGGTTCCGGCCTTAGAAAAATGGCTTTGCGGACCGTCTTTTGTAATTTCTTCGCCAATCTGCAATTTTTTCAGATAAGCGATGAAACGCGGACCCAGCCACAACCCGATAATCATCGCAGTTAGCGCAGCCAAACCCGCACGGAAAGTGATAAACCGGAAGACATCGAATCCCGGCGGATTAAAATTTTCATTGATCCAAAGTGCCAGCCAGTATAGCATGAATCCCTCTTATCTGCTGAACGTTTCAATTAAAAAATCGCTGATTGTTTCCAGTTTCATTCCTCTGGAAGCTTTCAGGTAAACCAGGTCACCCGGCTTTACCGTTGACTCCAGCCAGCCCATTGCATTTTCTCTGGTTTCAAAATGATGAACCCCCAACTTGGTCTGGTAAGTTTTCAACTCATCAGAAATTAACCTGCTGTGTGTTCCAACCGTAATGATTCCGTCGAGTTTTAACGACAGAATAAATTTCCCTATGCTTTTATGCATCGAATCAGTATGGGTTCCGAGCTCAAACATGTCACCCAAAACTGCAATTTTTTTGCCGGCAATTTGTAATTCATTCAACGCAGTCAGCCCGGCCCTCATTGAATCGGGATTCGCATTGTAGCAATCAATCAGCAACTCAATTTCGCCGGCTTTTTTAAACTGCATCCTTTTATCATCCGGATGGTAACCAGCGAGTGCTTTGCTCATTGCTTCCGGGTCTGCATCATATTTCAATCCGACTGCAATTGCACCCAAAGCATTCAAAACATTGTGAGATCCCGGAATTGAAAGTTGAACAAAACCTTTTTTCCCTGATCTTGAATCTTTCCAGTTAAACTTGTATGCGTTGTTTTCACCAATTCCCACATCAGAAGCCTTGACACTGGCTTCCCGGTTTTTAATTCCGTAAAACACCGACATGGTATTGTTGTTTCCGGTCAGTCGTTTTAATAGAAACGGATCATCAGCGTTTACAAACAGAAAACCATGATGCTTTCTCAGATAATCAAATAACTCTGTTTTGGCTTTTGCAATATTTTCCTGTGAACCAAAAAATTCAATATGAGCCGTTCCAATGTTGGAAATAAGACCTGCAGTTGGTGTTCCGATTTCACAAAGCCGGGCAATTTCTCCAGCATGATTCATTCCCATTTCAAGAACCATAAAGTCGTGATCGTTTTCCAAATCAAATATGGTTAACGGAACACCAAGGTGGTTGTTTAGATTCTTGTTGGTTTTGTGAACTTTATATTTTGTGTTTAATACAGCCGAAACCATTTCTTTGGTTGTTGTTTTCCCGTTGCTTCCGGTAATGGCCAGAATAGGGATTTTAATTTTTTTCACAACCCGGTTTGCAAGATCCTGCATAAAATCAATGACATTGTCCGTTCTGATTCCCAGAGTTTCTGTTCCGATAAATTCACGGTCATAGGCAGGATCTGAATAAATAATTACTGAAGCGCCGGCAATTATCGCCTTAGGAATAAATAAATGTCCGTCCGTTTTTTCACCTGCAAGGGCAAAAAAGACAGCATCTGGCTTTATTTCACGGGAATCAATAGTCACTCCCGAGAAGGGTCTTCCGTTATAGAGTCCCATCCATTCACCACCCGACCGGTGAAATTCATCGATGGTCAGCAGTCTATTTTCCATAGAGCTTCAATGCCTCCCGTAATTCTTCCCGGTCGTCAAAATGATGACGAACTCCTGCAATTTCCTGATACGTTTCATGTCCTTTTCCGGCAACCAGAATGATGGCTCCCGGTTCAGCCATCTGAACAGCAAGTTGAATGGCTTTCCGTCGGTCGGCTTCAACAAGTTGTGTCTGGCCTTTCATCCCAACCAGAATTTCCTTCAGAATTTCATCCGGATTTTCAGTTCTTGGATTGTCACTGGTCACAATAGCCACATCAGACAGTCGTTCTGCAATTTCACCCATAACCGGACGTTTGGTTCGGTCACGATCACCGCCACAACCAAAAACTGTAATTAATTTTTGTCCGGATTTTTTTATCAGCCGAATAGATTCAAGAATTTTCAACAATGAATCCGGAGTGTGACTGTAATCCACAACACCCGTCACCAGACCTAATTTGGAAGTGACTTTTTCGAATCGACCAGGCACCTGAACGCCATAACTCAGAGCTTCAATGATGACTTCCGGATCTAATCCCAGTTTTCTTCCCGCTGCATAGGCAGCTAAACTATTATAAACATTAAATTTACCAGCAAGAGGTAAACCCAATTCACGTAATCCTGACCCGAAATCAGATATTCTGATTTTTTGAGCGTAAATATCTGAACTGATAATTTCTGCTCTAACGGTGGCGGCAGATTCAATTCCGTATGAACTGATTTCAGCCCGGCAGTCTCTAATAATCTGTTTGGAAGCCGGATCATCACTGTTGATAATTGCAAAGTCTTCTTTGATCTGACTGTCAAAAAGCATTTTTTTGGCCTCAAGATAGGCTTCAGGAGTCTTATGGAAATCCAGGTGATCGTGTGTGAGATTCGTAAACACTGTCACTGGAAATCTGAACCCATGAACCCGGCCAAGAACTAAAGCATGCGAAGAAACTTCCATGACTACGTGGGTAACCCCAGCTTTTCTCATTTTATCTAAAATGTCACATAAATCAACCGATTCGGGGGTTGTATGTGCCAATTCAATACTTGTTTTGCCGTAAAAAGCTCCGGTTGTTCCAATAATTCCGGTTTTCAATCCAGCCGTTTCCAGAATCTGCCTAATCAGAAAGGTCGTCGTTGTTTTTCCATTGGTTCCGGTAACCCCGATTAAGGTCAGATCCTGATCAGGAAAATCATAAAAGGCTCTTGAAACAAATGCCATTGCCGTGCGGATATTTTCAACCCGGATCCAACCCGAAAAAAGAAGATCTTCCGGCTTTTCCTGCTCACTCAAAACGAAAACTGAACCTGACTCAATTGCTTTTCTTGCAAAGGAGTTACCATCTGTTTTAAACCCGCCAACAGCGAAAAACAAAGCCCCATAGCCTGCTTTTCTTGAATCATAAACCAGAGTGGAAATTTTCGCATCGGCCTTGCTATCCTGACAACTGACGCCAAGCAAATCCGCCAGCCATCGTCCGTTTTTCACAGTCATGGCTTGGCTCCTGCCTGACGGCCATAAATGGTGTAAATTTTCTTCTCCGAATGGGTAAGTTCAACCTTTGTAACTGTTCCAGTCCCAATAATTCTGGATTCGTAACCATAGCTTTGAAGCATATTTACAGCCTGGCGAAGCGACATTCCTTTTAATTCAGAAAGATCCAGTTTCTCTTTTTTACCTGCCGTTTTTGCAGTTGATAATTTTACTTCTGTGTCATCGGTTACCACGGTTCCGGGAGCCGGGCTCATATCCACAATATATCCCGTTTCATCCGACAGGAATTCATAATCGATTCCCTCATCTTCCAGCCAGGCTCTTGCAGCTTCTACACTCAGATGGTTTAAATCAGGAAGGAGTTTTTGCCCATAAAGTGAATCGGTTGTAGATGTCTGTTCATCCGCCTGACGGTCGAGTATTGAATTTGACATCAACCGCTGGGCAATCCTTCCAAAAACAGGAGCACTTACTGCACCGCCATAAAATCCTTTGGCAGGAGAATCAATAATTACAACTCCGGCAAGCTGAGGTGACTCAGCCGGGAAAAATCCCACAAAGGAAGCCATGTAATTTTTTTCGTACTTTCCTGAAATTGCTTTTTGAGCCGTTCCGGTTTTTCCTGCAATCTGCAGATTCGGAATTTTTGCTGCTTTTGCTGTTCCCTGATTCACTACCTTGGTTAAAATGGGAATAAGGGTGTCAACTGTTGCTGTCGTAATCACCTGCCTGATAACCGTGGGCTTATTTTCAAAGACAATTTTTCCTGCATCATCATAAATTGTTTTCACTACATAAGGCCGCATGAGCTGACCTCTGTTTGCAACTGCAGCGTAGGCATTCATGACCTGAATGGGCGTTACCAGCACTTCATAACCGAAAGAAAGCCAGGCAAGCGAAATTCCTGACCAGTTCATCGGTTGTCTGAGGGTTCCAGGAATTTCACCGGCAATATCAATTCCGGTTTCCATGCCAAAACCAAAATTCCGTGCTGTTTTATAAAAGTTTTCTTCACCAATCAGTAATCCTGTTTTTGCCATGACCACATTGCTTGACTGAACAATTCCCTGTTCAAACGTAACGGTTCCCAGTGGTTCATGGTCGATGACTTTTTCACCTTTATAAAGCCATTTTCCCCGTTCCCCATTTACTTTATCAGAACTTTTTCTCACCCCATATTCATAAGCGGCGGCGGCTGTTACGAGTTTAAAAGTTGAACCCGGTTCAAAGACATCAGTAATGGCCCGGATTCTGGTATTTTCAACTTTTACATCACCCGGATTATTGGGGTCGAACCCGGGGTAATTTGACATGGCAACAATTTCTCCCGTTTGCGGGATCATAAAAACAGCGATTCCGGCATTTCCGCCTGCGTCCTTAACTCCTTTTGCTAACTCCTCATCAACGATGCTCTGAATAACAATATCCAGGGTGGTTGATACATTTTTTCCGTTTAACGGGTCCTGCCGGGCATAATCTGCAGCCGGAATCAACTGACCTCTTCCATCCCGCTGCATGATGGTGTATCCGTCTTTTCCTCTGATCCAGGAATCATAAGCCATCTCAATTCCAGAGATTCCCTTATTATCAATATTGGTAAATCCTAAAACCTGACCTGCTTTTTCATTGTACCGGTAAAGTCTTGTCGGTTCTTTCAGCTCAACAATACTGTTATAGTTATCCAGTGAAAGTTGCTTTTTCTGTTCCAGTGAAACTCCCCGTTCCAGCCAGAGAAAATTCTTTTTCGTTCTGATTTTACTCAGATAACCTGAGTATGATTTTCCAAAAACTTTAGAAAACCGTCTCGCAATAACCGGTGCTTCCTCCGGCTTTGTCATGTAGGGGTCAATTCCGTATGAGTACTGAATCTGATTCGTAACCAGCGGAATTCCCCGCCTATCGTACACAATTCCACGGTTTGCCTTTAAAATCAGGCGCTCTTCATATTGCTGCCGGGCAACTTCCTGATATTTTCCACCCTGAATAACCTGGATATAAAACATCCGGCCGATAATCACCAGAAAGAAAATGAAAAAAGCAGCGGTAACCACATAGGTTCGGTTAATTCCCGACTGACGTTTTTCAAATGAGCCCGGTTCCAAACCTTCCATGTCAGGGTTTTTCCGTTAATTTATTCAGTTCACTTTGCTTCACCTGAATCACCAATGGTGGTTTCTGTGGCAAAGCCAGTCCCAATTCCTTTACCGCGATATCCTGAATCCGCTGAACCGATTCAAGCTGGTTCACCTGTGACTGAATTTTATCTGTCACGGTTCTTTCACGGGCCAGATCATCCTTCATTTTTCCGTTGGATGACAGCAAATCCCTGACAGTTAAGGTATTTGAAATATAAAAGAACAAAGCCACAACCACGATAATCACATACCCCACAACGGTAATGGATTTTGTGTTTTCTACCTTTTCTTCAACCCGGCTTTTCTTTTTGCGGGGTTTAACGACCTTGGGTTCGTTGTCTTCCATACTTTATTTTCGTTCTGCAATTCTAAGCTTTGCGCTTCTTGACCGCGGATTCCGTTCACATTCTTCTTCTGATGGAACCAAAGGTTTCCTGCTGATCAGGGTAACAGTTGCCACTTTTCCGCATTGACAAATGGGTTGTTGCGGCGGACAAATACAGCTCAATGATTCATATTTTAAAAAGTCTTTTACGATCCGGTCTTCCAGTGAATGGTAACTGATCACAACCAGACGGCCACCGGGAGCCAGGCACGAAACTGATTTTGCCAGTGCTGTTTTCAAAACTTCAAGTTCACGGTTTACTTCTATACGAAGTGCCTGAAAAACACGTGCGTAACTTTTTTTCCGTTTATCAGGAAAAATAACAGCATCAATTGCAGTCGTGAGTTCAGTTGTGGTTACAAATGGCTTTTGGGCCCGCCGTTTCACCAGTTCCTTTGTAATTTGCCAGGCAAATTGCTCTTCACCATAATCCCGGATGACTTTACAAAGCTGATCATCTGAATAAGTATTGATAACATCAGCCGCCGATAATTTCAAAGACGGATCAAGACGTAAATCCAGATTGGCTTCTGCCCGGAAACTGAATCCCTTTTCCGGATTATCGAGTTGCCGGGAAGAAACACCCAGATCCAGCAAAATCCCATCAGCAGATTTAAAACCTGATCTGTATAATCCTTCTGATAAAAATGAAAAATTTGAATTGACGATTTTAAATTTATCACCAAACCGTTCAAGGCGTTTTGATGCAAAGGCGATGGCATCCGGATCTACGTCAAATCCTAAGCAACGCCCATTTTCATTCAGCTTTTCAAGAATTTTTTCTGAATGTCCGCCACCACCAAGCGTTCCGTCTACATAAACTCCATTTGGCCTGATGGCGAGTCCGTCAAGTACTTCCTCTGCCAGTACAGGAATGTGGTAATCCATTACAGTCCCATGATCTTGGTCGCAATCGTCTCATAGTCGGCACCGGTCTTCGACTGATAATCCTGATAGCGCTGCGGATTCCAGAGCTCAATTTTATCCATCAATCCAAGAATGACGGTTTCTGATGAAATTTGAGCAAAGTCGAGATGGCGTTGCGGAATATTTAACCGGAACTGACTATCCAGTTCGATTTCATTTGCCCAGGATAAAAAGGTTCTGATGAAGGCCCGGTTGTCGGGTGAAGCCAGATAACTGAACTCGGCCAGCTTTTCAGAAATTTGCTGCCAGGTCTGTTGAGGATATAAAAGAAGACATTGTTCAAAACCACGGGTGATCACAAACACATTATCCCGGTCAACCGCCAGATTTTTCCGGAGACGAAGAGGCAAACTCACACGACCCTTTTTATCAAGGGCGTAGAGAAATTCTCCCATAAATCCGAAATTTGTGACCGTGTTTACCATTTTTTACCACTTTGACCCACTTAGCAACTAAAATCACCATTTGGCCACCTAAAGTCAACTGAAAACATCAGTCAGATTGGGAAGTTTGCGGGCGGGTTATTTTTGACAAGAAACCGCAGAGTCGCTGGGAACGCAGGGCGGTGGGAAAATATTTGGGGAAATTCGGATTTGGGTAGAGACGTGATTTATCACGTCTCCGTATTTTTTGAATTTTTGTAGAGACGACCCACTGGGGCGTCTCCGTTTTTTTGTGATATGAATTTGTAGGGGTGACCGGCTGGTCGCCCTTGTAATTAAAAGAAATTTGTTTTTTGTAGAGACGGGTCTCAGACCCGTCTCCGTATTTAGGAAATGATCAGCAAAATATTCTGTTCCCGAAATCCGACAACACCTGCACATTGTATCAGTACATAAATATACAGTATTAGTCAAACAGAATTTTTCCAGGTCGACTCCGGTTTTCCAGAATTTCATTTTCAAAATTTTGACAACGGGCTTTCTCTTTTAGAAATCCACCTAAAAATATCTGGCCGTTTTCGTAGCGAACGAGAACCGATTATATGCCAACGACAGGTGGGGAGTATGATTTCAGAGGGATTTTAAACGGTTGGAAAGTGATTGTATGTTATATATTATCAACAACTTACAACATAAATTTAAAATTGGAATGAAAACGATTCTAATCGGAGTTCAGACCAAAACCAGGTGTTCAAGGATGTCTTCCAGTTTAAGGTACCATTTTTCAGATTCAAGTCCTGCAAAATCTGAAATGGTGATCGAAAGTGTCAGAATTCCCTTTACTTCCCGGAACTGATATTTTTGTTTCAGACTTCCGAGTTGTTTCAGCAATTGTTCAAAATAGGACTCCCGGTAAAACACATGATCTTTTCCGGGAAAGACAAGCTCCATTGAATTCGCACTGATTTGAATTTTGGTGCATCCGATTTTTTCACCCAGCAACTTCAGCCGGGTTTCAGAAATCAGACTGATGGTTTCATCATTAACCGGACCGTACCTGTCAACAAGTTCAATTTGCAAATCAGAAACCGTTTCGAGTTTGCGTGCCTGGGAAAATCGTTTGTACCAGTCAAACCGTTCCTGAATACTTTCAACATAATCGTCCGGAATCTGAGCGTTGAATGGAGTTTCAACAACCACATCTTTGGTCAGGAATAATCGTTTTTCCTTCTTGAACAGATTCGAAAACTCAACTTCTTTCAATTCAAGTACGGTTTCTTCCAGAATCGAATGGTATAATTCAACCCCAATATTATTGATAAAACCAGATTGTTCGGCACCTAAAATATTTCCGGCACCCCGAAGATCAAGATCCCGCATCGCCACATTGAATCCTGAACCCAACTCAGTAAACTCTTCAATGGTCAATAACCTGCGGACGGCATCCCGTTTAATCATATCAATTGGTGGAATAAGCAGGTGGCAATGTCCTTTTCGGTTAGAACGGCCGACTCTGCCCTTTAATTGGTACAATTCAGAAAGCCCAAACCGGTCAGCCCGGTTGATGATGATCGTATTTGCATTAGGAATATCAACGCCGGATTCTACAATATTGGTTGAACAAAGCAAATCGATCTCGTGATTGATAAATCCGACAATGATTTCTTCAAGTTCCTTCGGGTTCATTTGTCCGTGAGCAACCTGGATTCTCATTCTTGGCATCAGCCGGCTCAAATAATTGGCGATACTGTAGATACTTTTAACACGGTTATGAATGAAGAAAATCTGTCCGTTCCGCTTCATTTCTTCGTTGATGATATCTTTGATTTTTTGTTCATTGAAGGGTTGCAGCGTCACTTCAACAGGCATCCGGTTGACTGGAGGAGTTGCAATAATTGAAATATCACGCGCACCCATCATACTGAGCTGCATGGATCTTGGAATTGGGGTTGCACTCATAGCCAAAACATCAACATTGACTTTTAAGGCTTTGATGCGTTCTTTATCCTTTACGCCAAACCGATGCTCTTCATCAATGATCAGCAAACCGAGATCTTTGAACTTAATATCACCGGCCATCAGACTGGTTGTCCCGATGACGAGATCAAGTGTTCCATCTGTCATTGATTCTTTGATTTCTTTTGCTTCTTTTGCAGTTTTAAACCGGCTCAGCACATTAATCCGAACCGGGAACTGTGCCATTCGGGAAGTAAATGTTGTGTAGTGCTGCTGGGCGAGGATTGTTGTAGGCACCAAAATGGCGACTTGCTTTCCATCCTGAATGGCTTTGAAGGCTGCCCGAACGGCAATTTCAGTTTTACCAAAACCCACGTCACCGCAAACCAGCCGATCCATGGGGTGAGCATCTTCCATATCTTCTTTCACACTGATCATGGTTTTGGCCTGATCGGGTGTGTCTTCATACATAAACGATGCTTCCAATTCGGACTGCCAGGGTGTGTCTTGAGCAAACTTAAATCCGGGTTTCTTTTTTCTTTTGCTGTAAAGCAGAATCAGATCACGGGCAATTTCCCTGATTTTGGCTTTTGTACTCTCTTTACGTTTCTGCCAGTCAGGAGAACCAATTTTCGCCAGAGCCGGACTCGCTCCGTCACGAGACGAATACTTTTGAATTTTATCTATTTTCTTGACGTTGACGAATAAAGTATCGCCACTCGTGTACTCAATTTTGATGACCTCGGTCAGTTTATTTCCAACTTTTATTTTGGTCAGACCAACAAATTTCCCGATTCCGTGGTCTTCATGGACCACATAATCACCCCGTCTGAGGTCAAGCGGATTCTCAATCCGGTTTCCGGTATTGATCTTGATCTGATGGCGACGCTGAATTCTTCTGAATCGGGAAAAGATGAGATGCTCTGAAAGAATCAGTTGTTTGTTTTCTGTATCGAGCCAGCCTTCATGAAACGAAGGTTTTAACAGTTCAATCTGAACAGGATTTTCATCCTTTTTGAGATAATTCTGTATCCGGTCCCATTGGGCGTCCTGATCAACGCCAACCCAAATCCGGTAACCCTGATTCTGGTAATCACGGATTCTTACCGGAAAACTGGCTTCATCAATTCCAAGTCTTGATTGTGGAACAACGCCTTCATTCAATTGTTCTTTGATTTCAATTGATGCAACTGAAACCAAATCTTCATAAACAAGCAGCTCTTCCGGTGATGAAAATGATTGGTTATTTCCCGTCTTTCTTCTAACCTGCTCCGGATCAAATTCTTCAATCCGTTTCCAGCAACCGACCTTATCAAGATATAAAACCCAGTCATCCGGTTGTAAATATTCGAGCAGACAAACCTGAGCCAAAAGCGATTTGGGTCGGTTAAAGTTCGGATAAATCGTTGTCTTTTCTATCGTTTCAATAGATCGCTGAGTTTTCACATCGAAGTAACGAAGTGAATCAATGTCATCTCCCCAGAATTCAATTCTTACCGGATTCTCAGAACCGAAACTAAAGATATCGACGATCCCACCCCGGATTGTAAAATCACCCGGACGTGAAACCACATCTTCTCTGGTAAAACCAAAGTGTTCCAGATTATGCTGAAGGCTTTCAAAACTGATTGATTTACCGGCTCTCAGGTGTAACTTTTCCCGGTTAAAATTGGCTGGAGGTGGCACTTTGGTAAGAATACTTTTGGCCGATAAAAATACAACAGCCTTATCCCGATCCTGTAAAATCCGGAGCGTTTCTATTCTCTCGCTGATCAATCGCAGTTCTGTCTCTTCAGAATATAGCCGTTCCCAATCCTGTTCTTCATAATGAAGCACAAACAAATCAGGATTAACAGTTTCAAGGTCTTCGACAAGGGCAGGTATTCTAAAATCTTCGGGAACGACAACCAGGCACCTGCCGGGAATCTTTGAATAGAAATCAGCAATCAGGAAGGAAAGATAGGAAGACCAATCAATTGTGATCGGTTGTTTTGAAAGAAGAACGGAAGCTTGCTTGGATGTTCCACGTGAAACATCCGGGAAGATCGGATTCATAGCAGGTTTTTTAGCTGACCATCAGCTTCTGAAATAAATAGTGCGGCCTGATCTTTTCCGCAGGATTTGTAGAACATGACAAGGGCTGTTTTTAATTGGAAGTCGGATTTCTGAAGGAAGGATTCTGCTGTTTCGAAAGATTCACCGGTAATTTCAATGAAGGTTTTTACAGCCCGGGCTTTCAGTTTTTCGTTGGTAGCTTTCAGATCAACCATATAATTACCCCAAACTTTACCCACCTGAGTCATTGATAATGTGGAAATCAGATTCAGTATAATCTTGGTTAATGAGCCAGATTTAAGACGGGTTGATCCGGTCAGTATTTCCTTTCCGACATTCAGATCAATGAGATAATCAACAAACGGATAGCTACCTTCGGGCTTTTCATTGCAGATAATGAGAACGGTTTTGCCACCCAAGGCATGGTGAAGTTTGAGTTGCGCCATTACGTAGGGAGTACGTCCGGAAGCAGTAATCCCGATCAGCAAATCAGAAACCAAAATCCCCGCTGTTGAATAATCCTCAATCCCCATCTCTTCATTATCTTCTGCACCTTCAACAGCATTCCGGATAGCCGTTTCTCCACCAGCAATAATCCCAACAAAAACAGTTGAATCTACGCCAAAGGTTGGCGGACATTCAGAAGCATCCAAAATCCCCAGCCTGCCTGAAGTTCCGGCACCCGTATATACAATTTTATTCTGACTTTTTATCCGGCTTTTGGCTTCAAGAATAACGTTAGAAATGATCGCCTTCCGGGTAAGAATAACAGGAAGGTAATCGAGATAATCCTGAACAAATAACTCAATTCCCTGCTCCGGAGTCAGTGAATCAAGACCTGGATAGTGATCTGATTTTGATTCGGTTTGCAATCCCTTCAACTCTGAAATGAGATCCTTTCTGGATTTCATTTTGTCTCCAGAATAATAAGTGACTTATCCTCGCCAATCATATCAGAACCAAAAAATTGCAGTGGGAGTATTTTCACATTCGTGACTTCAGTTTTCATAAACTTGGCTGCTTGTCCAAACTCTTCTTCAAGATCGCCACCTTTCAGAAAAAGGTAAACCAACCCTTTGTTTTCTGCACGGATTGACTTCGTCCACTGAACGGTGTCCCTGATAGTCCCAACCCCACGGGACATGATTGCATTTATCCTTCCGGTTGGTTTCCATTCTTCAATTCTTGAGCGAACTGTTTTTACATTCGGAAGTTTATTATGGAGGATAAAACCGTCAAGCTCGGTAATCTTTTTTTGGATAGAGTCAGTTAATATAACAGTCGTGTCGGGGTGAGAAATAGCATAAGGAATTCCGGGAATTCCTCCGCCAGTTCCGAAGTCAACTACTGATTTGAACTTATAATCCTTAGCCAGAATATTAAGAGCCAGTCCATGGCAAATGTGTTTTCTCAGAATATTGATTTCATCTTTTCTTGAAACCAGATTGATGATCTGATTGGTTTCCCAAATGAACCGGGCATATTCGATGAGCAGATCAAGCTGCTCCTGTGTCAGTTGTAAACGGTTTCTTTCGTTGAATTCTTCAAGGTAAGTGGCCTCAACAAAAAGCCATTTTTCGAGTGTTTCACGTGAAACAAATTCCATTAATGCCTCAGATAAATCATGAGTACGCTGACATCAGAAGAGGTAACGCCGGCAATCCGGCTGGCCTGGCCCAGAGTTTCTGGCTTGACCTTTTTCATCTTTTCCCGTCCTTCAGTAGAAAGAGATTGGATGGAATCGTAGTTTATTTTTCCAGGAATATGCAGTTCCTCATACCGGTTCATCTTCTCAATCTGCTCAAGTTCTCTGAGCAAATAGCCTTCATATTTGATTTCAATCTCGGTATCAATCAAATAAGATTCAAACTCGGGTTTTGACGTGATAAACTCTTTAATTTCAGGGACTTGGGATGATATTTTACTCAATTCTGCTTCCGGACGCTTCAGTAAGTCTGCAAGCTTCATTTTTTGCTCAAGCGGACTGCTTCCGACAGACTCCAGGTAGGGATTCACCCACTCAGGAAGAACAGAAATCGTTTTGGAACGACGGGTAAATTCCTCAATAAAGGCTTTCTTTTCCCGCATGATTTCAATCACTGACGAATCGATGGTTCCGATTTTGAAACCAGCTTCCATCAGCCGGCGATCTGCATTATCCTGACGAAGTGCAATCCGGTGTTCGGCCCGGCTGGTAAACATCCGGTAAGGTTCATCTGTCCCTTTATTTACAAGATCATCTATCATGACACCAATGTAAGCTTCAGATCTTTTCAGTATCAGAGGTTCTTCGTTCCGTGCAGAAAGTCCGGCATTGATTCCGGCCATTAATCCCTGAGCTGCAGCTTCTTCATAACCGGAAGTTCCGTTAATCTGACCGGCAAAGAAGAGACCTTTTACCAGCTTGGTTTCCATGGAAAGTTTGATTTGGTAAGGCGGAAAATAATCATATTCAATGGCATAACCCGGACGGATCATCTTCACATTTTCCAAACCCGGAACCGTTTTCAAGGCTTTAAGCTGAACAGCTTCCGGCAATGAAGTTGAAAAACCATTGATGTACATTTCGTTGGTGTACAATCCTTCGGGCTCAAGAAAAAGATGGTGTGATGTCTTCTCTGCAAAACGATTTATTTTATCTTCGATCGACGGACAGTAACGGGGTCCGATTCCCTGAATCCTGCCACCAAACATGGGGCTTTCATCAAAGCCGGTTCTGAGAATGGCATGAGTTTCTTCGTTTGTCGATGTCATGTACATGGGAATCTGCGGATTGGTGATTCCCTTTGAGTAAAACGAAAAGGGTTCGGCCGGCGTATCACCGTGCTGAACTTCAACTTTTGAATAATCAATTGAACGTTTGTCAACTCTCGGCGGTGTTCCGGTTTTCAATCTGCCCGAGACAAATCCATGCCGGAGAAGCGTATCAGTAATTCCAAAACTTGCAGCTTCACCACTTCTTCCGCCCTTCAGGTTTGTCATCCCAACATGGATAGTTCCGTTCATAAACGTACCGGTTGTCAGCACAACCGTTTTGGCGTAGATCGTTAAACCCAGTGAAGTGCGGATTCCCTTGACCACATTATTTTCAATCAGAATATCAAAAACTGAATCCTGGCGGAATTCAAGGTTGGGAACGGTTTCAAGAAGTTCTCTCATGGCAACACCGTATTGCGTCCGGTCGGCTTGCGCACGGGGTGACCAAACGGCAGGACCTTTACTTCGGTTCAGCATCCTGAACTGAATTCCGGCTTTATCAATAATTCTGGCCATAACGCCACCGAGTGCATCAATTTCCCTGACGAGGTGACCTTTTGCGGTTCCGCCAATTGCCGGGTTACACGACATCTGGGCAATCGTATTCAGGTTCATCGTTACAAGTAAAGTACGAAGTCCCATTTTTGCCGGAGCCCATGCCGCTTCACAGCCGGCATGACCGCCACCCACCACAATCACATCATAAACTTCATCCCAGGCAAACACGGCTTACTTCCCTATACAAAAATTAGCAAATATGGTATTGAGGATTTCATCAGTTGTAACTTCCCCTGTGATCTCCCCGATCTGATTAATGGCGTGACGGATGTCAGCGGAAATAAAATCCTGACTGATTCCATCAATAACTCCGGTCCGGCCGGATTTAACCGCTTCGAGTGCAAGCGTTAACGCCTGATAGTGACGTCCATTTGTGACTGATTCTGAGGCTTCGTTCAACGATTTATTTCCGAGAACTTTAGAAACAATTGCATGTTTTAAATCAGAAATTCCATCATCTTTTAAAGCACTGATGGGAATAACATCGTTCCCCTCATTTTTCATTCCGGCAAGATCAGATTTATTACCGGCTTTGAGTATTACAATTTCCGGGTTTGCTGATTTAACTTTATCAAGAAAATCAAGCTCATCCTGATCAAGACCCAATCCAATATCAAAAATATAAATTAGAATATTGGCTCTGCGGATAGAATCCAAAGTCCGTTCGACACCAATTTTTTCTACCGAATCTTCGGTTTCACGAATGCCGGCAGTGTCAATAATCCGGAACGGAATTCCTTCAATATTCAGGGTTTCTTCAATCGTATCCCGTGTTGTTCCCGGAATAGGAGAAACAATTGCCCGGTCATGGCCCAGCAGCAGATTCAGCAAAGTCGATTTGCCCGCATTGGGTTTCCCGGCAATCACAATCCGGGCACCTTCTCTGATAAACCGGCCGGTCAAATATGTCGACGTAATCCGGCCAATAAATTCAATGATAGAATCAAGCTGAATTATCAGTTTCTGTCTGGATGCAAATTCTACATCCTCATCCGAAAAATCCAGTTCCAGTTCCAGAAGTGCAATATAGTCAATCAGATCTTTTCGAATCGTTTTCAGCCGGTCAGAATAAATTCCCGAGAGTTGAAAAAGAGAAGATTGCTGGGACAGTGTACTTGAGGAATGGATCAGATCAGCAACGGATTCAGCCTGAGCTAAATCAATCCGGCCGAAAAGAAAAGCACGTTTTGTAAATTCTCCGGGTTCAGCATGACGGATTCCCGACGACGTAAGTTCAGCAATAATGGATTGGACAACAACCGGACCTCCATGGCAGGAGATTTCTATGGTATCCTGAGTAGTAAAACTTTTCGGGGAAAGAAAACAGGTGACGAGAACTTCGTCAAGAAGACGGCCATCACCGGTTTTAAAATGTCCGTACTGAACTTGATGGGAATGAAGACCGGTGACCGGTTTTGCAGATTGGATGAAAGGGGCAACACGCTGAACAGATCCGACACCAGAAACCCTGATGACAGCCAGGCCACCGACACCCGGCGGCGTGGCAAGGGCTACAATCGGATCATCCAGTGAATTCATTTTTTCCCGGTTGTTACCGTAACTGAATTGGAAAGCAGACTTGATTCTTTTTGATTATAGAACCACTGTTGAGCAAGAGTCAGCACGTTGAACAGGAAGTAATACATGTTCAATCCAGCAGAAAGATTATTGAAAATCATCAGCATCATAACCGGGAAAACCCACATCATAATTGCTGCCTGAGTTTTGTCTGTTTGAGGCTGCATTTTCATCTGGATAATCTGAGATCCGGCAACAAGAAAAGCGAATAATGAAAAGTGACTTCCATAAAACGGAATGGTAAACGGAAGGTGGAATAGCATGTCAGGCAAACTAAGATCATCGATCCATAAGAATGAAGACTGACGAAACTCAATTGCATTTGCAAAAACCGTATAAAGTGCAAAAAGAATTGGCATTTGCAGCAACATGGGTAAGCATCCGGCAAGCGGATTGTAACCATGCTCACGATACAGCTTTAACATTTCCTGCTGGAGTTTTTCTTTATCGTCTTTATATTTTTCCTGCATCTCCTTCATCAGCGGAGCAACGGTAGCCATTTTCTTCATTCCCTGAGTCTGTGACTGAGTCAGCGGATAAAGAAGAAGCTTGATAATCAGCGTAAAGATGATGATGACCAATCCCCATGAAGGAAGGTAATTTTTCAGGAAAATAAACAGAGGAAGAACAAAATATTCAGAAATAGGTTTTACGACCCAGGGTATCCCTAATGACATCATCGATTGAAGTTCGTTATCAAGACCTTTGAGGTAATAATAATCTAAAGGGGTAAGCGTGATGCGTGTTGATTTTTCCCAATACGATTCAGCGTTATAGGGAATGTACTGAATCATGTTATAAATTTCAGTAGGCTTTTCCTGAGCATCATTATAGGTTCGCCCATAAATTTTTGCTGAGTTGGCCTTCTTGTCAACATTCTCAAGTGCCACTGCGAAATATTTGGTACGGATGGAAGTCCAGTTAAACGATTTAGCATAAATCAATTCTTCATCAACATCAGTTGCTGTTGCATTAAGATTATCATGATTATCTTCAGCATGGTAAAAAGCTTCTGCACCAGTTGCTTCCGCAACCTTATCTGGTTCAGAATAAGCGATACCATTTTTCCATTCAAGAAGAATCTGTTGGGAGGTAAGAACCGTTTGAAAATCTTTCAGAACCAGTTTATGATCGATTACATAACCAGAACTATGAAAAGTATAGGTAGCAAGAATAACCTGATTATTTACCGTGTTCGATGAAAATGCGATCTGTATAGAATCTTTATCGCCTTTCAGAACATAATCAGATTTATCATTCATTAATTTGAAGGATAAATCACGTGTATTTACAACTGAACCGTTTGCGAGTTTGAGCTGATAATTCAAGTTCCCGGTTTTGGGTTCAGAAATCAGTTCAACCGGTTTGCCAAGATTCAGATATTTATCAATTTGAAAGGAAGTCAAAACAGCTCCCTTTCCAGATAAGGTAGCCGTATAATCGGGGGTTGTAATGGTAACTGTGCTTGAAGCCGTATCAGCAACAGCAAACAGAGTATCACTTGCCGAAACAGGTGCAATAACAGGACTGGCAATAACAGGTGCTGTTGCTGTATCTTTTTTAACGGTAGTGGAATCAGAAACTATAGTTTCTTTTTTTGATTTGACAATAGCTTCCTGCTGGGAATAAGACCAGTAAAACCATCCAACAAAAATGACAGATATCAGAACTAAACCAATTGTATTATTGCGATCCATACAAACTCCTGTTTATGGAACCGGATCATGTCCGCCGTGTGAAAACGGATGACACCGGAAAATTCTTTTTACGGAGAGGACTGAGCCTTTAAAAGCTCCGTATTTCGTTAAAGCATCAATGGAATACTGGGAACAAGTGGGGGTGAACCGGCAGGTAGGCGGGAAGTATGGCGAAATGGCCATCTTGTAAAACTTAATCAAGACGATCAGGATTGTTCTCATGAACCTTGTTAAGTTGCCTGATGAGATCCACCATCGCTTGTTCCAAGATCTGGTAGCGTAGGCCGGAAGACTTACGCTTCCGGAAATAGAAAGCCAGGGTTAACTGCTGGTCATCTTTAATTGAAAAAGAAATCAATCCCTGGTTCAAACGGAATATTTCCCTCATCCGGCGCTTGACCGAGTTTCTGAAAACAGCATTACCTGATCGCTTACTGACCGAGAACGCCACTTTGAAAAATTCTGACTCATTTGCTGGACGCGGAATAACCATAAAGCGTAAAACAAAAACGGGATTGCTGAACACAGTCCCGTTTTCATAAATATGCTGGAAGGCGATTTTTCCCCTGAGTATTTTGGTTCGGGGGAGACCAAATTGCTTAATGGCTCAACCCTTACCGCGACTAGTTTGAATCGCTAACGCTCAGGCGTTTTCTTCCTTTAGCTCTTCTTCTTTTCAGTACAAGGCGACCATTCTTGGTTGCCATCCGTGACCGGAAACCGTGTTTATTTCTTCTTTTCCGGTTGCTGGGTTGAAATGTTCTTTTCATTTTATTTAAAACTCCACTACTTCACTTTTTTCAGAGAACCGCAAATTTAGCATTTTTTCAAGCTAACCGCAAGAGTTCTCTATTTTATAAGTCTCATTTATTCATTATTTGATCAGAATTACATCGGAAACATACCAAAAAGACGGCCATCTACCATTTTTAAGACTTTTCCGAAGTCTTCTTCCAGGTTTACAAAATCCAAATCATCGGTTTCGATGATCAATTTCGGCCCTTTGTCATAATTCGAAATCCAGGTTTCATACAATTCATTTAACCGGTTCAGATATTCAATAGAAATGGAAGATTCATATTCTCTTCCCCGAAGCTGAATCTGTCTCACCAGTGTTGGTACAGATGCTCTGAGATAAATCAGCAAGTCGGGAACCTTCAGGAAGGACGTCATCTCTTCATAAAGTGCCAGGTAATTTTTATAATCCCGGTCATCGAGCATATTGATGACATTCAGGTTTTTTGCAAAGATTTCAGCGTCTTCATAAATCGTACGATCCATGATGATCGACTTGTTCAGTTTATCCAGTTTGTTTTGCTGATGAAACCGTGAGGAAAGAAAGTAAACCTGAAGATGAAAAGACCACCGGTTCATATCCTTATAGAAATCAGACAGGTAAGGATTGTCTTCAACCGATTCAAAAAAAGGCATAAAATTGTATTGTTTGGCAAGCTTCGTCGTGAGAGAAGATTTCCCTGAACCAATATTGCCGGCAATACCTAAAAAGAATTGTGATTTCATTTACTGTAAACGTTTTTGAAGTGATAGAAGCGGGTTACATGCTCATTTCAATTTTTCTGCGGATGTCATCGAGTGTTTTCTTGTACTTATCATTGGTTTCCGCCTGGTTTTTAACCGATTCACACGAATGGATAACGGTTGTGTGATCACGTCGCCCGAAATGATTGCCGATAGTTTTCAGACTGGATTGGGTAAATTCCTTTGCCAGATACATGGCAATCTGCCGTGCACGAACAATCTCCTGTTTCCGGGTTCCGTCAATCAGCAAATCATGCGAAATTCCAAAATATTCACTAACAATTCTCTGGATGGATTCTATTGATAAATTGATTTTTGACGGTTTGATAATGTCACGCAAAGCATCCCGGGCCATACCAAGATTGATGCTTGCGCCGGTCAGACTGGCCTGAGCCATAAGTTTAACCAGACAACCCTCGAGCTGCCGAACGTTATTGGTTACATTCACTGCAATAAATTCAATCACTTCAGAATCGAGAACAAATTCCTGCTGGGCAGCTTTATGATTCAGAATTGCAATCCGCGTTTCAAGATCGGGTGCCTGAATGTCAGCAGCAAGTCCCCATTGAAACCGGCTGAGTAACCGCTCTTCAAAAAACTTCATATCTTTTGGCGGACGGTCAGACGTCAGTACAATCTGTTTCCCGGATTGGTGAAGCGTATTAAAAATATGGAAAAATTCTTCCTGGGTCTTTTCTTTTCCCGAGAAGAACTGAACGTCATCAACAATTAAAAGATCAACATTCCGGTAAAACGTTGAAAACTCAGAAACCCGGTTATGCTGGATTGAATTGACGAAATCAACTGTAAACCGCTCTGAAGAAACATAGAGAATATTTCTAACTTTCCCTGATTTTGCAACCCGGTTTCCGATCGCCTGTATCAGGTGGGTTTTGCCAAGTCCGACACCACCATATATAAAAAGAGGATTGAATGAATTGGAACCCGGATTTTCAGAAACTGCAAAAGCTGCAGCACGTGCTAATTGGTTACTGTCACCTTTAATAAAGGTATCAAATGTGTACTTATCGTTCAGGTTGTTGGGGACAAGATCATCATTCAGAGGCTTGGGGTTTGTTCCGTAGGATAGTTTTACACCATTTCCTGCCGGCTGTCTGTTCCCCTGAACCGAAACCGGATCCTGAATTCGGTCTTCAGGAATAAAAACCTCAGGGTCATCTTCTTCTCGTGCAATCTGATATTTAAGAATGGATGAGGCACCCAGAGTTTGGGTAATTGATTTTCTCAGAATACTAACAAAATGGCTTTCGATCCATTCATAATGAAATTTACTTGGAACCAGAACCATAAGTTCATTTCCGGACAGACTAACAGGAGAAATAGGTTCGAACCAGGTTCTATAAGTTTGAACTGTGATTTCTTTTTTTATTATACTGAGGCATTTTTGCCATACCTCACGCGCATCAGCGGCGTTAACCATAAAAGCAGATTTTTCAAAAATTTGGGGGTGAATACAATTTGATTTGCAAGTGTGAACAAAATTACGGTAGAGAAATCAGATTTCAACAATTGTGCACATTTTGAATTCCCGGAAGAAAAAAGTTATCAACATCTCTGGTATTTATGGTATATCTATATTTTATAATGTTTTATGATAACATTATTACATTTTACATGTTGATAGCTATACACTGAATTCCCTATCCGTTTCATTTACCAACAAGTTATCCACATAAAATTATTAAGTCTTTCGATTCTGATTATAGTGGATATTTTTATCCCTTTTTAATTAGATTCTAATCGTTCACGGGCTTATTATTTTAGCTGATTGTTATTTACTATTTAAATTATTTTCGTAAATTGCCATTTCAGTTTATAAAAAATTTAAACTATTTCACAAAATCAGGTCGTTTGTCTTGATTTTCTCCTTCAATTCTAAAGTGGAATTGAAATATACTTAACTTTTTAAAACCATATCTTGTTTTTTACTTTTTAACTTAATAAATTTGCAGGAACCAGTTATATGATGATTGAAAAACTAGACAGCATAGATTTAAAAATCCTTCAGATTCTGATGGCCAACGGTCGCAGAAGAAGAAATGAAATTGCTGCAGAAGTCGGCCTTTCCCTTCCTGCCGTCAGTGAACGGATGAAGAAAATGACAGACAAGGGAATTATCAAAGGATATTCAGTCATCCTTGATGCAAAACGGCTAGGATTTGATATCAGTGCTTTCATTACTGTAAATGTAGATGGAAGTAAATATTATGAATCATTTACCAAAGCCATTGCCGAAACCCAACATATAACTGAATGCCACTCGATTACCGGCGAAGGCAGTCACCTGCTGAAAATTAAAGTAAGAAATACGTCTGAAATCGAATGGCTTTTAAGCAAGATTCAATCCTGGGATGGTGTTCACGGGACAAAAACCAGCATCGTTTTATCAACGATTAAGGAAAGTTCTGTTATTCCCCTCCCAGACTGATTTTTTTTAATCACTACAAGGAGAGCACTTATGAGCAAAAACGACGCCATTGCCAAAGCCATGGGAATGATAAAGGCTAATAACGTAAAGTTTGTTGACTTTAAGTTTATGGACTTTATCGGTAGTCTTCAGCATACCACCTATCCGATTTCACAGTTTTCTGAAGCAACTTTTACTGAAGGAAAACCTTTTGACGGATCCTCTATCCGCGGATGGAAATCTATTCATGAATCTGACATGCTCATGATTCCTGATCCGGTAACGGCTTTTATTGATCCTTTCTATGATCAGCCAACTATCTCATTAATGTGTGATATTTACGATCCGATCACCCGTGAACGCTACGAACGTTGTACCCGTGGTATTGCTGAAAAAGCTGAAGCTTACATCCGTTCAACCGGAATTGCTGATACTGTCTTTTTTGGTCCTGAAGCTGAATTCTTTGTATTTGATAACGTTCAGTATGATACGTCTTCCAACTTTTCTTACTATGAAGTAGATTCTGAAGAAGCTGAATGGAACACCGGCCGGGATGAAGGTCCTAACCTGGGTTACAAACACCGTCTGAAAGAAGGATATTTCCCTGTTGCTCCTAAAGACAAACTCGCAAACCTCCGCATGAAGATGTCTAACGTTCTTCACGATGTTGGTTTAACAGTTGAAGTGCTTCACCACGAAGTGGCTTCTGCCGGTCAGTGCGAAATCGGAATTCAGTTTGACACACTTACCCGTTGTGCAGACAACATCAGTCTTTTTAAATATGTGATCAAGAATGTGGCCTATAATGAAGGTAAAACTGTTACTTTCATGCCCAAGCCAATTCAGGGTGACAATGGTTCAGGTATGCACTGCCACCAATCTCTCTGGAAAGATGGAAAACCTCTATTCTATGGAAATGGTTATGCTAACCTCAGCGAAACTGCCATGTACTACATCGGTGGAATCCTGAAACACGCACCAGCTTTGCTTGCCCTTACCAACCCGACCTTAAACTCTTATCGTCGTTTGATTCCAGGTTTTGAAGCACCAGTTAACCTTGCGTATTCTCAACGTAACCGTTCTGCCTCTGTTCGGATTCCTGTTACCGGAGATTCAGCAAAAGCAAAACGTATCGAATTCCGTTGTCCAGATCCAAGCTGTAACCCTTATCTTGCTTTTGCTGCAATGGCAATGGCCGGTATTGATGGTGTGATCAACAAGATCCATCCGGGTGAACCTTTAGATAAAGACATCTACGATATGAAACCGGAAGAATTGGCTAATGTTCCTTCAACTCCTGCTTCACTTTATGAAGCATTGAAGAACCTCGAAGCCGACCATGACTGGTTGACACGTGGCGGAGTTTTCCCTGAAGAAGTTATTGAACAATGGGTTAGTTACAAAATGGAAAAAGAAGTTAAACCTGCTTCCATGTATCCGCACCCAATTGAATATGCTTTCTACTATGATTGCTGATCTGAAAAGATCTTTAATTCAAAAAAGCCAGTCCGCAAGACTGGCTTTTTTTTTAATCTTCAGTGAAGGCCAAAGGTAATTCAACGGTTTGGACATTAACAGAATAGACAGGTTCGAATTTCCAGGTCAGGACTTCTTTTTTAATTCTTTCACCAATCAGTGGAAAAAAGGTGTTTTTGACGATTTTATAATTCCCTACCGATCCATCCGGGTTGATTTCAAACTGAAAAACAATAACACCTTCTTTGAATCCAAGTTGGCGGCTTCTGAGAAGTTCCCGGTGAATTTTTCTGAGTTCAGGAATGTGCTGATCGATTGCCAGTTGAATTTCAAAGACAGACCGCTCAGTTTTGTGGTAGGTTTCACCACTGATTTTTGTTTGCAGAGGGGCACAGGCAGATAACCCGGAAACCAGAATAAAACAAGTCAGAATAATGAATAGATGTTTCATTCTTGTTCACAGAAGGGTGATGATCCGGTTTTATTGTAACAAAAATACGAATAAAATATGAAATTCTACTTTATTTCACCCTGATGAAAGTAGAGGCAAAAAAAATGCCGGATATACCGGCACTTTAAATTAACTAACGATTTCACCCGGATTGGGGTCCGGCAAACCTGGATTTTCGATATCCTCTACAATAATAGTGTCATCTTTCACAACAACCGCAACTGAAGCGATCGAATCACCTTCCTGCAATCTGATGAGTCTGACACCCTGAGTGTTTCTGCCAATATCACGAAGCTGATCACACGACTGACGGATAATGGTACCGCCGGTGGTAATAATCATCAGATCTTTGGTATCGTCAACTTCTTTGATAGAAACCAGGTTACCGGTTTTTTCAGTCACCTTCACCGTTGCAATACCTTTACCGCCACGGGTCTGAACACGGTATTCATCCAACGGTGACCGTTTTCCCATTCCCTTTGCGGTTACAACCAGTAACGAAGAATCCAGACGATCAGTTGTTACCATCCCAACCACTTCATTGCCTGCACCCAGAGTTACACCTTTCACACCGGTTGCAGTACGACCCATGTCACGCACATCGGATTCATGGAACCGGATACTTTTCCCGTTCTTTGTTCCGATAATGACGTTATGTTCGCCATTGGTCAGACGGGCTTCAATCAGTTCATCTTCTTCACGGATGTTTATGGCAATAATTCCGCCCTTTCTCACATTGCTGTAAGAATCAAGCTCAGTTTTCTTGATGATTCCCTTGCGGGTTGCCATGATGATAAAGCCGGGTTCATCAAAGTTTTTAACTGTAATGAAAGCTGCGACTTTTTCATTTTCACGCATTTCGAGAAGATTGGCGATTGAACGTCCGCGCGATTGACGCCCGGCTTCAGGAACAGCCCAAACCTTCAGCCAGTAACACCGGCCATGACTCGTGAAAAAGAGAATATAATTGTGGTTCGTGGTCACGATCATGTGCTCAATGAAATCGGTATCACCAACAGCTGCTGCTGTAATGCCACGTCCGCCACGGTTTTGTGACCGGTATTCAGTAATCGGAACCCGTTTCATGAACCCATTGTGAGAAATGGTAATCACAACTTCATCATCAGAGATCAGATCTTCCATATCAAATTCATCGTCGGCCTGAACCATTTCAGTTCGACGTGCATCTGAATATTTGGTTCGGATGTCAGTTAATTCCTGAGCAATAATATCCCATCTGAGCGTAACTGAACCCAGAATTTCCTGAAGTTTACCGATAAGAATCATCAGTTCACGGTATTCATCCTCAATCTTCTGGCGCTCAAGTCCGGTAAGACGCTGAAGTCTCATTTCCAGAATGGCTTTTGACTGAATTTCAGATAAACCAAAACTGGTCATCAAACCGGCATGAGCTGTTTCTGTATCCGGAGAATTTCGGATCAGTTTAATCACTTCATCGAGATGATCAAGGGCTATTTTCAACCCTTCTAAAATATGGGCTTTATGCTGCGCTTGCTTTAAATCATATTTTGTCCGGCGAACGACCACATCCATCCGGTGTTCCAGATAGTAGTGAATCATTTCCTTCAGGGCAAGAACCCGGGGAGCACCGTTGACGAGGGCCAGCATAATAATACCAAACGTATTCTGAAGCTGGGTGTATTTATAAAGCTGATTCAGAACCACGGTGCCCATAGCATCTTTTTTCAGTTCGATGACAATGCGCATTCCGTCCCGGTCAGATTCATCACGAATGTCTGAAATACCTTCAACTTTTTTCTCTTTAACGAGGTCAGCAATTTTTTCAATGATGCTGGCTTTGTTGGTCTGATAGGGAATTTCGGTGATGATGAGAGATTCACGTCCGTTGGCACGGGTTTCAAAATTGGCTTTTGCCCGGATGACGCAACGGCCACGGCCGCTCCGGTAAGCTTCACGAACGCCTGACATGCCATAAATCGTACCACCGGTCGGGAAATCAGGAGCTTTAACGAACTCCATCAGATCCACATTTTCAATATCCGGATTCTTGATCATGGCCAGACAGGCATCAATAACTTCAGCCAGATTATGAGGCGGAATGTTTGTCGCCATACCAACGGCAATACCGGAAGCTCCGTTGATCAGCAGATTGGGAATTGCACTTGGCAGAACACGGGGTTCCTGAAGCGTATCATCAAAGTTTGGCTGAAAATCGACGGTTTCTTTGTCGAGATCTTTCAGCATTTCTTCGGCAAGCCGTTTCATCCGGACTTCAGTGTACCGCATAGCTGCTGCACTGTCACCATCCACGGAACCAAAGTTACCTTGTCCGTCTACCAGAGGATAGCGAAGAGAGAAATCCTGTGCCATCCGAACCATTGATTCATAAACAGCACTGTCACCGTGCGGGTGATACTTACCAAGCACTTCCCCGACAATACGGGCAGATTTCTTGAAAGCACGTCCGGCACCCATTCCAAGATCACTCATACCATATAAAACACGGCGGTGAACAGGTTTAAGTCCGTCTCTGACGTCAGGCAATGCCCGTGATACAATCACTGACATGGAATAGTCGAGATAAGAGAGTTTCATCTCATCGACTATCGGGTTAATTTTAATGCGATCGTTGGCCATAATAAAAAGTTAGTTCAGTAAAAAAATGAAGTCATTCCGGAATGAGCATTTCATGCCGGCAGAAAGTTAAAAAATCAGGCGTCCAGATTTCTGACGTATTTGGCATTTTTCTCAATGAAGGCACGGCGGGGTTCAACCACATCACCCATCAGAATCGAGAAAATATGATCAGCTTCGGTGGCATTATCCATGGTCACCAGCTGAAGCGTACGGGTTTCAGGATTCATGGTTGTATCCCAGAGCTGCTCCGGATTCATTTCACCGAGACCCTTAAACCGGTTGATCAGAATGTTTGTATCACGACCGGTTTCACCGCTGATTTCCTTCACATATCCGTCACGTTCAGCTTCCGTCCAGGCATATTTCTCATATTTACCTTTTTTCACTTTGTACAAAGGCGGATCAGCAATATAAATGTGACCCAGCAGAATCAAATCCCTGAAATAACGGAAAAAGAAGGTAAGAAGAAGTGTACGAATGTGGGCACCGTCAACGTCAGCATCCGTCATGATGATGATTTTGTGATAGCGAAGTTTTGCAATATCAAACTCATCGTTTCCGATGGAAGTACCCATGGCCGTTACAATATTCCGGATTTCCTCATTTTCAAGAATCCGGTCGAGACGTGCTTTTTCAACGTTGAGGATTTTACCTTTCAGCGGAAGAATAGCCTGAAAACGGCGATCACGGCCCATTTTTGCAGATCCGCCTGCAGAATCCCCTTCCACAATGTAGATTTCGGTTTCAGCAGGATTTGCATTTGAACAGTCGGCCAGTTTTCCCGGAAGGGTCATGCTATCGAGAGCAGATTTACGGCGGGTAAGATCACGGGCTTTCCGTGCAGCTTCACGGGCCTGGGCAGCCAGAATTACTTTTTCAAGAATGGATTTTCCGATTGCCGGATTCATTTCAAGAAATTCAGCCAGTTTATCGTTCACCATCGTTTCAACGATTGACTGAACTTCTGAGTTACCTAATTTCGTCTTGGTCTGACCTTCAAACTGCGGTTCAGGCACTTTCACCGAAACAACAGCCGTCAAACCTTCTCTGAAGTCATCGCCGGTGAGCTGAACTTTGGCGTTTTTCATCAGATCATTTTTACCTGCGTAGGCATTGAGCGTACGGGTTAACGCTTTTCTGAAACCGGTTACGTGAGTTCCACCTTCATGCGTGTTGATGTTATTCACATACGAAAACACATTTTCATTGTAGGAATCGTTGTACTGAAAGGCGACAGCAACCACGACATTGTCACGTTCACCTAAAATATTAACCGGTTCCTTCATTTTGCTGGTTCTGGTTTCGTCGAGGTATCTCACGAATTCAATCAGACCACCTTCATAACAATAAGAAAGCGTTTCAACCGGGGTATCACGTTCATCAATAAAATTAATTTTCAAACCGGGATTCAGAAAAGCCAGTTCTCTGAGACGGTCGATGAGAATGTCTGCGTGATAAACACTTTCCTGAAAAATTTCAGAATCAGGAAGGAAGGTAACGGTGGTTCCCCGCTTTTCAGTTTCCCCCAGATATTTAAGTTTGCCCTGAGTGATACCACGATGGAATTCAATCTGATGGATTTTCCCGTCACGGTGAACGGTTGCAACCAACTTTGAGGAAAGCGCATTGACACAGGAAACACCCACGCCATGAAGTCCGCCTGAAACTTTGTAGGTGTCTTTGTCAAACTTACCACCGGCATGAAGTACGGTCATAACCAGCTCAATAGCCGGAATGCCTTCTTCCTTATGAATTTCTACCGGGATACCACGGCCGTCATCTACAACGGTTATTGAATTATCGGTATGGACGTAAACGCTGATTTCAGTACAATAACCGGCAAGTGCTTCGTCGATTGAGTTATCTACGACTTCATAAACCAGGTGGTGAAGACCTCTTACGCCAACATCACCGATGTACATGGCTGGTCTTTTTCTTACCGCTTCAAGTCCTTTAAGAACCGTAATATTTTCGGCTCCGTAATCACCGGCCCGATCTTCTAAATCATCAATTTCTGACATATTTACTTCATTAAATTTTTACTGGAAAATAACCTGATAATTTACCGAAAAAGTATGTCTTTTACAATTTCTTCGCCGAAATGTGTATTGATTTTTGTAAGTATTTCGGTTTTACGGAAGGTGAGCTCCTGACGCCAGGATGAATTCTTCACAGAAATCTTAAGTATTTTATTTTCAATCTTTTCTGCAGTCGTTTCTTGGGCAATTCTTTCGCCGACAATTGTGGGCCATTCGGCTAAAACATCAAACTTTTTAACGATTTTTCCGGCAGTTGTGTGATTCTTATAAAAATGAATCAGATCCTGAATGGAAGCCAGTTTTCCAACCCGTGATTTACCCGCCATAAACCCTCCCGGATTCCACTCTGAAAAAGTCGAAATCACCCTGCAGTGCTAGGGTTTCCCGGTCCGTCATGGTGATGAAAACCTGTCCGAGTTTGGGAAGAAAATTACTGATGATCGAAAGCCGGTCTGAATCAAGTTCTGAAAAAATATCATCAACCAGAACAATCGGGGTTTCACCTGTTTTTTCTTTGAGATACGTCCACATTGCAATTTTCAATGCAAGCAGAAAAAGTTTGTGCTGTCCCTGTGAAGCAAAAAAACGGGTTTCTTTTCCATCCAGCGTGATAAACAAATCGTCCCGTTGCGGACCAATCAAAGTGGTTCTGCGATCTAATTCCTGATTCCTCAAATTTTTTGATTGCTGCCTGAGCCAGGGCTCAATATCAGCTTCATTTTCAATAAACTGATCACCCGATTTGTATCTCACGTCGGGATGTTCAAATCCAGCCAGTTCATTTTTGTAAAGCTGTTCTATTTCTTTGCGGAATTCAGCGAGAAAGGAAATTCTTCTTTTTATAATAGGAATTGAAATCCGGATCAGTTCTTCCGTCCACACTTCAAACAATTCAATAACTGAAGCAGTCAATTTCCCGGAAGATTGCAAAAGGTCATTTCTCTGTTTGATGGCTTTTTTTAATTTTCTGGAATCTTCCATGTAAACTTTACTGACCTGAAATAAAACCGAATCAAGAAAACGGCGCCGGTCAGCCGGGGTTCCCATGGTGATCAGCCGGTCTTCAAGTGTGAACAAAACAATCGGAAACTGACCAATAATTTCAGATGATGACCTGATTTTTTGTCCGTTAATTGAAATGAATTTGCTGTCGGGTCTGGTCAGGCGGGAATCGATAACCGATTCCAGACCGGAATCCGATTTCATATATCCCTGAAGAAAAAAAGAATTGGTTTCGTCACGGATGCAAAGCAGTTCAGATGAAACCTGGAAGGATTTTGTCAGGCAAAGATAGTAAATGGCATCGAGCAGGTTGGTTTTTCCCTGCCCGTTTTTACCGTAGAAGATCGAGACATTGCGCTGAAAGGTAAGGCGGGTTTCGGGGTGATTCCGGAAATCGGAAACCCCGAGTTCTTGAAGGAACATTCGTTAACTGTTGATCCGAACCGGCATAACCAGCATAAGAATATTTTCGTTTTCTTCCTGAGCTGCCGGAAGTACAACAGAAGCCCGTGTCGGACCTGAAAATTCAAAGCGGACTTCATCAGTTTCAATATGATCGAGAATATCCTGGATATAATTGGCGTTAAACCCGATTTCGAGAGATTCGCCGGTAAACAATGAAGGAATATTTTCTGTTGCTGACCGACCCTGATCAAAATCTTCAGCAAAAATTTTCAACGGTTCTTCACCCATTGCAAACCGTATCTGGTGAGTACTTGAATTTGCAAACAGAGAAACCCGTTTAACACCTGCTTTTAAATCATGATTATTGATGACCATGTTCCGGTTATTTTCATTCGGAATCACAGCTTCATAATTCGGATAGTTTTCTTTTATTAACCGGGATGTCAGAGTTCCTTCTTCAAATTTGAAAGAAACAAACTTTTCGTCAATGGTGATTGGCGTTTCAGGTCCGTCAATATTTTTAAGAAGAATATTTAAAGCCTTGGAAGGAATGATGAAGTTTTTGTTTTCTTCAGAGCTGAAAGCTTTGTAACTGAAGGCAACGAGACGGTGACCATCGGTGGCAACTGTTTTAAATTCATCAAAATTGATCTGGAATAAAACACCCATCATGGCCTGACGAAGTTCATCTGTTGAAACGGCAAACAAAGTATGATTGATCATCCGGGCAAGTTGCTTGCTGCTGATTGAAATGGCATAGCCGGTTTCGAGATCTGGTGTACTTGGAAATTCTTCACCATTTTCACCGGAAAGTTTATACGTTCCACGATCGGTTGAAAAAGTAATCTGATTTAAATCATTGATGTCAAAAGCCAGACTGGTTTCAGGTAAGGCTTTCAAGGTATCGATCAGACGTTTTGCAGGAACTGCAACTTTACCGTCCTGAGATCCGGTTACCATAACTGTAGTCGTCATTGAAACTTCAAGATCGGTAGCAGAAAGGGTAAGAACGTCTGCTTTCAGGTCAAATAGGATGTTTTCAAGGATTGGAAGAGGTGTTTTAGCCGGTACGACACTGTTCACTTTATTCAGGCTTTTCAGAAGGATACTTGAATTGACCTTGAATTTCATGCGCTTGCTCCCTGAAAGGAAAAATAATAATACTTAAGATTTAAAATGTTGATGTAGAAAACTTGTAGAGGCTGTGGGTATGTTGATAACTGGTTAACTTTTGGGTCTTAGGCCATTTCTGACCTGAAATCGAACCCTGACTTATCCACTTTCTCTGGCTGATAAAAAGGGTTATTTGCCCACAGATTATCCCCACTCATCCACAGTACTTTTGGCAGAACCCTAAAAACACATAGTTATTCACAGAGATTCAACCTGTTTTCCAATGCTTGTCCACACCATGATGTGAACAAGTAAAAGTAAATTTTTTCTTCCATAAATGAAAGTATTGAACGGGATGATTCTCATCTTTTTAAGTGCCGGAAAGTTTTGTAAAGAAATGGTAACCCTTTCAGCTTTTTCAGGGGTTTGTTTTTACTTCAGAAACCGATGAATAAACTTCATACAAACCCACGAGACCGAAAATAGCAGCCAGTGTAAATTTTGTATTTCTTGAACTCTTGAGATTATCTGTATTGATAGATAGTCCTGATTTATCAATTTTTTGAAGGGCTTTGTTCATATCTGAAGTTGTAAAAGCATAATCCCACGCAAGGCCCAATGCAAGAATGCCGATAATCAAATCGGTTTTTCTAAGTTCAACACGGTAAAGTAATTCGTCTTTATCAACAATTTGAATTTTGTCTGCTGAATTAATTTGATCCGGACGTAAAACGGATGATTTTGGGACAAAGCCAGAAAAATCGCCATTTTCTGAGGTTATTTTATAAAAGGATCCCATTGAATCCACGACTGAAACCCGATCGTTTAATGAAAGCACCTTTACCGTCTCTGAATAAAAAGCGTCAGGTGTTTTCAAAACTTTCAGATCTTTTGATTTAGGTTTTACAGTAAACGTAGATTGATTCTTTTGATTGAGTGAATCAGAAATCTGACCGAAGACAGAACCTGCACAAAAGAAAATGGTAAGCAATAAAACAGATTTTAATTTCATAGGAAAATTCCCGGGATTGATAAAATGATGTTGATCAGCGCAAGTGAAATTAGCAAATATTAGTAATTGAAGCCAGAACGGGTAAAATTATAATCAAAATAAAGAGTTAATTTAGACGGCTCTTCTTTTTTCCTTCCAACTGCAAAATCGTATCTTTAAAGTTTAACGAAAAGTAAGCATGAATTCTTCATCCATCATCGTTCTCGGGCATTTTTGCTGGGACGGATTTCAAAATCAGGATGGCTCAGTCAATTTTGAGCCGGGCGGAATTGCCTGGTCACTTTACGCTTTGTCGTCAGTGATAGAAAAACACGATCGAATTTTTCCGGTTTTCCCGGTTGAAGCAGATTCAATTGAGTTGGTTAAAGTTGAACTTAAACAACTTCCTTCCCTTGAAGCAGATGGAATTTATCAATCAGAAGAAAAAAACGACCGGGTTCAGGTCACACAAAAAGCTGGTGGAGAAACGAGTTATCTTTCAGTTCAGGCTTCAGAACAGTCAATTTCACTAAATCATTTGCCTGACATTGAACCGGCTGCCGTTTATATCAATTTTCATACGGGTTATGACCTTCAGTTTTCAGACCTGAAACTGATCCGCCATAAATATCCGTCCGCATTTATTCATGTGAATCTGCATGTAAAAGCTGAACGTCTTTTTGCTGATTTCAGGAATAATCCGGACGGAATGAAAGCAGAATTAAGTCTGTTATTCGGTCAGATCAATTCTGTTCAGGTGACCCAACGTGAAATGCAGATGCTGTTTTTAGCGGCCGGACTTACCGAAAAGGGAATTCTGAAACTGGCAATGATTGACGGAAAAGTTGATTTTTTTCTGATTAACAAAGGCGATCGTGGTGTTGTGGCCTGGGAAAAGGTTTTGAATTCGATCAACAGTCATATTATACGTCCGTTCAGCCAGGCAGAAAATCCTTCAACAGTGGGTTGCGGAGATATTTTGGGTTCAGTTTATACCTATCAGATGATCAAAACAAAAAGTTTAAAACTCTCGCTTCAGAAAGCCATGAAACTAGCAGAGCTTGCTGCAGGAAAAACCGGATTTGCACGGAAGGTTGAGCACATGAGAATCAACGGAGCTTTGTTATGAGCGGAACAAGTCAGTTTCAGCGGATTTTGGTTACCGGCGCAAACGGACTTCTTGGCCAGAAAGTCATCCAGCTTTTCAGCCGGGATTCCCGGTTTGATGTTCTTGCGACAGCAAAAGGCGAAACCTTGCTGCTTGATGATGTGTCGTGCGGATATTCGTCACTTGACATCACCGACAGAAAAGCCGTTCGTGAACTGGTGAAAAATTTTGAACCGGATGCCATTATCAACTGTGCCGCCATGACTCATGTTGATAAATGTGAGACTGAAAAAGAAGCTTGCTGGAAAATTAACGTGGATGGCGTTAGACATCTCGCTGAAATTTCAAAAGCACTCGACATCAAACTGGTTCACGTTTCAACCGATTATGTTTTTGACGGTAAAAACGGTCCGTACCGGGAAGATGCACGGGTGAATCCGATTTCCTATTACGGAAAATCGAAACTGGCCAGTGAAAATGAAACACTCGCTTCAGGACCCGATTTTCTGATTTTCAGAACGATGGTGGTTTACGGGCTCGGAACTGGTACGAAATCCAACTTTGCCATTTGGCTGGTTCAGCAACTAAAAGATAATAAACCGGTCAATATTGTGACCGATCAGATCGGAAATTCAACTCTGGTTGAAGATCTTGCAGAAGCCATTTATCATGGCGTTATCAAAAACGTTCATGGCATTTACAACGCTGCCGGATCGGATATCGGATCACGTTTCGATTTTGCAGTGAAACTCGCCGAAGTATTCGGCTACAATAAAAAATTGATTTCGCCGGTTCTGACTGCCAGTCTGAATCAGCCCGCACCAAGACCGCTCAATTCAGGGCTTATCATCCTAAAAGCAGAAGCCGAACTTGGAATGAAATTTTCAACCACGGAAGAAGGACTCATCCGCTTCCGCCAACAGTTAAAACAAGCAGGACTCATTTAACATGCTCGATCTGAAACTCATCCGTGAAAATCCGGATACCTACAAAGCCAAAATCGAATCGAAACTTGACGATCCGAAAAAAATCGATCAGATTTTAGAACTCGACGTTCGCCGCCGCACACTTATCGGTGAAGTTGAAACGCTGAAAGCCACACGCAATACCGTCACCAATGACATTGCGCAGAAAAAGAAAAACAAAGAAAATGCAGATTCTTTGATTGCTGAGATGAAAACCGTTTCTGACCGCATCAAGGAACTCGACACTGAACTCAGCGAAGCAGAAAATAAAATCAACGAGATTTTGTTGTATACACCCAACATTCCGCACGATTCGGTTCCGGTTGGAAAATCAGCTGCTGATAATGTGGAAGTGAGACGCTGGGAAACCGGTACTTTTACCAAGGAATTCAAACCGCTTGATCATATTGAACTCGGGAAAAAATGCGGCATTCTTGATTTTGAACGTGGCGCCAAGATTTCGGGTTCAGGTTTCCCGGTTTATGTCGGGAAAGGTGCTGCACTTGAGCGGGCATTGATCAATTTCTTCCTGGATACCCACACCGCCAATCATGGATACAAGGAAATTTTTCCGCCTTTCGTGGTGAATGAAGAGTCGATGAAGGGAACCGGTCAGCTTCCTAAATTTGCCGAAGATATGTACACCATTCAGGCAGACGGACTTTATCTCATTCCAACCGCAGAAGTACCCATCACTAACCTTCACCGGAATGAAACCTTCAAAGCTGAAGAATTAACTGTCAAATATTGCGGATATTCAGCTTGTTTCCGCCGGGAAGCCGGTTCTTACGGAAAAGATACCAAGGGATTTTTACGGGTTCACCAATTTAACAAAGTTGAGCTGGTGAAGTTTGCAAATCCGGTTGGATCGTATAACGAACTGGAAAACATGGTGAATGATGTTGAAAATATCCTGAAGGCGCTGAAAGTTCCTTACCGGATTCTTCTGCTTTGTACCGGCGATCTGAGTTTCAACGCAGCCAAATGTTATGACATTGAAGTGTGGTCGCCTGCAGAAAATAAATATCTCGAAGCTTCTTCCTGCTCCAATTTTCAGGATTTTCAGGCAAGACGTGCCAACATCCGCTTTAAACCGGACGCCAATTCGAAACCTGAATATGTTCACACGCTCAACGGTTCCGGGTTGGCAACTTCCCGGTTGATGGTGAGTTTACTTGAAAACAATCAGAACGCTGACGGATCAATTACCATCCCGGAAGTGCTGAGACATTATACAAGATTTGATGTGATTGAACCGGGTTAAATACTGGGGACAGGTGACGAGGGACGGGGGACGAAATTCGGGTTACAAATTACGGATTACGGGTCACTGGGAAAATCTGGTTACGGATTACAGGTTACGGGTTACAGGATGCGGAGCAGAGGGTAGAAATTTTTTTTGCTGTCATTCCCGCAAAGGTGGGAATGACAACGTTCTGTTTTCTGTGTGTTTTTCGGAAAAATTTTTTCACGAAAGAAAAAAATGAAATATAATCAAAAGCTGAATCAGGCTATTCTGACCAGCAACAGTCTGCTCTGCATCGGAATGGATCCTGATTTCAATAAACTTCCGATGCACCTGATGGAATCACCTGATCCCATTCTGACTTTCTGCAAGGATATTATTGAGTCAACTAAAGATGTTGCGGCTGCCTATAAATTCAACATTGCCTTTTTTGAATCGCTTGGTGAAATGGGCTGGCAAACCCTTCGGGAACTGTTAACTTTAATTCCGCCACACGTACTTTCAATTGCAGATGCAAAAGTTGGCGACATCGGGAACAGTTCAGAAAAATATGCCGAAACCTTCTTTGATGAATATCAGTTCGATTGCGTGACGGTTGCGCCATACATGGGTTTTGATTCCATTGAACCGTTTATCCGCCGTGAAGACAAGGGCATTTTTCTTCTGGCCTTAACCAGCAATCCAGGTTCGGCTGACTTCCAGAGACTTAAACTCGAAAACGGGAAATATTTATATCAGGAAGTGATTGATAAAGCCGTTTCCTGGAATAAAAATGACAATATCGGATTGGTAACCGGCGCAACCCAGGCGCCCGATTTAAAAGCAATCAGACAGCAAGCAGGTGAAATGCCGTTTTTGGTTCCCGGAATCGGTGCACAGGGTGGTGATCTGGAAGCGACCATCCGGAATTCTGTGAACCGCCAAAGCCGTGGCGCACTGATTAATGTTGGCCGTGACATCATTTATTCATCATCCGAAGAAAATTATAAGCGGATTGTGAACCAAAAGGCAACTGAGTATTTCGACAAGATCAATAAGTTCAGGTTTACTCTTTCGGTTTGATTTCCTATTTTTGAAGCAGATTCCGAACCAATCCATGGTGTTTTATGTCTGCTTCTGCTTTTCCCGAGCTGTATCTGACCCGTTTATGGTCTTCAGGTTATCTTTTTGGTAAAACCTTAACCACTGACGACGGCCGTTCTGTAGAAATCCACAATCCCGGAAGGGAAAACGAGTCGAACGGACCTGATTTTCAGGACGCCGTTTTACTTCTGGATCGAAAACCGGTTCACGGCTCAGTTGAACTTCACGTTCAGTCTGAAGACTGGTTTACCCACCGGCATTCAACCGACCCCGCCTACAACCACTGCATCCTCCACGTTTCCTTTTACAATCTGCCCGGTTACGAGTCAGTTCCAGCAAAAAACGGAACCGGAATCCCTCATCTGACTTTGTCGAAAATGCTGAGTTTTCAGGATTTGATCGGGGTTTTGTCTCTTCAGGAAAAACTCAATTTCAAAACAGATATTCCCTGCGGCGGTCAGCTTCAGGGTGTGAGTCAGACCCTGACAAAAGCCTGGCTGACAGAACTTGGCCACCTTGCTTTTCTGGAAAAAGTAAACCGGTTTGCCATCCGGTTGAAAGAATTGACTGCAAATCCGGTTTATCTGAAAGGAAAACGATATGTTTGGGATCAGCTTTTATTTGAAGGATTTTTCAGAGCGCTTGGCTATCCGTCCAACAAAGAAAGGTTTGAACGGCTAGCGAGAGAACTCCCGGTTTTAGATTGGCCGGATATCACAGGAGAAACAGGTCAGCCCCTGCTTTCAGAATGGTTTTTTCTTGCCGGATTGGAAGAAGAACCTGAATTTGGTGTGAATCCCATCGAAAAAATAAGGAAAGAGGTTTTGCAGCGCGGAAATCTCTTTCATCCTTCCGAGTGGAAAACAAAATCAGTCAGAGCAGTGAATCAGCCTGAAGAAAGACTGAAATCGGCTGCCGAACTGGTTGGAAGATATTACCAGACCGGATTCCTGAAACCACTGATTCTGACCCTGGAAGCCCATTTGAATATGGGATCACGGCCAGAGAAAATTTTCCCGGATCTGATGAATCTGTTATCGGTGAAATCATCACCGGCGTATAAAATCGGGAAAGAAAGAAAAGCTTCGATTTTGTTTAACACCTGGTTCCCGGTCCTTTATTTATATGCTAGAGAATTTAAAAGGTCCGATTTGCAGGATCTGGTTCTGAGTTTGTGTGACTCGTTTCCGCACCGGCAGGATATTGCGATTGACAAAACCATGAGACAAAAATTCGGCATCACCGACCACACCACCACTTTTCACTGGGGATTGCTGAACCTGTACAACAACTGGTGTTCAAAGAAAAAATGCCTGGACTGCCGGATTGGGAAAGAGATTAGAAAAAACGGGTAAACGGCGGGGGAATCCACCGCAGAGACGCAGGGAACGCAGAGAAATGCAAATGCATTTAACCACAGAGGGGCACTGAGTTAGTCACAGAGAAACACAGAGCGGAGGGAGATTTTTTAATTTTTAATTCGTAGGGGCGACCGGCTGGTCGCCCGGGTAATTTTTGAATTTTCCAAAAATGATTTAATTCGCGGGCCAAACAGTTATTGGTCATTTATCTACTCCATTTCAAAATAAATGGGCGACCGGCCGGTAGCCTCTACAATAACCAAATAAAAAATAACCTCCCCCCGCTCCGCGTTCTCAGCGTCTCTGCGGTGAACGTATTTCCCCGACGGAAGTTACTAAACCCAAAATGGTCTTTTTTGCTTTTTCATTCGGCATTATTCTTGCAATACAATCAATTACTTAAAAAAACGCATGCAAAATCTTAATAATTAAGGTGGAGTGTTGCAAATATTGAGAATTCGACTAATTTTGTATACATAAGCGTACTAGCCACTGTTGGAGCAAGTTATGGGAAATTCAACTTATCAGATCAACCGGTTCGATCTTGAACATGATGCATGTGCAATCATTGCGCTCGTCCGGAAAAACGGAATGGCAACGCACGGGAACGTTCGCCGGGTGCTGAAAGCTCTCGATAACATGGGACACCGCACCGGGGAAATCAATCAGGAAGGCGACGGAACGGGCATCCAGACGGATATTCCAAAACTCATCTGGGCCAAAAAACTTGAACTGGCCGGACTCGATTCCCGCCAGGTTTTCAATCCGCAATTTACCATCCTTCACCTGATGATCCGCCGGAATACATCAGAACGGCAGCTGGCGATTATCAAATCCATCGAACAGCTTCTGAACGGTGCCGGTTACGACGTTCTTATTTCTTCAAAAATGTCGGTGACGCATGAAGCACTTGGCGTGAGAGGAAAAGCACTCGAGCCGCTGTACTGGCATATCGCCATGGTTCCGCAGGGACGTAAATCCATCGCCGAAAATAAAAGCCACGAACTTCATCTTAAAATTGAAAAATTGTACTCAGACGTTCACGTCGTTTCCTTCAGCCAGAACTCGGTGATTTATAAACTGAGAGGTGACGTGAGAACACTCGAAAATTACTTTCCGGAACTGAAACATCCGGATTTCCGGAGTGCGATTACGCTCGGACACGGTCGTTATTCCACCAACACCGAATCGACCCACGAACGGGCTCAGATGTTTTCTACACTGGGACACAACGGTGAAATTAACACCATTATGCGCCTTCGGAAGGAAGCAACCCGGCTTGGAATCCAGCTTGTAGAAAACGGCTCGGATTCCCAGGATCTTGACCGGATGGTTGAAAATCTGATGTTCCGTGAAGATTTCACCCTGATGGAAGCCATGGAAATGATTTTCCCGCCGGTATGGTCAGAAATTGAAAAAATGGATGAGCAGGCAAAAAAACTGTACACCCACTTCCGCCGGGTTATCGGGATGCCGGCTCAGGGTCCGGCCGCCATTATAGCACGGCAGGGAGATGAAATTGTCTTTTCTGTGGATGCACTTGGTCTGCGCCCGTTGTGGTACGGCGAAACGGATAAAGAATATTTTGCATCGTCAGAAAAAGGCGTGATTGATTTTGAATCGCTTGAAAATGATCCGGTTCCGATTGCACCCGGTGAGAAAAAAGGAATCTGGCTGAAACGACCGATTATGATGCAGGACGGTGCCGGTAATCAGATTATTTCGGGCGGCGTTGAAGTTTTCAGTCACAATAAGCTCAGAGAATTTGTTGTCAACCGGATCGGAAATTCAGTCACGGCAAAAGATCACCTGATCACGCCAAAACGTGAAAAATCCGCCAAGGAAATCGAAATCAAACCTGTTCCGGTGAATCATTACATGGCGATGGGATGGAAGACCGACGAATGGGACGATGTGTCTTACTTCATGTCGAACGGAAAAGAGCCGATTGCCGCTACCGGTTATGATGGTCCGCTGGCGTTTCTGGTTGAAGATATCATCAACATCCCGGAATTCATCAAAGAAAAAGTAGCTGTGGTGACCAACCCGAGCATTGACCGGGAACGGGAAGGCGATCACTTTTCGCTGAACACCTTTTTGGGTCCGCACCCGGGCTGGAGAGAAAGTCACGGACATCAGGTTTTTCTGAAACATCCGGTACTGGTTGCCGGATCACTGAATGACGGGTGGATTCATGCCCATTCACCGGCGCTGACTTTGACCGACATTCTCCATCAGGCAGAACCGCACATGGATATTCTCCCGGTTTCGTTACTGGCGGAAAATGAATTTCCCGGTGATGAAGAGTACAGCAAAAAAGTTGAACTGATCACCAATTCTATTTCAACGTCATCAGGATCACTGATCGTTCTGGACGACCGCGGTTTTGCTGATTCACCGACCTATGCCATGGATCCGTTTGTGTTTCTTGCCAGACTGAACCGGGCTTTGGATGAAAAATATGGCGTTCGGGGACGTTGTCTCCGGCTTGAAACTTCAATTATTCTCGTTTCCGGACAGCTCAGAAACACTCACGACTGCATTATTGCGCTTGGTTTGGGTGCCGATGCCCTGGTTCCTTATCTCGTTTTTGAACGTGCCCTTGAAAACAGAGAAAATTCTGAAAAGAAAATTGCTTCACTGGTTGCTGCACTGAATTCCGGAATTGAAAAAGTGATTTCAACTTTGGGAATTCATGATCTCAGCGGATATGCACCTCTTTTCGCTGCCATCGGACTGAAGGCTGACCTGGCGAACGCCATCGGCATAACCAATGCTTTGGGTGACGAAAAAATCGGGTTTGGATTTGCAGAACTGGTCGGTCTTTTATCAAAAAGAAAAGAAGCATTGTCCAAAGATCTGCTTCGTTTGAAACCCGATGCGCATCTGTATCCGAAGGTGTGGAAATCCATCGCAGAAGTGGCTCAAGGCCGGATGACCTATTCTGATTATTTGGATAAACTCAGAAAAGTAACCGAGAAAACTCCCGTTTCCATCCGTCACCTGTTTGACATCGAAACCGGAAAAGCTCCTGTTGAGAGTTGTGATATCTCCATCGATGGATATGATGGTCCGTTTTATGTGTCGGCGATGTCGTTCGGATCTCAGGGTGAAATTTCGTACAAAACCTACGCTGAAGGTGCTGCCCGGGAAAATCTGATCTGCATGAACGGTGAAGGTGGTGAACTTCCTGAAATCATGGGAAAATATTTCAGAAACCGCGGACAGCAAGTCGCCTCTGGTCGGTTTGGCGTGAATGCAACACTGCTAAATTCAGCACGTTTTATCGAAATTAAAGTTGGTCAGGGTGCCAAACCCGGTGAGGGCGGACATCTTCCCGGCTTTAAAGTAACTGCCAAAATTGCCGAAGCCCGGCACACCAAAACCGGCGTTGATCTGATTTCGCCAAGCAACAACCACGATATTTATTCCATCGAGGATCTGGCACAGTTGATCGAAGAATTGAAAACGGTAAATCCGTTTGCACTCATTTCGGTGAAAATTCCGGCAATCCCGAATATTGGTCCGATTGCGACCGGAGTTGCAAAAGCATCAGCGGATATTATTGCGATTTCCGGATTTGATGGCGGAACCGGTGCTGCCCGGCGACATTCGCTGAAATATGTAGGATTCCCGACGGAATTGGCTGTTTTTGAAAGTCATCAGGCTTTGGTTTCTGCCGGACTCCGGTCAAAAGTGGAAGTCTGGGCTGATGGCGGGGTCAAATCCACCGACGATATTCTGAAACTCATGGCTCTCGGTGCCAACCGTGTCGGCATGGGAACGATGGCCATGGTCGCCATTGGCTGTACCATTTGCCGGGATTGTAATCTGGGAACCTGTCACACCGGAATCACAGCTCACTTCCCGACGAGGGAAGCCGCCTTTGCTGCCGGACTTGAGACGTACGAACCCCGGAATTACGAACATGCCGTCGAACACCTGTCACATCTGCTCAGAACCATGAAAGAATCACTGGCGAAACAGGCGGCTGCACTCGGATTCTCAACATTGCAGGATCTGGTCGGACAAAATCACGTTCTGAAACAAAGCCGTGCTTTTGACAAAATTGATATGAAACCGATGACCTTACCTTCATTGGGTCCGGTTTCGGGTGCAACAGCGGATGAAGACTGGTTTATGGTTCAGAAACCAAAGACCGGTTTATCGAAAATGATTGGGGAAACCCTGCTTCATTCCATCGAAAAAGGTCACGACAAAATTCTCTACCGTGATGACCGGATTGCCAACACAGACCGTGCTTTTGGTGCGGCCACAGCCGGCGAACTTGCAAGACTGGCGCTCAAGGGAACTCCGTTCAACGGAGAAATCTTCCTGGATCTGACCGGTGGATCGATTCCGGGTAACGGATTGGGTTCATTCATTACCCCACAGCTTCACATCCGGATTCAGGGTGGTGTGCAGGATGGTTCTGCAAAAGGAGCTTCCGGCGGAAAAATGTCGGTTCTGAAAGGCATGAATCACAACGGAAAATCGCTTGACGGTTCAGTCGGGAAATGTTTTGCATACGGTGCACAGGGCGGACGGTTTTTTGTTCAGGGTTATGCTGATTCCCGTACGTGTATCCGGCTTTCGGGTGCCGATGTGGTTTTTGGTAAACGAATTACCGAAAAATATGACATGGCTGATCCGCTCATGATTCTTGAAAAAGCAGCTCTGAAAGGATTTGCTTTCGAATATATGACCAGCGGAAAAATTGTTGTTTTGGGTGATCCGGGTCCGTGGATGTGCTCCGGCATGACCGGCGGTACGATTTACTTCAGGTTGTATCCGGAACTGGGACTAACGGTCGACACACTCAAACTCCGTCTGGCTTCAAATGCCAAAATTGCCTTCCGTGAACTGGATGAAACCGATGAATCTGCTGTAACGGAGTTGCTGACCGATTATCAGGCAGAACTCAGAGGAACCGGAATGGCGGAACAACTCGTCGAAGCGGATAAAATCGGTGAAGATCTGAAACAACTGAAAAGTTTGTTTGTTGCTGCTCTACCAATGACCCAGGTTGTCACCAAACCGGAAACTGCTGCAGAACCGCATAAACACTGAGGGGCGGGGTAGGCTGTACGGGGTAAGTTGTACGTTGCACGGGGTACGAAAAAGCGTACACTGAGTCCTGATTCTCGGGAAAGTGCCCGTCTTACAAAAAAGGGATTTTTTACCACGGAAATTGCGGAACACGCGGAAAAGGGCAAGGTCTAGGTTAAAGGGTAAATTTTCAAGGTTAAATCGAACGAAGCGAAGATCCCGTCCCGAAAGCGTTCGGGATCGGGATGAAATTCGAATTCGTTTTTCCGTAAATTCCGTGTCTTCTGTGGTAGAAAGCGACTGTTAAATATATAAAAAAGGGCGACCGTTGGTCGCCCTTTTTATTCTGAATTTGATAAAATGCGGAGACGCGATAAATCGTGTCTCTTCCAAAATTCGAAATTCCAATAAAAAAATATTCCACCGCTCTGCGTTCTTTCCTTAGACCCGCGCAACGAAGTTGCTTGGGAGTGCCTCCGCGGTAGAATTATCCCCTTATTTCAGTAATTGCAGTTTACCGGTTTTGACCTTTTCACCAATCTCTACCTGGTAGAAATACGTTCCTGATGCAAGAGATTTACCATCAAATGCATAATTGTGAACACCGGCGCCCAGATCGGCTTTCCCAAAATCGGAAACCAATTGTCCCAGAATATTATACACCATCACTTTTACACTTGCGGGTGTTTCAAGCGAAACTGAAATACTGGTGTTCGGGTTAAACGGATTCGGATAGACGGCAACGCCATTCTCCAGTTTTTTCAGTTTAACGGCTCCTGCAGTTGCTTCATCCGGTTTGCTCAGGCTGGTTCCGTTGAAATCATAAATTTCATAACCCCAGGAAGAAGCTACCGGGAAGCCCAGTCTGAACACCAATACATCTCCATCCTGAACGTCTTCAAAACTGTTGATGCTGAGTTCATCCCACAATCCGGCAGAATATGACCGGATTGCAACACCATTTCTGACCACATCAATGGCCAGAGCCGTTTTAATGGAATCCGGCTGACGGACGATGATGGTATTCTGATCAGGTGAAATCAGTTTCACCGCACAGATCGAAGACCCATTTTCTAATGAATCAACCGGTTCAACCAAAGCTCCTGCAAAATCAAGAATAACGGTTTTGGATTGACCGCTCAGAGTTGTGTAATTACGGACCGAACGCACATCTGCATAAAGCGTACCTTCCCCTTTGTTGAGAACACCTGAACCGGAATAAACAACCAAACTGGCAGGTGAAGTAGTGGTCTTCACAAAAATGGATTTACGATCATTGACGCCAACCTGTTCACGTGCAAAGATCCCACCCAGGTTTGAGCCGATTTGGGTAATAGAAGCCCCGCCATCTGCTTTGTACCAGCTTGTTCCCTGTTTGAAGTTGACTTCATAAATAGGAGAGCCGTAATTAGAAGCGTTTTGAAGCATAACAACCGGTTTCGTTGCATTGGTGTAAATTTTACTTAAGGTTGGCAGACTTGTTCCTGAATAACTTGCCTTTGAATATACCTCAGCATCATAGGAGATGACTCCACCAGATAAATTTCTTTGTGCTGCAGCAACAAGAGCATAACTGGAACTGGTTGGGTTAACACCCCCACTCAAACCATAAAACGTATATTCATTACTTGTTGCCGGGAGAACTGAAGTTGTCGAACTTGAAAGGGCATATTCTGCAATTCTTTTTCCAGAAGCATAACCCCCTGCAAGAAAATAGATTGCCTTTTTCTCTGGGTTACCAACTGCCGCGGGTTGATTGATCAAAACCGGATATTGGTCACCATTACTGTTTGAAATTATTGTTACTCCTGGCGAACCAGCCAAATTAAGATAAGTTCCCAATAAGAAACTGGATCCATTCTCATTGGTAATCCGGTAGTAACCTGATGAAATTCCGCTTGACGTTTTTTCGTAAGCATACCAAACCCGAATATCAGTTCCATTTGTTGAAAACAACGTACTAACAGGACGGCTGTCTGTTCTGGGTGCTCCTGAAGGTAAACTGGAATATTCACGTTCAGGAGTAGTGTTCCAGGTTAATTTTATATCTGTCCAGTTTGTACCCACTTTAATGGGCTGGAAATATAATAAACCATTCTCAATCCAGGTAATGACTGCCTTTTTATCGGTTGAACTTATTGTTAACAGGTTACTGATACTTGGATTTTTAGCAGCCCCGGTACCAAAACTAAGTCTTTTTTCAACACTCCACGTTGTTCCGTTATAGCCGGTAACCCAAACTTCACCCATTGATTCATATACCAGAAGATGGGAAGACCCGTCTGAAATCAGTCTTCGCTGATTAATTGGGTCACCAAGCTCAGGAGAACCGGTTGACAGTTTTCCTTTAAAATTACCGGTAACAATTGCATTATCTGTGGTAAAAACAACAGGTTGTTCAGAACCACTTGTCAGATTTGAAATATTGGCACCTGTTGGTAACCAATTTAAAAAGTAGACATCCTGCGTACCAAAGGTTTCGGTTGGATTGGATTGGAGTTTGTAAAATGAATTTCCTGCATCAATAGATAAATTTTTAAATACTCCTTTGTAATCCGTTCCTGTACCCAGGTTGTAAACACCCGGACTTGGATCCCCGGAAAGAACAGGTTTCAGGGGTGCATCATTCATCCCCCGGTTTCGTCGGCTGTTGTTAAAAGCATTGTCTTCAAAGTCAATCAGCCACGGATCTTTGAAGTTCACAAAACCAGTTGGGTAATCCACTCCATCCACTTTAACTTTTAAGGCTGCATTCACTGTTGGGTAAAACTGAGATCTTAAAATCAGATCTCCTGGGACACTAAAAGAATGGTGATTGGTAACATTTGGATCCAGAACTTCTGCGTTATACCACTCTCTGTATTTCTGACCCGAATAAATAGCCTGATCCCCTTTTAAGGTTTCAATAGAATTTAGGGTTGAAGGAAATGTAATTGTTTTACCTATTACGTCACCGGTAAACTCATTGCCAATCCAGCGCTGAACAACACCGATCTTGCCACCCAAAATTACATTTAACTTTTGGGTTACTGAAATGGTTACCAGATTAATCATTTGCATTGCTCTATAAACATTGAGCCTACCATACCCATATTCATTGGTAAAATCCTGACCATTCATCCCGGCAACTTTATCAGCACTTGCTTCAAGGATATGTTTGATCTGGGACGGAGTGAGTGAGGGTTTTTTTGATAAAAGCAAACAAACAGCACCCGCAACATGGGGTGCGGCCATAGATGTGCCCGATTTATATTCATAATCTTTAGACCCAAAATAAGTACTAAGAATATAGTTACCCGGTGCAATCAGTGATAATCCTGGACCGAAGTTACTTCCACCATCAACACCCCAATCATCCGGATCACATCTTTCATCATTATAATTCGATGCTCCTACAGCAATTACACCCTGATAAGCTGCCGGATAACTTAAACTTGATGCATTTTCATTACCGCTTGAAACAACAATGGTTATGCCGCTTTGTACTGCCGCATTAATAGCATCCTGTTCACCTTGTATTGAACGAGGACCTCCAAAACTCATATTTACAACTTTAAAGTTATTCTGATTTCTGACCCAGTTCAGAGCCCTTATCCAGTCATCAGACTCAACAACTCCCACTTGCCCTAGAGGTCCAATCATTTGAGCGCCACAACGAACCGGAACAATTGAATTGCTTCCATCCCAGACTATTCCAGCAACACCTATGCTATTATTAGTCTTGGCAGCTATAATTCCTGCAACGTGGGTACCATGGGGGCCAACACTGGTTGGATCATCATCGGGTGTTGTATAATCTTCACCCGATATTGGGGTACAACCATCGTGATCTGCAAATTTAATATCCGTTTCATCCCTTCGGTATTGAGGTGACTCAAAATTTCCAGCCAAATCGGGGTGATCCAGTTTAAAACCAACATCAAGAACTGCCACTTTACTGTAATAATTGCCTACGGAAATCTCCCAGGCTTCTTTCATTTCAATTTTTTTTAACCCCCATTGATTGCCTGATTGGTATTCGGGATCATCAGGCTCACTGGTTATAAAACGAATTCCATTTGGTTCTGCAATTTCAATTGCTGTATTGTTTTTTAAAGTTGAAATAGCTGCCTCAACGGGGGTGGTTGTTGGATAATACACCACATACCACTGATCAAGACCAAATGCTGAAACTGTTGCTGCATTTGTTTCAGATCCAAACAGTTTTTCTGTTTTGGTGACATTTAAAGCTGAAAATACCTCATTAATGGTTGTGTTTGATGAGGTGACAGAACCTGAACCTGATGTGGCAAAGGTCATGCCCTGATTAAATGCTGGTTTTATCTTAATAAGTGCCTGACCGGGCACTTTATCAGGAATGGATTGGGCGAATGAAAGAACTGAATAAAATAATAGTACGACCGGGAAAAATAGACTTCTCATTGTTTACCTCTAACTGGTTTTTTGTTCAATTTACGTTGGAATACTTACAGGTATTCTTGCGTGGCCATATCAAGGTTGAATTGTGGTTTGTTTTGGTTTATCCTCCTGTTTTTTATAATTTAGATTCGCAGTAATCAATACCTCTAACTGGTTTTTTTATTGCAACCTAAAGTGCCGGATGTTACAGCATCCGGCACTTTTCATTTACCTAATCCGCTTTCCGCGGATTACGATTCCTCTTGCATATCCGATACTGAATTCCTGCCCGATAATCAGAATGTTATCATCTTTAATGTAAATTTCACCCACCGCAAGTCCAGCAAGATTTAATTCATCTTTAAAATCTTTCCAGGTCGACCCATTAAAATGAAGCAAATGGCTGTCATGAAGGGTTATGATCAGATCATTTTGTTTCCAGCCATTAATATCTGCTACATACCAATTTGAAAAAGGATAGATATTATTGATCGTCCAATGTGAATCATTGAGTGATTTTTTATAAAAAGAGTTACCACCTACCAACCAATAGTGACTTCCCTGGGTAAACCACAATTCATCCTTTGAGTAATCGTCCATACCAGTGAGGGAGAGGGGGGTAACCGTTTGTCCATTGATTTTTAAAAGCAGATTGCCTTCTTTTTGCAGAGATCTTGAAGCCAAAGCCAGTAACTCATATTCTTTTGTTTTAGGGTTGTAATCTCCATGTATATCTTGTATGTCCAATGTTGTATTGGTTGGGATTTGAGTTAAAACTGTCCCGTTATAATGGGATAGACCACCATTTACACCGTAGATATAGAGGTCATTTTCATCATTTCCCCAAATATTCCCAAACCCCTTCTCATCCCATGTATCTACAGCCAGTTCAATAAAATTGGATGCTTCTTTTTCTAAAAGTACCAACCCTGTGGTAACAAGTAATTTGTGTCGATTGGTATAAGTCATTCCAGAAACCCGGACTGGGCCTTTAATATCTGGATTATCTGGAAACCACCTGGCTGTAACAATTTCTGGTGTCCACTTTATCCCATCCCAATGAGAAAGTCCATATTTAACATCATCTTCATAACTTGCACTATCCGGGTAAATGGTACCCCCAACCCACATATCATTTTCATTAATGATAACCCCACAAGTCAGGTTGGAATTTGCATAACCTATGGTTTCTACATTCCAGATAAAGTTATGGCTGGTTGTATCCATGGTTTTACCCGAAGCCACATTGCTGGTTTTTACTGTCTTTTCTCCGTTTTTCAATAACGCTTGCCATGAATAGGTTAAAGCGGGATTTAGCCCGGTTTCAGACAACGTGGTATCAGCCTGATGAAGGGTAAATGACTGAACAGGTTCCCCGTTTCGGGTTAATTGCAAAGATGCCGGGAGTTGCAGTTCCTGTGTTTTAAGTGAAAGTAAGGCTGAAGTTAAATCAGACTCGATCACAGAGAGAGTGAGGCTCCGGTTATCTTTTTCTTCAGGTTCCTGGCAGGAAAGAAAGGTAACGAGAATGCCGGTAAACAGGATTGAGAGATTTAATTTTGAGTTCATGGGTTTTTCGGGAATTCGGTTTTGTGTAATAACGCTATGTAAAAGATAGAAGCGCTTTTTATTAAATTCAATTCAACTATGAATTAAAGTGTTTTTTTTTTTTTCTAAAACGCGGCAATTTTGTGATATATTTAACACATAAATTAACCGTAACTTATGCTTAGCGGGTGAGTCTCAGGTAGAATATTCTTTTTTGTTGAGTGAGTGGAGAGATCAGTTATTTCTATTGGAAAAAGAATTTAAATTTCATGGATTGATTTCGCACCCGACTTGGGTAAAAGAGGAACGTCAGATCATTTTTAATTATATGCTTGATTTGGTGTCTTTCTGGAGTGTTTCCATTTTCAGGTTCCATTTTCATAACTTATGTCCACTCTTTGTATTAGGTAAGTTCGTCGGTCTTTCGTTGTTCCTTCGTTGTGGAAGAAGTGTGGAAGGGGGTCAGAATTGGATGTGTTCCGTCCGGATTAGGAAATTGGGGCGTGTTCGTTTTTCTACCCCAAGACTGCGCCACGGGCAAGCAAGAGGTCACCCCTCTGGGGCGAGGAAATGCAGTTTGATTTCCATTAACCATTATCTCTTTCATCCTGTCCATCCGTGAAAATCTGCGACATCCGCGGGAGAACTGTTTTTTTGTCTTAAACAAAAAGGGCGACCAATTGGTCGCCCTTTTTCATTTCTACATCAGGCAAGTTCTTTTTTTATTCTGAACCAGGCCCAGACAAAACAACACCCGAGAAACAGATCAATCAGGCTTCCGGCAAAAATCGGATCCGGCATTCTTCCCTGTGAAAACAGAACAAGCCCGGCAATCCCAAATGAGAACTTCTCAACCCAGGCAGCCAGAATTATCAGCCGGTATTTTACCGGATCAGTTGCAATCAGAAGAAAAACAAACTGCCAGGCAACGGCTGTGCCAATAAATCCGTAATAATATTCTGCATGATTAATTGCAGGCGGTGAATCAATTCCGGTCTGGGTTTCCATGAAATACATGGGAATGAGAACCAGAAGTCCGTAAATTCCGGCAATCCGGAACACCCATTTTACTGAAATTAACGAGTTCATTTTGAGTCAGTTTATTCTTCGATTTTGTTTCCGATTTTCATGATCCGCCAGAATGATGCAACCATGACAATGATGCATAACCCCCAGCAGACGGAAAGAAAAATAAGTCCGCCGGTGCTGAGTCCTTCAGCACCTTGTTGAAGCAATAAGGTTAATAAGGCCATCATGATTTCACCTCTTTCTTGCCATAACGTTTCCAGGCCACATAGACCAGAGAACAGAAGAGTACAATAAACCCAAAGATAAATACCCGTGCAGCCGTGATGTACGGAATGTTTTCACTGACCACATTTCCGCCGCCGGCACTCTTGTTGTAAATGAGAATATCCCAGGCAGAATTAAAGAACCAGGCGCCAAGCAGAAGAATCAGAAACGTTGGGGTTACATATTTCATAATGAAATAGAAAATCCTGGGGATTTTAATATCTGAACCTTCATTGATTTCAGCCCAGGCTTTGTCCATTCCGAAAACCCAGACGAACAGAATCGTTTCAACGGCACCGAACAGAACCAGCATAAAGGTTCCGGCCCAGAAATCAAGTTCATCAAGGTACCCGAACTTGTTAAACAGAACCACAGGAATCACACAGGCAACTGTCAACCCGATCAGGACGGAAACAGCTTTTTTGTGATTAAACTGAAACTCATCTTTCAGGAAAGTCACAATTGGCAGACCCATCGCAACGGATGAGGTAATTCCTGCAAAGAAAAGAAGGAAAAACCAAATGAAACCGAAAAACTGTCCGTAAGCAATGTGATTGAAAATCACCGACATAGAAACGAAACCAAGGTTAAATGATCCGCCCTGAGCAATGGTGATGGTTTCACTGAGCCCAAAGAACAGCACGGCAACAGGAATGGCGATGCAACTTCCCAGAATAATTTCAGCAAATTCGTTGGTGATTCCAGTTGCAAGACCAGAAAGTGCGATATCATCTTTAGGCTTCAGGTAGGAAGCATAAGCGTGGATGGAACCCATTCCGAGTGAAAGGGTAAAGAAAATTTGTCCTGCGGCGGCAAGCCAGACATCCACATCCCACAAACGGGTCAGATCCGGATTCCAGATGTAACCCAATCCCTGCCATACTGTTCCGTTAACCCCGGGAATTGCATCAAGAGTAAAAATACGGATAACCAAAATGATGGCGAAGAAAAAGAGCAAAGGAAGCGCCCACTTGGCGAACCATTCAATTCCGCCGGACAAACCTTTATATAAAATCCAGGCATTGGCAGCGATCGTGATAATGAGAAAGCTCCAGGCCATGGTCAGTCCCGAGAAAAACGGCTGACTTTCAACACCGGTGTAGCCCAGAAGAAAGTTTTTCATCAGCAAAAGTTCAGAAGAACCTTCAGATTTATGCAGGGTCATGTAATCCTGAAACGTGCCGGTGAGACTGAAAACCGAGTAAGCAAACGTCCAGGATTCAATGAAAACGTAATAGACAAGTACAATAAACGGGATAATCAGACCCAGAACGCCGAGGTATTTTGAAATGGGGTGATTCCACATTTTGGCGAAGATGCCGGGAGTTGAACCGTGGCCATGCTTTCCGCCAAACCGGCCGATGGCCCATTCCATCCACATGAGCGGAATACCGATGAGAATAAATGCAATAATGTAGGGGATCATGAAAGATCCGCCGCCGTTTTCAGCAGCCTGAACCGGGAACCGTAGAAAATTCCCGAGTCCGATTGCATTTCCAGCAACGGCAAAAATCAGTCCCAGCCGGGTTCCCCAGGATTCCCGTGTTGTGAGGTTTGGCATTCAAAACTCCTTGATGGATTTATACCGGAAAAAGGTGGATTTGTCCGAATCGGACATCTTTTTAACCGGAAACAGATTAATTAATAAACTTCTAGCCGAATAATAATTAAATCAGTAAACTTTTGCAATTTTGGGGAGAATTTTACCGCAGAGGCGCGGAGAACGCAGAGGAAATTTCATTTAACCACAGAGAAACACAGAGGTTTTCGCAGAGGAACACGGAGGAATACAAATTCCTTTTTTTGGTTTAAGGCAAAATACCGGTGGGAGTGAATCGCAAAGTCGCCGAATAATTACAAAGAACGCAGGGGAAATTTCATTTAACCACAGAGTGACGCAGAGGTTTTCGCAGAGGAATACAAGAGGTTTTTAATGGTGATGCAATTGAATCGTAGAGCCGCGATGCATCGCGGCTCTACGAAAACCAAAATCCGCGTTTGTTATTTCTATAAAAATTATCCCCCCGCTCCGCGTTCTCAGCGTCTCGGCGGTCGTATTCATTTCCCCAGGACGGATTTCAGGAAGGATTCATACTCAGCCGGATTCCGGGTCATGCCTTCGAATTTGCCCAGAATTTTTTCATCTGAGGTCAAAACTGCATAAAGCGGCAAAGCCACCGTTCCAAATTTGGTTTCCTGGAATAATTGATTGGCTTCGTATTCGGCTCCGTCACCATCTGTGTAAAGTTTCACCAGAACAAATTCATTTAGAAGCGAAGAAATTTCAGGACGGGTGAAAATATTCTGTTCCATCCACCGGCAATTGGTGCAGGTGTAACCGGTGAAGTCCACAAAAATGGGTTTTCCGGTTTGTGCTGATATTTTCTTAGCTTCTTCAAGAGATGAAAGCCAGGCGGATTCAGATTTTCCGGATTCATTTCCGCCGGCAACCAGTCCGCTGGTCATAAAACTCGTTCTGCCATAACCTTGTGGCGGCATAAACGCATCAAGCTCACCCAGCCTTTTCCCGAAAATTCCGGCCGTGAAATCAAACGTCAGGTACAGAAAAAATATCCCGATGAGAATTCTGACCGGACTTTTTCCGCCGGTATCTTCAGATTCATGAGCCATTCTGAAGACGCCGAACATATAAAGAGCAGATGCCAGAGAAATTGCTGCCCAAACGGCCAGAAAACGGTCACGGGTGAGAATTTCCCACTGATAAACCAGATCAGCATTGCTGAAAAATTTAAAGGCAGCTGCGATTTCAAGAAATCCCATCAGAACCTTGACTGACAGCATCCAGTTACCTGATTTCGGCAGTTTGCTGATCCATGACGGAAACATTGACAGAAAGAAAAACGGAATTGAAAAAACAAAACTGAACGCCAGCATGCCCACAACCGGGTAAAACCATTCACCCTGTGACGCTGAAACGAGAATCGTTCCGACAAATGGCATTGTACAAGTAAAACTGGTCACCGTAAATGTTAACGCCATGAGAATGATACCGATAAACCCGTTTCCGTTTGACGACATCATGGTGAGCTTGGTTTGAAGTTGGTACGGAACCGTAATTTCAAACATGCCAAACAGATTCAGGGCAAAAAAGACGAACAGGAGTCCGACCGCCAGATTGATAAACGGATTTGTGGAAAAGTTGGTGATCCCGGCTGCACCGAAAATGACCGCAAGAAAAAATCCCAGTAAAGTAAACGTGAGAACAATTCCGGTCATAAAAATCACCGCATCACGAACCGCATGACCCGAAATTTTTTCCTGACGTTTTGTAAAATAGGAAACGGTAATCGGAATCATGGGGAAAACACAAGGGGTCAGCAACGTTAAAGCACCGACAGACATGGCCAGCCAGATAAACGCCCAGAGAGAAAGTCCTTCTGTTGACGTTCCGGCAATCACGGGTTCTCTGGTTTCGGCAGGAACAATCACCGTTTTTGCAGATGAATCGGGAATTAGTGTGATTGTTGGTTCAGGCTTGGTTTCTGGTTTTGGGGTTTTTGCAAGTGAAACTGCGGCCGGGATTTTGTAGGAAACCGGAATTTTCACCTTCGTTGGGGGCAGGCAAACCGCATCATTACACACCATGAATCTTGCCTGAATGTCCAGACTTCCAGAAAGTTTTTCCGGCTGGATGGTGACCACAAATTCGGCCAGGTTTTTAAACCAGGCGGTTTCCATTCCGAAGTTGGGATCAAATTCAGAAAGAGGCTTCGATTCAGTAACTGATAAAACCGATCCGCCATCCAAAAGAGAAAATGAAGTGGCAATCGGTCCGCCCGGAGGAATAGTGGAAGAATATAAATGCCAGTCATCCCGGATGGTGGCTTTCAGTTTAACCTGAACCTGATTTTGCGGGGTTACGATTGCAGATTCAACCGAAAAAGTGACGACATCTGATGCTTTCTGAGCAAAAGTCAGATTTGATATGGCGAGAAGAAAAACGAGAATAAGATTGCGCATGATTCACTTCAAAATTAAAGCGGTAAGATAAATAAAATCAGAATGAAAAGAGAGTTGCAGGTTCTGATGGACAGCCGGCACAGAAGTTCAGAACTACTTTGATGAGATTTACCCAGAAAAATGTCTGCGAACTCAAAACCTGTCAGTTTATTTCCATCTTCCTGCCATTTTGTCTATCTTTGGGGTCTTATTGAAGAATTGGTGAGTATGGAAGACGTTAAGGGAAAAGTATATTTTGAGACTTATGGTTGCCAGATGAATTTCAGTGATACTGAACTGGTTGCCGGTATTCTGGCAAAAGACCATTATGAAGTGGTGACGGATATTAATGATGCCGATCTGATCTTTATCAACACATGTTCCATCCGGGAAAATGCCGAACAACGGGTTTTTTCCAGGCTGAAGCATTTGCGTGGAATGAAACGGCGTAAAGGAAAAGAACTGGTTGTGGGCGTGATGGGCTGCATGGCCGAACGTCTGAAAACCAATCTGATCGAAAAAGAAAAATTGGTCGATGTGGTTGTGGGTCCTGATGCTTACCGTGACGTGCCCCGCCTGATTCAGATGGCCAAACTGGGTGAAAAAGGCATCAACACCCTGCTTTCTCTCGATGAAACTTACGAAAACATTACCCCGCTTCGCACAGAAGGCATTTCTGCCTGGCTGACGGTCATGCGCGGATGTGATAATTTCTGCACCTTCTGCGTGGTTCCGTTTACCCGTGGCCGTGAAAGAAGCCGTCCGGTTGAATCGATTGTGAAAGAAGTTGAACTGCTTTCTGCGGAAGGACGAACGAAAGAAATTACCCTTCTTGGCCAGAATGTAAACTCGTATAGTGATAGTGGAAAACAATTTGGTGCGTTACTCGAAGCGGTTGCCGCCGTTGACCGTTCAATCAGAATCCGTTTTGCAACGTCACACCCCAAAGATTTTTCTGATGATGTGCTTTTAGCCATCCGGGATAACGAAAATCTCTGCAAGTACATTCACATTCCCTTTCAGGCCGGATCTACTAAAGTCCTTGCGGATATGAACCGTACCTACACCCGTGAAGAATATCTTGCTTTAATCGATCACATGAAGACCATGATTCCCGGTGTTTCCCTTTCCACCGATGTGATGGTTGGTTTCCCGGGAGAAACTGAAGCTGATTTTGAGGATACGCTCGATATCATGCGCCAGGTGAAGTTTGACACCGCTTTTATGTTTAAATATTCACCCAGAGAAGGAACCAAAGCCTTCAAAATGGGCGACAATGTTCCCGACGAAGTGAAAACCGACCGGCTGAACCGGCTGATTGAAGTTCAGGAACGAATCTCTTTTGAAAATAATCAGAAACGGATTGGCAATATTGAAACGATTCTGATTGAAGGTCCGGCCCCGCGCGGAGTGAATTTCTTTCGCGGAAAAACAGACTCAAACGTTGCCTGTGTTTTCCAGGCAGAACCCGGAATGAAACCCGGCGATCTGGTGAAAGTCAGAATCATCTCAGGAACCGGACATACTTTGAAGGCCGATGTGCTGAAGGATGAACCGGTCAGTCTATAAAACAGGATTCCCCATGTTCCGAATTTTAATTTTATCTGTTCTGATTCTTGCTCCGCTGAGCCCCATTCTCGCGCAGGATGAAGTTTACATCAAACCCCTGGTTGACATGCTCAATGAGGGCCGTGCACAGGATGTTCATAATCTGCTGCCTGCCATTACTGCCGAAAACCCAAATGATCCCGGCATTATCTTCCTGAATGCTGTTTTTAATCAGGATGCCGAAGCCGCTGCGGTTGTTTATGATTCTCTGGTCACAGCCTTCCCCGCTTCATTTGCCGCACAAAAAGCAGCAGAACGGCTGATACAATATCACAATTCCAGAAATGAACCCGTCAAAGCAAAAATCTATCAGGATTTTCTGACCGGACAGGGAATTGCCTTAACCGAACAAACCCAGGTCACGATTGTTGCCCCGCCCATTAAAATCATGGAACCGGTTGTTGCAGAGAAACCTGTGGCCAAGGTAAAACCGGTAAAGGAACCAGAATCGGGTTCAGGTAAGTTTTTTATTCAGGCGGGTGCTTTTGCTGCCAAAAATCAGGCTGATAAAGCACTAAAAAATATAAAAGCAAAAGGATTTTCTGGAAAAGTTGTGAAAGAAACCACGAATAAAAAAATCTTTTACAAAGTGAGAATTGGTCCTTATTCTTCTGATGACGATGCTCAGGCTGGTGTTGGTAAACTTAAGTCCAAACTCGAAATTAACGGATTTGTGGTGGAAGAGTAATGTTAGCAGTAACCGTTTCCTTTCCGGGAACATCGTGCGGACTCCCTGAAACTGACCGTTTTTTTTCATCCTACCTTATCGGTTGGAATGACAGCCTTTTGGTACTTGATGTGAGTGAAGGAACCCTCAGAACTTTGATTCCCCTGCTTAATGAAAACAAAGACCGGCCGGTAACGGTTGCCCTTTCCCATTCCCACCCAGATCATTGGTCCGGTCTTTTTCTTCTGGTTCAATACTTCCATCAGATCAAGCGGACAGAACCCTGGCAGTTACACCTTCCGGAACACCTGTTTTCCAATTTTCAGGATCTGGCCCGGCTTCATTACCTTTTTAAGGAAAGAATGTCAGTTTTCCCGGATGTTTACCCTATTCAGTCTGACAGGATTTTGCTCGGTGACGGACTGATTTTAACGCCGGTTTTAAATTCCCATGTGAAAAAGTATGAAAATTTTGCTCCGGCAGGATCTTTGCAGAGCTGGTCTTTCCGGATCGAAAATCAGAAAACAGGACGATGGATTGGGTTTACGATGGATGTTGGAACGGTAGAAGATGTTAACTTACTTTCTGCCAATTCTCCAACTGAACTTTTGATACTTGACGGCAGTCATTTGTCTGCCGGTGAAATCAGAACAGTAGTTGATGGACTCATGCCTGTTTCCTGGATCATCAGTCACTATCCTGAAAAAATTAAATCAGAATTTCCGTTTCATTGTTTAGCAACAGACGGACAATATTTAGAGGTAACATTATGATTTCTGTTGATGAAATCAAAAACCGGTTTGATATTCTCGGCAACAGCCGCCAGTTAAATGACATCTTAAAACTCATTCCTCAAATCGCCAGAACCGATATAACCGTTCTGATAACTGGTGAATCGGGTACCGGTAAGGAAGTTATTTCACAAGCTCTTCACGGACTTTCTCCGCGGGCCAACGAAAAGCTCATGATTGTGAATTGTGGTGCAATTCCTGAAGGTATTCTCGAATCTGAACTTTTCGGTCATGAAAAAGGTGCTTTTACCGGCGCAGTTGAAGCCCGCAAGGGATATTTTGAACTGGCAAATAACGGAACTCTTTTTCTGGATGAAATCGGAGATATGCCGTTAAGTGTTCAGGTGAAACTGCTTCGTGTGCTCGAAAGTGGCGAGTATATGCGGGTCGGAAGTTCGCAGGTTAGAAAAACGGATGTAAGAGTTGTTGCCGCCACCAATAAAGATTTACTTTACGAAGTTCAGGCTAAAAAATTCCGTGAAGATTTGTATTACCGCCTTCGTGCTGTTCAGCTTCACCTTCCGCCATTGCATGAGCGCCGGGATGATATTCCTGTTTTATTTCAGGCTTTCTGGCTGGAATTTTCGAGAAAATACAACATCCACCCGGTTGGCCTTACCAAAGATGCCATCGATATGCTCATCAATTATCACTGGCCGGGAAATGTGCGGGAACTCAGAAACCTAACCGAAAGTGTGCTGGTTTTGGATGGCGCCCATCTGGTCGATGAAAATGTCATCAGAAAATACCTCATACAGCAATCCCAAAACTTTTCAACCCGGTTACCGGCAATTCCTGAAAAACCATCAGGTACCCACGATAAGATGGAAATGGAATATCTCTACCGGATGATGGTGGATCTGAAAACGGAACTGATGGACATAAAAAACGTACTCAGGCATCTTTCCAATCAGCAGCAACCCGTTGTTCCGGTTCCAGTTGTTGCCCAACCTGTGAATTTCGATCAGTTTTCAGGGAAACTGCTGCCAGCTTCGAGTGGTCATTTTACCGACTTTCATGTAGAAAAAGAACAGGAAAATCAGCCGGCAAAAGAAGAGCAATCTTTTTCGCTGACGGATATGGAGAAAAAAGCAGTTGAAGAAGCGCTGAACCGCCACACAGGGAACCGCAGAAAAGCAGCAGAAGAATTAAAAATCTCAGAGAGAACGCTTTACCGGAAAATCAAAGAATACGGTCTGGAACCGTAAATTTGCCGTTGCTTTATTGTAGGGGCGACCGGCTGGTCGCCCGCTCTGAAATATCCCGAACCGTTTTACGATCCCGAAAAATCAATATAACGAAACCATCGATGTCAAAATTATATCCAAACCGTAAGTCATTGCGGTTGAAAGGCTATGACTATTCTGCACCAGGATTTTACTTTTTAACAATTTGTGCTCATAACAAACAAAATTTATTTGGTGAAATTCAAAATGGAGAACTTACTCCAAATCAGCTTGGGAAAATTGTTGTGGAAGAATGGATAAAATCGGTGGATATAAGGCGGGAATTAGAATTATATGATTGGATTTTGATGCCAAATCATTTTCATGGAATCATCGCAATAAAATCGCCAGAAATTTGTAGGGGCGACCGGCTGGTCGCCCATTCAGTAATGGAATGCGAAATTCAAATTCCGGGCGACCAGCCGGTCGCCCCTACAGGACCGAAATCAAAAACAATCGGGGCTTTTATTGCGGGATTTAAAGCAGCAGTAACAACTAAGATCAATACTTTACGACATACACCGGGGGCTCAAGTCTGGCAGCGGAACTATTACGAACATGTAATCAGAAACGAACCCGAATTCAACCGAATCAAAGAATACATACAAAACAATCCAATGCAATGGGAAGAAGATTGTTTCTTTAAAAAAATCTACCCTTCAATCTCAGGTTTGTGAGTTGAATATGCAACGGCAATACAATAATCCTGAATGACCTGAATGCCCTTCGATTCCAGTGTCGCTCCCACTTCCTCACTTGAAATTCCCTGCTGAAACCAGACAACACCCGGCAGGGGATTCATCCCCAGAATATCATCAACATGCAAATGAAGATGTTCAGAGGCTCTGAAAACATCAACAATATCGATTTGTCCCGGAATTTCAGACAACGTGCCATAAACCGGTTTGTGGGCGATATATGTTCCGGCAAACTTCGGATTCACTCCCACCACATCAAATCCCTTATCAATCAGAAAATGAAAAATCTGATTCGAGACTTCCATGTGTCCGGGTTTTAAACCCAGGACAGCAATCCGTTTGTGGGTTTTAAGAATTTCAGGAATGGTGTATGGTTTTTTCATGTCTGGCCTTTTTATACTTTAAACGCTAAGTCGCAAGGTTATAACAACGCGAAGTCCGCTGGAAATTCTTTGGGTTTGAAAACAGAGTTTGTTGGAAAAGGCATGGATCCCGGATCAAGTCCGGGATGACAACCTACTGGAAAGTCATTTAATGACGATTGTGTCATCCTGAGCTTGACTCAGGATCCAGTGTTTCATCTCATCAAAAAATTCTACTAAACAAAATTTTGCATTTCCCCATAAAAAACTCCCCCCGCTTTGCGCCCTTTGCGGGAAAATGTATTCTTTTCAAAGAAAATCGAGGGGCCGGTGTCTGAAGTGAACCCCAACTTCCTTTTCTGCAAAGTTCCGGTAGGCCGAAACATCAGCATCAATCGGGGCAACCACACTCATCGTCACATCCGGAATAAAAGATTTGGCGTCGCGGGCAAAATCAATCATGCCCTGATAAAATCCTTTTCCCTTCGGAAGTCTCATCACCGAATTATAATCCTCTTCTTCAAGAGAATTCAGGCTGATTGAAATTTTATCAACCAAACCCTGAAGTTCAGGCAGAATATTCCGCTTATTAATGATATTTCCGTGTCCGTTGGTGTTCATCCGGATGGAAGCACCTTTCGATTTCAGTTCGGCAGCAACTGTTTTCAGCACATCGAGTCTGATCGTGGGTTCACCATATCCGCAAAAGACGATATCATGATATTTTTTCGGATCCGGAATTTGGGAAAGAATGTCTTCAGCCGATGGTTCTTTGTCAATTTTGAGGTTATAGCCCTGAATCGAGGCGTTTTCCTTCCGGTCACAAAAAACACAATCCGCCGAACAGCGGTTGGTGAGATTGACGTAAAGATTTTGTCCGATTTCGTAAGTGGTGACGGGTTTGGGTTTTTCGCCGATTCCAAACAGTTTCCAGGTGTTGAACGTGACGTTCCGGTTGATGTCATCTTCAGTGACATGATACAACTCAGCGAGGTACTTAACCACATAAGTCACATAAGCCGGTTCATTTCGTTTCCCTCTCATGGGGTGCGGAGATAGAAACGGGGAATCGGTTTCGGTAAGCAATCTGCTCAGGGGAAGGTACGGAATCAGATCTTTCAGCTTGCTGTTCTTAAACGTGAGCGGACCTGCAAGGGAAATATAAAATCCGGTTGCCAATGCTTTTTCAAGAAAACTGCGATCTCCTGAAAAGCAATGAAATACACCGGTCAATCCAGAGCCCTTATACTCATTCAGAATATCAATCAGATCATCATCAGAATTCCGGTTGTGAATAATGATGGGTTTATTCAGCTGGATAGCAAGCTTTATCTGTTCGTGGAAAAACCGTTTTTGTTTTTCGATAAACGATTTGTCCCAGTAGTAATCGAGTCCGATTTCACCAATGGCCACCATGCCCGGTTTAAGAGCAATTTTTTTTATCTCAGAAAGATAAGTTTCCTCATCAGTATCCTTCACGTCGCTTGGGTGGATGCCGGCAGCGCCAAATAATTTGCCGGGAAACCGGTTTACAAGTTCAACTACTTTTGCTGACGTTTCAAGATTGGTACCCGGAACCAGAATGGTTTTTACATCCTGTTCATCCGCCCGTGCAAGAATATCTTCCACAGGTTCCACATAATCTTCCCAGTAAATATGGGCATGTGTATCAATTGCAGACCAACTCATTCAGCGTTCTTTCTTCATTTGAAAGTAAAGATACCCGAAAATTGCAAACATGTCATACATTGAGTGCTCATGCCGGGTTAAAAGTGTTCAATTACTTCCACTTTCAGGTTCCATTTTTTTTGCGGATAACCTGTGGATAACTTGTGCGAAGATTCCGGAGACTTAACATCACATGACCTAACTGCTTGAAAATCATGATTTAAATCACATTATGTTCATTTTACAAAAACGACTTATATTATTATAATTAAATGACTTATCACTTTTAAATATTTTTTCTTTGTTAAGAATTGACTTTGTTGCTGGCGGATTGTATTGAAAATCACATTCAGCCAAAATTGTGGATAATTGTGAATTAGCGTGAACTGAATTTCATTCTGCATAAATCTGACATCATGCAGGTAAAATCCTATATTTGCAAACTTTTAACAGGTCTTTTGACTGAAAACCTAAGGAAACCAAGTGCCAAAACGGACAGATCTTTCCTCAATACTGCTGATCGGCAGTGGTCCGATCGTTATCGGACAAGGCTGCGAATTCGATTACTCAGGCACCCAGGCCTGCACCGTTCTGAAACGGGAAGGATTCCGGGTGATTCTGGTAAACAGTAATCCGGCTACCATCATGACCGATCCTGAATTTGCCGATGCCACCTACATCGAACCTCTCACCGCCGACTTCCTTGAAAAAATTATTGAAAAAGAACGGCCGTCTGCCATTCTCCCGACAATGGGCGGACAGACCGCACTGAATCTTGCCGTTCAGCTTGCCGAAGCCGGTGTTCTTGAAAAATATGGCGTTCAACTGATCGGTGCCAATCTGAAAGCGATTAAAAAAGCAGAAAACCGATCCGAGTTTAACGAAGCAATGAAAAATTGCGGCGTTGCAACGATCAAAGGTCAGTTTGCCTATTCGATGCAGGAAGCGTTGCTGATTGTTGAGAAAATCGGATTTCCAACGATTATCCGTCCTTCATTCACCATGGGGGGCTCCGGTGGCGGAATTGCCTACAACATGGAAGAATTCAAGGAAATTGTTCATCGTGGACTCACTCTTTCTCCTTCCAGTGAAATTCTGGTTGAAGAATCAGTAATCGGGTGGAAGGAATACGAACTCGAAGTCATGCGGGATACCAAGGACAACGTGGTCATCGTTTGTTCCATCGAAAACTTTGATCCGATGGGTGTTCATACCGGCGATTCCATAACCGTTGCTCCTGCACAAACGCTTACCGATAAAGAATATGAAACGCTCAGGGATTATTCAATCAGAATCATCCGTGAAATCGGTGTTGAAACCGGCGGATCAAATATCCAGTTTGCCGTCAACCCTGCTGATGGTGAAGTGCGTGTCATTGAAATGAACCCACGGGTTTCCCGTTCTTCTGCCCTTGCCTCAAAAGCAACCGGTTTTCCCATCGCCAAAATTGCAGCCAAACTCGCCATTGGGTACACACTCGATGAAATTCTCAACGACATTACCAGAGTTACACCGGCCTGCTTCGAACCGACGATAGATTACACGGTTGTGAAAATTCCCCGGTGGGATTTTGAAAAATTCAAAACCGTGAAACCCCGTCTCGGCATTCAGATGCAATCAGTGGGCGAGGTTATGTCTTTCGGACGGACGTTCAAGGAAGCTTTCAACAAGGCGATCCGTTCACTTGAAATCGGCAGAATGGGTCTGGGAACAGACGGAAAAGACAAAGAAGATCCGTTAACCATGACCCCGTCAGAAATTGAAAACTTCCGGTCGGATCTCAAAGAAAAACTGGCGGTTCCGAATCCGCAGCGGATTTTCTACATCCGGTATGCTTATCAGTTGGGTTACACCCTTGAAGATCTGTTCAGGATTACGGGAATTGACCCCTGGTTCCTGAATCATATCAAAGAACTGGTTGAGTTTGAAGATGAACTCCGCCAGCTTTCGGTGTAAAAATCCGGTTACACAAGGAACCCTGACTTCTCAATCAGAGTACAAACGGGGAACCAAAACATAAGGACATTTCTAATGAAACCATTTTTTCTCCTTCTCATTACCGTATTAACGGCGACCACACTTTTTGCTCAGGATAACGTCAGTTCTTCTGCTGACAGGACATCCGTCTCGGTAACCATTTACCACAATGGTCTTGGACTTGTCAGAGAAACCCGGAAAGTTGACCTGAAAGCAGGTATTTCAACCCTGCGATATGAAGATGTTTCATCCTTTATTATCCCACAAACTGTACGAATCAAATCAAAAGCCAACCCAGACCAGCTTACCATTTTTGAACAGAATTACGAATATGATCTGATCTCATCTAATCGGCTGATGGATAAGTATGTGGGTAAGGATGTTAAACTTTACCGCCTTAATGAGAACGGTACAGAAACAGAAGTCAAAGCAAAGCTGATTGCCAATAATAATGGACCCATCTATCAGATCGGAAATGAAATTTCTCTTGGCTATTCAGGCCGGGTTGTTGTACCTACGATTCCTGCCAATTTATTTTCACAGCCAACTTTAATCTGGAAGCTCAATAATCAGACTAAAGGCTCACAGGAACTTGAGGTTTCGTATCAGACCAATGGCATGAACTGGTCTGCTGATTACATCATGGTTTTAACTGAAAATGAGAAAAAATCTGACTTATCAAGCTGGGTAACTTTGAGCAACAACTCGGGTGCACGTTTTGAAAATGTAACCCTTCAGTTGGTTGCCGGGTCTATAAAACGAGCTGAAAATTCATCGTTAGCAAAATTCAGGGGGGGGCGGTCAGATGAGCTTTCCCTTATGAGTGTTGACGCCCCTGCTTTTGAACAGGAAAATCTTTCCGAATATTATCTCTATACTTTAGACCAGCCAACCACACTTGGAATGAACCAGACCAAACAGGTTCAGTTGTTTGCTACCAACGATATATCAGTAGAAAAACGATACATTTTCGAGAATTTGCCGATGGGTTCAGGTGACGAAAAAGAGTTCAACCGGGCTACTGTCAGGTATGATTTTAAAAACAGTAAGGATAATAGCCTGGGCCGTCCGTTGCCAAAAGGTGTTGTAAGAGTTTTCAAAGCGGATTCCAAAGGCCGTCAGCAATTACTGGGTGAAGATAATATTGATCACACACCCAACAATGAAGAAGTTAAAATCACAACCGGCGAAGCGTTTGATGTGGTTGCAAATGGCAAACAGCTCTCTTTTCAAAACTTCAGCATCGGTTCAGGCTATAATGCCGAATATGAAGTCAGCCTGAGAAACAGAAAAACCGAAGACATCACCATCCGGCTTTATGCCAATGTTGGCGGTGAATGGAAAATTACAGATTCATCACACAAGTTTGTGAAAGAATCCAATTACAAAGGTTACTTTGATGTGCCGGTAAAAGCAGATTCAGAAGTAAAAGTTACCTATTCGGTTAAGGTCAGCTATAAATAGCCGGTGACAAGGGACAAGTGACGGGTGACTGATTCGGTTACAGGTCACGGATTACGGGTGACGGGTTAAAATTTAAGATTCCCCTCCTTTTCCAAAGGAGGGGTGGCGAAGGCGGGTCATGAAATGTGCGACGCAAATCCAGTATTTAAAAAGCCTTTTACCCAAAAATACAAAATTCATGGATTCCTCCCGCTTGCGGGACGGGAATGACATCAATATAAAATAGAATTTAAAGTACAGGAATAAAATGGCAAACATTACCAGAGACATTCTGCAAAAAGCCAAGGAATACGGTTTCAGCGACAAACAGCTTTCTGTTTTGCTGAAAACTGATGAAAATTCTGTCCGCAAACTCCGGATTGAACACGGCGTCATTCCCGGATTTAAATCTGTGGATACCTGTGCGGCTGAGTTTGAAGCTTATACGCCGTACTTCTACTCGACCTACGACGGAAATAACGAACCCAAACCTTCCAACAGAAAAAAAGTGATCATTCTTGGCGGCGGTCCGAACCGGATTGGTCAGGGAATTGAATTTGATTATTGCTGTGTCCATGCCGTTTTTGCCCTGAAGGCCAAGGGTTTCGAAACCATCATGGTGAATTGCAACCCAGAAACCGTTTCAACTGATTATGACACGACTGACCGGTTGTACTTTGAACCGCTGACTTTCGAAGATGTGATGAACATTATCGACTTCGAAAAACCTGACGGTGTGATTGTGACTTTTGGCGGACAAACCCCACTGAAACTGGCTCAGCGTTTGGCCGATGCCGGCGTAAATATTCTGGGTACGTCACCTGAGGGAATTGCGCTTGCAGAAGACCGTAAACTTTTCGGGAATCTCATTGACAGTATTGGTATCCCGGTTCCTGAATGGGGAACAGCCTTTTCATTTACTGAAGCCAAAGTGATTGCAGAAAAAATCGGTTATCCGGTTCTGGTGAGACCATCTTTCGTTCTTGGCGGACGGGCCATGCAGATTGTGAACTCGACTTCTGAGCTTGAAACTTACATGAAATTTGCCGTTGAAGTCAGTGATGAGCACCCGATTTTGATTGATAAATTCCTGGAAAATGCCATTGAATTTGATGTGGATGCGGTTTGTGACGGCGATGACGTTTACATTGGCGGGATTCTCGAGCACATTGAAGAAGCCGGAATTCACTCGGGTGATTCCACTTCGGTTCTTCCGCCACAATTTGCAACCCAGAAACTCGATGTTATCCGGGAGTATACCGTCAGAATTGCCAAAGCCCTGAAGGTTTTGGGTCCACTGAATATTCAGTTTGCACAGCAGGGCAGTCAGGTTTACATTCTTGAAGTGAATCCTCGTGCATCCAGAACCGTTCCGTTTGTATCCAAGTCAACCGGAGTTCCGCTTGCAAAAATTGCAGCCCGGATTATGACCGGTGAAAAACTCAAAGATTTGAATCTGCCTGAATTTACCTACCGTGGTTACATCACGGTTAAGTCATCAGTGTTCCCATTCAGCAAATTCCCGAATGCCGGTGTGTTTTTAGGTCCTGAAATGCGGTCGACCGGTGAAGTGATGGGGATTTCGCCCAATTTTGGCGGTGCTTTTGCAAAATCACAGTTATCAGCCGGGAATCGCCTTCCGAAAAAAGGATCCATTTTCATTTCTGTAAACGATCGTGACAAAGGCGACCGTTTGCTCCAGGCTGTAGACGGACTTGCCCGCTTCGGATTCAAGCTGCTTGCAACTCAGGGAACGGCAACTTATCTGCGTGAAAAGGGATATGAAGTTGAAACCGTTTTCAAAGTGAATGAAGGTCGTCCGGATATCGTGGATATGATCAAGAACGGTGAAATTGCCATGGTTTTCAACACGCCGCTGGGTGCAGCTTCCCGTTTTGATGAAAATGCCATTGGTTCTGCTGCCATTCTTCACCGGGTTCCGGTTATCACCACCGTTTCAGGTGCGCAAGCTGCCGTGAAGGGAATTTACCGTACACTTGAAGAAAACTGGGTGGTCAGATCCATTCAGGAATATTATCAGTACGAGCTGGTGTGAATCAGTGACAAGTGATAAGTGGTAAGTTACAAGTTGTAATTGCCTGAATAACGTTGACAAGATTTATAAAGGATGTCACTTCGATTTATAATTAAAATATTCGAATTGATCCGGTGTTAAGTTGTTAAGAGAACTGTGAGTTTTTTCATGATTGTAAAGATAAACAGTCTTTTTAAGTAAAAGAGAAAGTTCAGAGAAAGACTGCGGTTTTTTAGGGATCAGGTAGTCATTTTTAATTGTACCATTGATTCTTTCGGCATTAGCGTTTTCATAACAGGATTGCGCTCTGCTACTCTGAATCGTGTACTTTTTGATAATGGTCAGAACGTTGTGGGAAAAATATTGACCCCCACCATCAGAGTGTAGAATCAATTTGGGAGGAATCTCATTGTTTCTGGTTTTAATTGCTTTTTTTAGTGCAGGAAGAACAGTTTCATCGGCCAGAAGTGTCTGACTTGCAATTGCAGAAAGGATTTTCCGGCTGAACATATCCATGATAAAGGTCAGATAGGCAAAATGATTACCCATCCAAAAATAAGTGA
>JAFLBE010000020.1 GCA_017303995.1 Bacteroidota bacterium | reverse complement strand
CAAGTTCCAGCATCAAAGGCAGCATTCTTTCAGGGTTAAAGCCAATCACCTGCGGGGCACTGCAACCCGGGGCATGCTGAACGCTGAATCCATCAATATCAATAGTGACATAAACGGTGTCATCTTCTGGAATCAGTAAATTTTCGAGATGAAAATCATGTCCGTTCAATTCAGAAAGCCATGAAAACTTAACTTTATTGGCAATTGCATAATCGAGATAGTCAACTGAATTGGCGTTTGGCTGAATCCCTGAAACGCCATACCGTTCCAATAAACCGGAAGGATGCTCAATCATTTGCCGGAAAGGGGATCCGCTGGTTCCAATTCCATCCGCAGGAACTTCCCGTAGATCGAGATGCGCATCAAAATTAAGGACAGAAACTGGTTTTCGGGTTTCAACATAGCCAAGAAAATGTCCGTAAGCAGTTTCATGTCCGCCACCAATGACGACCGGAATTCCTTCACGATGAAGAACCCACGCAATCACATTTCCAAGACGGGATTGTGCCTCGTCGAGTGAGTTTCCCGTGTCAATATTTCCAAAATCAAAAAGAGAAAATTTTGAGAAGTTCTTCAGGCCGAACTGGTAGTTTGATGCTGGCAGCCGGTAGAACATTTCCTTCACCCGATCAGGACCGTCACTGGCCCCCGAACGACCATAATTTCTGGCAACACCCCGATCTTCAGGGAATCCGATCAGACAAACATCACCCGGTTTGATAACGGGAAGATCATGCTCGACAAAGGAAATAATTTCACCCATTCTAACATCGTTGGGATCATTTCTTGAATATCGGTGAAGGGTTGGGATGTGAATCAGAGGAAGAGACATTCGTTCCATATTTCAGATTGATAAATAAGTTTACCGGAGGCAAAAACCTTACCGGCGTGATTGTGAGTCGGATGATAAATGATATGTTCCCAGGACGGTGCATTCCAAAGAACAAGATCGGCACGATAGCCCGGTGCCAGTTTTCCGGTTTCAGTTTCGCGGTCAAGGGCTTTTGCAGCATTAACAGTTACAGCTGACAGAATTTCGTCTGGCGTCATGTTCATGTATAAGGCTGCCAGCATTAAAATAAACGAAAACTGGTCAATAGTACAGGAACCGGGATTGAAATCGGTTGCCAGAGCGACACAAATTCCCGAATCAAGGAGTTTTCTTGCGGGTGCGTATGGCATTTTCAGAAACCAGGCAGTTCCGGGAAGGAGAATGGCAACGGTTTCAGAATTTGTCAGATCATTTATTCCCTGATCGGTAATACAAAGCAAATGATCAGCTGACAGGCCATTTAATTGTGCCGCCAACGAAGCACCACCCAAAGCAGAAAGTTCATCAGCATGAACTTTAATTTTCAGCTTATGGTGAAGCGCCGATTCCAGAATCAGACGAGATTCTGAAATAGAATAGACTCCGGTTTCACAAAAAACATCAACTGCTTCAGCAAGATTTTCTGCAGAAACTGCCGGAATCATTTCAGTGATTATTTTTTGGATGTAGTCAGTCCGGTTTTCTTTGAATTCGGCCGGGATATCATGAGCGCCAAGAAAAGTTGCCGAAATATCAATTGGGACTTCTTTTTTTAGCTGACGAATAACACGAAGGAGTTTAAGTTCAGATTCAGTCGTGAGTCCGTAACCAGATTTGATTTCGAGAGTTGTGACACCTTGTTCCATCCAACGGTTGACACGGGGCCGGGCAGTTCTGAGCAAATCATAAGCACTTGCTTCTCTGGTTTTGGTTACGGTGCTGGCAATTCCGCCGCCTGAAGCAGAAATCTGCTGGTATGTTGCACCTTGTGTTCGCTGAATAAATTCACCAGAGCGGTCACCTGCAAAAACAAGATGCGTATGGGAATCAATGAGTCCGGGAGTCAGTATTTGGTTGGTTCCATCAATAACCTGATCACCCGGTTCAGGAGAAGGACAATCGTGGTCAGATCCAACCCAGGAAATGAGATTGTCTTCAATAATAAGCGAAGCATTTTTCAGACGCTGAATTTTTCCGTTACCGGGAAAAAGCGGAGTCAGAAGTTCTTTGCAATGTTGAATGAAAATGGCCATAAAATTGAAAATACCTTAAATGCAAAAATGCTTTTACCACAGAAAACACAGAGTTAAAACAAAGAGAAGGCAAAATACCTTAAATGCAAAACACATTTACCACAGAGGAAGCGGAGTAAAACACAAAGGACACAGAGGTTTTTTTTAAAAAATGCAAAATGCCTTTTCCAGTGAAAACGCAAAATGCTTTTACCACAGAGGGCACAGAGAAAAATACAAAGGACACAGAGTTTTTTTTAGTTTAAATGCAAAAAAAAAATCTCTTTCCATTGGGCCGCCTTGCTGGCATGCTGAACTTAGCCTGCCCCGAACGCTTTCGGGGATTCAGCATTTAGTAAAAGGCATGGATCCCGGATCAAGTCCGGGATGACATCATTTTTCTTATTTCCAACAAAAAAATGAAATTTCTCTGTGATACTCTGTGAAAAAACTCTGAGAACTCTGTGGTTAAAATATTACTTCAGCCCCAATTCCTTGCACATTCTGGAATAGTTGGGTGCTGCAATTCCAAGTTTTTTGGCAGCTTCTGCATCAGATTCTGAGCGTTCTCTGATAAAGGTTACATATTCCCGTCTGAATTCTAGTTCTATGTCTCTGAGTGTGAGGTGTGAAGTCAAAAATTGAGAAAAAGCAGATTGCCTGTCTTCCGGACGAAAATCATTGACAACATGATCATCTGCTAAACCCAAAGCACGGCGAACCATTGCAGCAGAAATGACACTGTCTTCATTGAAAAGCAGTCGCTGTGCAACATTTTTAAGTTCTCTAACATTTCCTGGCCAATTGTAAGACGTGAGAATCGTTCTTGCTTCATCACTAAGCGTCACTTCATCTTTACTCATTTCCTTTTTAAAACCGTCAAGGAAATAAGTAAAAAGCGGATCAATATCCTCGCGACGATCTTTCAAGGCCGGAACCTGAATCTGAACCACATTTAAACGATAATACAAATCTTCACGGAACCGTTTCGCAGCAATTTCTTCTTCAATATTCCGGTTTGTGGCGGCAATGACTCTTACATCAACTTTGACGACCCCGGTTCTTCCAATTTTTTCTAGTTCACCTTCCTGCAAAACCCGCAGCATTTTTACCTGGGCAGAGAGGGGAAGTTCAGTCACTTCATCCAGAAAAATGGTTCCATTATTGGCAATTTCGAACAAACCCTGTTTGTTGCTGTTTGCTCCTGTAAAAGAACCTTTTGTGTAGCCAAAAAGCTCACTTTCAACCAGTTCAAAAGGAATAGAACCGCAGTTTATGGCTACAAAATTCTCAAGACGACGGTCACTTGTATAATGGATGTTGTTGGCAACGAGTTCCTTGCCGGTTCCCGATGGCCCGGTTATGAAAATGCTCGCAGAATTTTGTGCGCTTCGGCGGATATCTTCCCGAAGTCTTTTAATTGCCGTTGATTCACCTACAATGACTTTCTGAGAGAGAATATTTTCAATGTTTTTTGTGAGTTTTCGGTTCGATTTAAGCTGTTCTTCTTCGAGGCGTTTTTTCTGCCAGGCATTCACAATACTGAGAATGAAATCGGTTGGCTGATAAATATAATCTTCGATATCGCCCGGGTATTTTGTACAATACCAGAATGCACCGGCTTGAATCAGTTTGGCAGCAAAATCAAAATTGGTCAGATTAATTGTCATTTTGGTTACGACAATAACCTGAAGAGCAGGCGCAAGAATCCGGATGCGCTTGATCAGTTCATCACCCATAATTCCGCCTGAAATCTGGTAATCAGTAATCACCACATCATAACCGCCAGGGTTTGCCTGAACCAGATCAAGTGCTGCTTTCCCGTTTGAAACAATATCAACAATCTGTATTTCAGACGAATAGGGTGCAATTGTTTTTTTTATTCGCTTAACATCATATTCTTCATCTTCGATGACAAGAAGTCTGATTACTTTATCTAAAAGTTTCATTATTGAGCTGATTTCTTTTCTTTTACAAGGGTTGCAAAACGGATGAGAATGGATTGAATATCCATTAATTTAAAGGGTTTGCTCAGATACTCATCCATTCCGGATTCAAGACATTTTTCGCGGTCACCTTCCATTGCATTGGCTGTCATTGCAACAATAAATGGCCGGTTATTTTCAAATTTCAGATTGAGTTCACGACTGGCTTCAAGTCCGTCCATTTCTGGCATCTGAACATCCATAAGAATGACATCATAACGTTTTTCATCGACCATTTTTAAAACCTGAAGCCCATTTTCGGCGATATCGGCGGTATAACCCATTCTTTTTAATACACTTACAGCTAATTTCTGGTTGATCAGATTATCTTCTGCCAAAAGAATAGAAAGCGGGAGTTTTTCAGACAAATTTGAATCCAGAATTCCATTTTGAACCGGCCTTGCTTTTGGTTGGGTTTCTGCAAGAGCTCTTATAACCGTTTGAATAAGCGATTTGTGCCGGTAGGGCATGCTTACCGTCATTCCTTCAGGCCGGCCGTGAAGTGCCGGGTAATCTTTTCTTGGAATGACAAGGAAAATAATTGGGATTGCCGACCAGGAAAGTGGGATTATACCGGGACTTTCCATGAGGGAGGCTGGTGAAATAATAAGGTCAGGTTCACCCTTTTTCTTTGCGATTTCACCGGCTTCATTTGCAGAGCCAGCAGAATAAACCTGAAAACCAGAGTCACTGAGTACATTTTCAATTCCCTGACGCCGAATCTGGTTTTTATCTAAAATGAGAATCTGGCGGGTTTCAGCAAGGATTTTTTCACTTCCTGCAAGTAAGTTTTGACGTTTTTTCAAGGATGTGGTCTGCAAAGTGAAGGTGAAAACAGAACCTTTCCCAACTTCACTTTCTACTGTAATCTGACCATTCATCAACCCAACCAGCTTTTTGGTTATGGCAAGACCAAGACCCGTTCCACCATACTTACGTGAAGTTGATGAATCGACCTGAGTAAACGATTCAAACAGATAGCCGATTTTATTCTCTGGAATCCCGATTCCGGTATCTTTTATATCGAACCGAAGACCCAGAGAACTATCCGAGTGGCCGATACGGGAAACACTGATTTCAATGCCACCTGTTTCTGTAAATTTGACTGCATTCCCGACCAGATTAACCAGAATTTGCCTTAACCGAAACGCATCACCCGAAATGACGGAAGGAACATCACGTCCGATAGTATAACACAGATCCAATTCTTTCTGGTTAATTTTGGGGGAAAGTAAATCAATAACTTCATCGAGGCAGAAATCAAGAACAAGCGGCTGATATTCGAGTTCAAGTTTCCCCGTTTCTATTTTCGAATAATCGAGAATATCGTTAATGATTTCGAGCAGATTTTCACCACTTGTTTTAATCGTTTCGGCAAAATCACGCTGTTCCTGATTCAGATGCGTTTCAAGCAGAAGGGAAGTCATTCCGATAACGCCATTCATCGGTGTCCTGATTTCATGGCTCATGGTTGCCAGAAATTCACTTTTTGCACGGTCTGCTGCTTCTGCCGAATCTTTTGCTTTCAGTAATTCATGTTCGGCACGTTTTCTTTCTGATATATCATATCTAATTGCCATAAAGCGATACGGATGCCCGGCATCATCAAGAATGGGAAAAATGGTTGCATCAACCCAGTACGGCTGACCGGATTTATCAATGTTTTTGATTTCACCTTTCCAGACATGTCCAGATTTAATTGTATCCCATAATTCTTTAAAAAACTGGGGGGGATGGTAATTTGCATTTACAATCCGGTGAGATTTCCCAATAAGTTCATTTTTGGTATAGCCTGAAATTTTACAGAAAATATCGTTTGCTTCAAGGATAATTCCCCGATGGTCAGTAACCGAAACAATAGCAGAGGCATTAATTGCATTTTGTAAATCCTGAAGGTGGCGAAACGATTTTGTTAGCCGCAACTCATCAGTTTTTCTGTCGGTGTTATCCTGAGTACTGCCTCTGACCGCAATGACGTCGCCGGCCTCATTGGAAACCGGTCTGCCAAGCGTCATGAAAAACTTGGTTGACCCATCCGGCATTTTATATCTGAATTCACTGGAGAATGGTTCTTTTCTCTGAATGGAAGTAAGAAGAATGGTTTCCAGTTTGGCAAGATCTTCAGGAAACATGTTTTTATTCAGAATCTCTGTGAACTGGTCATTTGGAATTGAAGCCGGCTGCTCAAAAAGTTCAAGTAATTCAGGTGACCATTTCCACTTACGTGTTTCAGGCAAAAAAATCCAGTTACCCATTTTTGCGAGAATCTGTGCATCAAGCAAATCACGTCTCTGACTTTCAAGCTCGCGCTCAACTTTAACTTTTTCAGAAATATTCCGGATAATCGACGAATAAAACTGGGGTTTTCCTGAATCATCACGGTGAAGGATGATGTTTTGGGAAACCACTATTTCAGATCCATCCTTTGCCAAAATAGCCGATTCGCCCTGCCATGAACCTTTTTCACGAACTTCAGGGAGAATTTTCTCAAACAGGAGTTTTTGAACCCATTCAGGGTGATATTCAGGCGCAAGACTATTCTTAATCCGTTTCCCGGTTATTTCTGAAATCTGCCGGTTCTGATATAGAACATTTCCATCAATATCTGTAAAAATGATCATGTCTGGTGATTCATCGAGAATCCGGGTAAGTCTTTTAATGGCTTCTTCACTCAGGGTTTTACTGGTTGTATCCTGAATCAGAAGGAAAAGAAGCGGTTCACCTTCAATTTCAATTTTACTGATTCTTACTTCAGCCTGGATCTTGTTTTGAGACTCAGAAGCAACCAATTTTTTGAAAAAGAGGGAAAATCCAGGCCTTAAAGATCCAAAATTTGAACTGATCCATTTGTCATTTAACTCAGGTAAAACTGATTCTACGACCGGGAATGAATCTGCAGAAGAATCAATACCCAAAAATGCACCTGCAACTTCGTTCAGATATCTGATATCCCCTGATTGAGAAACAATCATAATTCCATCAGAAATCCGGTTAAACACATTCTTTAGAATGACAGGGATTTTAGGTTTTTCAATGGGAAAGGGTGCCGGAATTCCAAATTTATCATAGGTGTCACTGATCATTTTCAGCAAATCATCCTGACTCGCCGAACCGGCTTGTTTCAGAAGTTCAATTTGTTTGATCAGATACGGGTGCATGAGTAAAAGCTCGTGTTTTAAAAAGGTATCAGGAAAAAGGAATTTCAAAGGTGAATTTGCATCCGCCATTTTCCATGTTTTGTGCGTCCATTGTCCAACCACATCGTTGGGTTGCAAGTTGCCAGGCAATATAGCATCCGTAGCCTGAGTTTTGTCCTTCAACAATTTTGGTTGTGATATTCTCACGGAAAAGTTTTTTAACTCCGCCTGAATCTGTATCAAGCAAATCCTGACTAATTCCAATCCCATTATCTTCGATGGTGATTTTTCCCTTTTTTTCGGCAGGGAAGTAGCGGGATTGAATTTTGATAAGCAATTCAGAATCACCACCATGATCAATACTATTCTGTATGACCGGTTCGATAATTTCCCAGATCACATATTCATTGATGTGAACAACCGGAAGTGCCGGATCAAGATCGAGATGATAAGAAACCTGATGATTGATTGCAGAGATTCGCAGGAAAATATTATCAACAATAAACCTGATGATATCGTTAACCTGAGTGTTGAAAATCATACTGCGAATGGTATGGATTGGCGGATCATACCATTTCATGTCATAAATCACCCTTGACATAAAATTTGAATACCGGGTAACTCTTGACTTAATTTCTTCTGTATTTGCAGGGTTTAGCGATCTCAAATCTTCTTTAATAAATCCCATTACTTTTTCTGCTTTGTGATGGGTGTGATAAATCCGTTTGGTGAACAATGATTCCTTTTCATGGATGATCTGTTCACGAAGGTGCTGTTCATGCTCTTCCATCAGCGCTTCCTGTGCTTCATCACGTTCTACGGCCGTGTAAGTTGCGATATAGTACATGGCCAGAAGACCGAGGAGGATAATAGAAAGGTAAATGATGGTTGTTTCGTCGTAACTGGCGATTATTTCACGGGTAAATGCAGAAAAGTCTGGCTGCATCTTAAAGTAAATGATTCCGGTCAGGTGGTTTTCTATCTGAAAGGGGAACAAAATATGGAGGTATTTGTCACGTTCAAGAAGCGAATACATTTGTTTCGTTTCAAGAAGTTCGCTGCCTTTTTCTTTCATCAGCCTGAGCGCCCGGGGGTGATCAATTCTGGGCGGAGGAAGAATAGTATCGGGGTTTTGGATGAATCCGACCAAAACTTCAGCCTGATCAATAATTGAATAAGACTCCCCCGATTTAATCAGAACGCACATTTCTTTAAAAGCCGGATTTGACCGATTGGGCTGCATGGTCTGATTTATCGCGGCAACGATATCTTTCTGCCGCTCAGGCGGGAGATGCTTTCCGTTATTGATAAGAAAATTAAGGGTGCTTGTGGTTTGAGAGGCAATCTGATTGACGTAATCTTTCTCAGACTTTTCTGAATAGTCGGTCAGGAATGTTTTTAAGGAAGCTTTATGGACGAAAGATAAAATGAGCTGAAAGGCTATCAGAATCACAAAAAGGATCGTGATATGTTTGAATTCGAACCGGTATTTTCTTTCAGAGGCTGATTTTTGAGGTTTCATCTTGAATTACTGATCATTATATAAAGTCAAAGTTAATCTGAATCAGTTAAAATACCAATTTGGATCAATGGTTAATGATCAATGGTAAATGGTTAATGAAATTCAAACAGAATTTTGTAACCATTGGCGGAAATGTGTTTCTCCCGCACCCAAGCAAGGTTACATGCCGGGTTAAAAGATCACACGGATTTACACAGAAGGAAAATAAATAATTGTCCTTATCTGCGTCTTCAGCGCAATCTGCGGGACCAGGTATTTCTCCCACACCCAAACCCGTTGAAAGGTAGCTTTTGACGGTGTTAATAAAAAGAAATCAAATTCATACTTGAAAAGAGGATGGAATATTAATTCTATTAATAATAAAATATTAATAAAATGAATTGATAAAAGATAAAAATGTGTTTACATTTATATAAATGATCACAGTTGGTCCAAAACCAAAAGATCATTTATCCTTACATCCGCAATCATTTCCAACACATCCTGAGGTTTTCATGAAAAAGTGGGTCCTTCCCGTTTTTTTGCTCTTATTTTCCACAGTTCAAAGCTCAGCCCAATGGGTTTGGGCACCCCTTAACACTGGTCAGGCTGCTGACGAAACTTACCTTCCAACCACAAAAAATGTTGGATTTTTTGCAAACGGAATAAATTCGTACTGTTCCATTTCTGATACATCCGAATCTGTTGATGGCAATGGAGCTTTCAATATCAATTACCATGTAGAAGCATACGACTTCTGGGGTGGATATGTGGACAGAATCCACACCCGTGATCTTGCAGTTTTAGGACGAGCCGGACATTATGATCTTTCAAACGGGAAGTACATCAGCTTCTGGATCAAAGTGACCGGTCTGCCGGTAAAAGATCAGCCGGGTGATGTAAAATTTGAATTTAAACTGAAGGAAAAACGTAGTGCTGATACAGGCGAAGACAGGTGGCTCTATGATGCAGGGCAGATTCTGGACACATTACCAGGGGATTGGCAGCAAATTATCGTCCCACTGGATGAATGGCACTTTTCTACCCAGGCAACGGATGAAAACGGAGAATGGGAACCCTGGAATATTTACGGATGGGAAATTGCAGTTGTGTATATTTCGGCTGGGAATTCCACACAACCACCCACTGCAACCGGTTCTTTCCTGATGGATAAAATCCAGATTCTGGGACAACGATATGAACCGCTCATGTCGTTTGATAATCAGGCAGATACAACCTACGATCTAAGCAGGAAAGAGGCTACCTGGCTGCTCAATGACATGTCTTCCGATCCGGATGCAGGGAAACGGCATTTGATTCTGACCAATGAAATTTCTGACACGGTTCAGGGAGCCGGTGCTTTAAAAATTGACTATGCTGTGGTTGGTTCTCAGGACTCGGGCGGATATGCAGAACTGGAACACGTTTTCAAGGAACCCGTCAGTTTTTATTCAAATGCTCGTGGCGGCTATGACCGGTTAGCTTTTTACCTTAAAACACAAGAGGCAAATCAGTTGAAAAACCGGTTTATGCTCCGTGTTGAGCTTTTTGATGAAACCGACGGAAAACTGGAATGTTGGAGTTCGGTTGCGGATGCCGAGTTTGATTCAGTAACCGGTTGGCAATACATCCAACTTCCGTTTGAATCTGCAAAAAAAACATGGTGGGAACTTCGGCCCGGTGATCGGGGATGGGCTCAAAAAGGTGAGCCTAATGACGGTATCTTTAACATTGATCGAATAAAAAAGCTAAGACTTTCACTCACTGTTCTTCGAACCGCCCCAGAACCTTTTGGTCCGGATGTGATTGCATCTGGGAAATTCATTCTTGATCTAATGACCGGCAGCGGATTTTCAAATGAAAAAGGGGTTCCGCCGGCGCCTCCTGACGTTACTTCCCTTAATATGAGCCATGGTCATAATGTTATCAATTGGGAGCCTGTTCCAAACGAAGAAAAGGAAACTTACTCGGTATTCTGGTCAAATTCTCCCATAACCAACCTTAAAGACAATGATGTTTATTTGTTAATCTCAAATGTCAATGAATATTGGAATTCTGCTGATCATTACATATTGGATCCAGGACGCACAAACAGTCGAAACTACTATTATGCAGTTCTTTGCAGTGACAAGTATGGGAATACTGATTCTTCAAATTTCGGCTCAACCGAAATTCCGATCGAAACAGAAGCTAAAAAAGTACCTATTCTGCAACCCGTTACGTCATTTGGTTTTAAAGCAGATGGGTCATTTGATGAATGGTCAGGAATTGAATTCTGGACAATGAAGCTATCAGATGGTTCAGGAACGATCATGACCTTTTTGGGGCAAATTGAGGGTGATCAGGATCTCAGTGCAAAAATAGGAATTGCACACTCTGCTGATTCATTGTTCATCGGTATTCAGGTTACTGATGATATAATTCACACAGATTCAACTGCTGCTTCCTTCAACCAGGATGCAGTTGATTTCTTTTTTGGAGCGTATGAATTTGAAGGAAAGGATCACATCAAATATCGGAGGGGAGAAAAACCTGACTATCATTTCAGGTTTAACTCAAACCGGGTCTCAGATGACCTTACCGGAAATACAGTTGCATGGTTGTCTTCTCCGGATTACGATTGGAAACAAGTTACTGGTGGCTATCATATTGAATGGAAAACATCATGGGTAGATCTGGCTTCAACACATCCGGGTGACCATGTCTTTGGTGGCAGAGATACAAATAATTACTGGCCATATTCAATTTATTCAGTACCTATTGATTGGATTATTAATGATGCAGATGCAACCGGTTCAAGGGAAGGTGGATTAAGATGGGCACCTGGTCCAGATGATAATGGTTGGAACAATGTTCAATCCTGGAGTTATTCTTTTTTATTTACCCCTCCGCCGATGAGTGTTGAAAATGAGGAAATTCCTTTGAAATTACTACTTCACCCGAACTACCCAAACCCATTTAACCCAGAAACAACCATCAGGTACAATCTGCCCGTTTCCGGTTTTGTTTCACTTTCGCTTTATGATATCACCGGCAGGGAAATTAAAAAACTGGTAAACGGTTTTCAGCCAGCAGGGGAGAAGTCGTTTCAGTTTAATGGATCTGGCTTGGCTTCCGGACTTTATTTTCTCAGGCTGACTCAGGCCGGGAAAAGTGAATTCAGGAAAATGATGCTTCTGAAATAATGGCAAGTGATCAAGGGTTAATGGTAAATGGTAAATGGTAAATGATTACAAACTGGTATCCTGAGCGGAGTCGAAGGACGGCCTTTGACGGGGTTAATGAAATTCAAAATTAGAAATTGCAACCCCGGAGGGGTGAAAAGATTATAGTAAAATGCCGGTCTCAACCCCTAACCGCCCAGTCATTGGAAGGGCGAAAACAAATTTTTACCATCCAAACAGAAAATTACCCGAAATAATTAAAGCCAAACCGGTATTTATCATTTCTTTTCTTTAGAAAGTGCCCAAATTGTTGAAATTTGGGCACTTTTTTGTTTCTGGCTATTTATATCCACACTATATCTATCGTCATAACTACCGCTGAATTGTCACAACATATCAAAATGATATGGATTCAAACTTATCAAATTGATATGCCTATCAAAATGATAAGTAGAATGGAAGCCTTTCCAATGTGATTTCCATCAATTTTGAAACGAAAAACCGCTTCCATTATTTTGGCATGATTCGTGTAAAAGAAGGCGTATCGCAATCAAACCAATTAAGTGGAAATCTGTGTTTGACAATTTCGGCTTTTTAGACTCTTCGGTGATCCTACTCTACTTCGCGGTAACGCTGGGTATAGGACTTTATTTTGCCCGCAGGAAGGATGCTACAACTGTAGACTACTTCCTTGCCGGTCGGAATGTTGGCTGGGTTGCCATTGGGTTTTCTTTGTTTGCTACGAATATTTCAAGTGAACACTTCCTCGGCCTGGCCGGATCGGGAGCTAACAGGGGTCTTGCAGTCGGGAGTTTCGAATGGATGGCCATTTTCATTCTTATTGTAATGGGATGGTTCGTCGCCCCTGTCTTCCTCCGGCTAGGAGTGTTCACCGTTCCTGAATATCTTGAAATCCGTTATGACCGCCGCAGCCGCGTCTACCTAACCTCAATCTCCTTGTTTGCCTATATCGTCACCAAAATTTCCGTGATGCTGTTTGCGGCCGGTTTCCTTTTAAATCACATGCTTGGCTGGGATGTGTACACAACCGCTATTATTCTTGTCTTCCTCGCAGGAATTTATACAGTGGTTGGAGGTTTGGCAGCTGTTATTTACACCCAGATCTTCCAAACAATCATTTTGGTAGCCGGTGCCCTTACCGTTACTTTCATTGGTTTGCATGAAGTTGGCGGGTGGTCTGGTCTGCAGGAAAAACTTCCGGCAGATTACTTCACAATATTTAAACCGATGTCGGATCCTGATTTTCCCTGGACCGGTATCATTTTTGGAGCCCCGATTGTGGGCTTTTGGTATTGGTGTACTGACCAGTACATCGTTCAGCGGGTTTTAGCAGCAAAATCCATTGACGATGCACGGAAGGGAACCATATTGGCAGCGTTCTTAAAACTCCTCCCTGTTTTAATGTTGGTTGTTCCGGGATTGATTGCAGTTGCACTCTTCCCGGAAATTTCTGGTGATGAGGCTTACCCGGCTCTGCTGGAAAGCGACTTATTACCCGCCGGAGTGAGAGGACTTGTTGTTGCCGCTATAATTGCAGCACTGATGTCATCACTCGCAAGTGTATTCAACAGCGCCGCCACTTTGTTTACTGTCGATTTTTATCAACCTCGTCATCCTGAAACTTCAGAGAGAAAATTAATTCTGGTTGGACGGCTCGCAACATTATTTATCACCATTACTGCAATTTTATGGGTACCTTTAACTAAATTGATCTCAACTAACATCTACATTTATATGCAGAGTGTTCAGTCATATATTAGTCCTCCCATTGTTGCTGTTTTTTTGTTCGGAATTTTCTGGAAAAGAATGAATGCCTCTGGGGCATTCTGGAGTTTAATCACGGGTGGCGTTTTAGGACTCACCCGTCTGGTTGTTGAATTTATGGTCAATTCCGGTTTACTGACGGACACAATTCTTGTCAGTTTTGCCCGGATTAACTTTCTTCACTTTGCAATTTTTTTGTTTATTATATGTACGGGTGTCCTGGTCGTTGTCAGCCTTTTGTCTGACAGCAAAACCACACAGCAGGCATCCGGGCTGATGATCGCCGGGGTTAACACTCCGGATCTTTCGTTTGCGCCAGTTTCTTCGCCGAAAGCAAGAATCTGGACAAAGCAAAATGTGTTTACATCAGTCTTCATCTGTGTGCTAGTCATCGGTCTGATGGGGTTACTTGCCTGAGTTTTCAGGATAGTAATGATCACCTTAAATCGCAATCAACACAAAACAACTCATGGAGAAAAAACATGAAACGACTGCTTACGACACTATTCGCACTTACTGCAATAGCCAGTCTGGCCTCCGCCCAATGGGCTTGGGCTCCACTGAATACTGGTCAGGGAAGTGATGAAACTTACGTTCCTTCGGCTGAAAATGCTGGATATTACGATAATGGGCCAACAGCCTATTGTATAATTTCTGACACAACTGAATCAAAAGATGGCCAAGGTGCCTTCAAAGTTAAATACCGTGTAGAAGCCGGTGATGGCTGGGGTGGTTATGTTGTTCGGGTTCACTCAAGAGATCTTGCAACACTTGGAAAAGCTGGAAATTATGACCTTCAGGCAGGAAAATACCTGAGTTTCTGGATTAAAAATACAGTTGCACCTACAATTACTAACCCTGGTGATGTAAACTTTGAATTTAAACTCAAAGAAAAAGCCAGTGCTGATGCTGCCGGTGAAGACCGCTTTGTTCACAGTTTTGGAACTGTTCTTCAAACCTCACCCAACGAATGGGTTCAGCTGATTGTTCCTCTTGAGGCAGCAGACTGGCCAACTATGCAAGAAGGCAATGAAGATGGCGAATTTACCCCTTGGAAATGCTATGGCTGGGAATTTGCTGTAGTTTATATCCCAGGCACAGGTGGTGGTGATCCTGCAACAGCTGCAACCGGTGAATTTATTATTGATAATATGCAAATTCTCGGACAGCGCTTTAACCCTCTCATGAGCTTTGACAACCAATCTGACACAACCTCGAACCGTTCCCGCAAGGATGCAACCTGGGCACTAAACGATATGTCATGGGATGGTGCTGCCGGAGCCCGCAAAATGATGCTTTCTAACGAATCAGTTGATACTGTTCAAGGTACCGGCGCAATGAAGGCAGAATATGCTGTTGTTGGTACACAAGACTGGGGCGGATATGCAGAGCTCGAACACATTTTTGAAACACCGGTTGATCTTTCAACAAATTCCGGTTTTGCAATGTATGTTAAAACGCTTGTTGCAAACCAACTAAAAGGTCGTTTATTGCTTCGTCTCGATGTTTCAGATGAAAAAGATGGTGCATTGGAAATGTGGACTACCGTCATCAATGCCGATGTTGACAACGTTACCGATTGGCAATATGTTCAAATGCCTTTTGACTTAACTGATACTGCATGGTACAATCTAAAAGCTGGTTATACCGGATTTACCAAACGGGAAGGTAACAATGACGGAGTTTTCAATACTGACAAAATCAAAAAAGTTCGTATTGGTTTCATCGTTCTGCGCAGAGCCGGTGAACCGTTTGGTTCTGATGTGATTGCCAATGGTACCGTTTTGTTTGACCTCTGGACACCAACAGGTTTCAAGGATATCGATACACAAGCACCTGATCCAGTTCAAGACGTTCTTGGCCTTTCAATCGAAGAAGGCAAAAACTCTATCGTTTGGGCTGATAACACGGGTGAAGAAAAAGAAAAATATAATGTTTATTACAGTTACGAACCCATCACTGAAAACACTGATCTGACTAAAGAAGGTGTTTTTGCATTGGCTTCTGGAGTCAGTGAAAGTATCGGTTCTGCAACACACGTGTTCTACAACCCACTTGTTCCTGCACCTTTCAAACATTTCTATGCTGTTAGCTGTACAGACAAATCAGGTAATATTGGAAAACCCGGCGGAACTTTAGATGCTGTTGCCAGCATGTCAAAGGCGGCTCCACTCGTTTCTGATATCGCTCCTGCCGGCTTTGTTGCTGATGGTGATCTTTCTGAGTGGGCTTCCATTTCTGGTTGGAATTTGAAAATTTCAGACGGTTCTGCTACTGAAATTAACCCAGCAACCTGGGATATCGCTGATGACAATGATGCTTCAATGGAAGCCAAAGCTGCACTTGCAGACGGATTCTTATATGTTGCAATCAAAGTTACTGACGATGTTTATTTTGTAGATTCAACCAAAGATTCCTACAATCAGGATGCTCCTGACTTATTCTTCGGTCTTTACAAGTTCAGAGGTAAAAACCATGTTGGTTATAAGAGAGGTGAAACACCTGATTATCACTTCCGTTTTAACTTCCATAAAGTTTCCAATGACTTGAATGGTTCAGTTGTTGCCCGTCCTGGTGAAAACTACAAATGGGTAAAAACAGATACCGGTTACCAGTTAGAGTGGAAGATTGCCATTGCTGACCTTACCGGTCTGTATGCTGGCGACGTTGCTACTTATGAAGTTGGTGACATGATTCCGATTGACTGGCTATTGAATGACGGCGACGAAACCAACGAACGTGTTGGTGCTTTGCGCTGGTCAGCTGCAAGCAATGAAGACAATGGTTGGAACAATGTAACTTCCTGGGGTTATACCTGGGTCGGTAATGCTGGTACAAAATTTGTTTATACAAATGTTGAAAACAATGGTACTCAACCTATTGAGTTCGCATTGAACCAGAACTATCCGAATCCATTCAATCCATCAACTACTGTTCCTTTCAGTGTAAAAGTTAGCGGTAAAGTTACCCTTAAAGTTTACAATGTTTTAGGTGCTGAAGTTGCTACCTTGTTTGATGGTTTCAAGGATGCAGGTATCCATTCCCAATCCTTTAATGCTGCCAGCCTGTCTAGCGGTGTTTACTTTGTACGCATGAATGCCAGCGGATTCTCCTCTGTCATTAAAATGATGTACCTGAAGTAATTCTGACTCCTCTGAGAACTGCCTGCAGATTGCAGGCAGTTCTCTTTGTTCCTCAAACCTAACCTGTGATGTAACCATGAAAAAAATCCTATTGCTGTTTACCTGCATTTTTGCCCTGGCAGGTTTGGTCAATGCCTCAAATACAGGGAAAATTACCGGAGTTGTCACCGACAGTAAAACCGGAGATGCTGTTATTGGTGCCAATGTTATTGTTCTCGGAACCCATTACGGAGCTGCAACAGATCTGGATGGAAAATATTCAATTTATAATGTACCCCCCGGTGAGTACAAACTGGTAATCAGCTCAATTGGTTATCAGAGAGTTACTGTATCAAAAGTTGTTGTTAAAATTAACCTGACTACGCGTCAGGATATAAAAATGCAGACCGAAGATATCCTTTCAGAAGAAATCGTGGTGGAAGCAGAAGCTCCATTGGTACAGAAGGATCTTACAAGTACGTCTGTAACCGTAACCGCCTCAGATATCAAAGCAATGCCGGTTGAAAACCTGTCGCAGGTTGTCAATATGCAGGCTGGTGTTGTTGACGGCCACTTCCGCGGCGGTCGAAGCAATGAAGTTGGGTACCTGGTAGATGGTGTGCCAGTAAATGACGTTTATAATAACTCAGTTGCTGTTGGGGTTGAAAATGCTTCCATCAGACAACTTGAAGTAATTTCAGGTGCTTTTAATGCCGAATATGGCCGTGCAATGTCTGGCATGGTGAACATTGTTACGCAAGACGGTTCTCTTGAAAATTATGAGTCAAATTACTCTGTAACATTGGGTAATTATTATTCATCAGACACAAAGATTTTTAGAAATCTTGACAAGCCTTTTAATGTCGCTACAAAAGACTATTCAGCCACAGTTTCAGGCCCAATTCCCTTTATCAGTGATGTTTCTTTCTTTATTACCGGAAGATATTATGATGATCAGGGATACTTCTGGGGCCGCAGAATTTATAATATTGCTGATACCGATTCAATTAAAAGCTTCAGGGCCAATTCGGGTGATAAAAAGTGGATGCCGATGCAGACATCAAAAAAACTGTCATTGAGCCCGAAAATAACCTGGTCTGGGCAGTCATTTAAGGTCTCATATAGCTTGTTTTACGATGACAATGAAAATCAATATTACAGCCATGACTGGTCATACTCTCCCGATGGTCGTCTGACCCATTACCGAACAAATTATGTTAATACGCTGAAGATTACCCATTTTCCAACAAGTTCTACCTTCCATGAACTTTCACTGGGAGCCAATATACACCGATATAAAGGGTATTTATATGAGGATGAATATGACTCCCGGTATATTGATCCGAATGTGGGGGCTTCTTTTGGAAGTTATGCCTTTAGATATGGTGGTAATGACGGTTCAAGATATGAAAGATATACCAATTCATATCTCATAAAATGGCAATTGACTTCCCAGTTAACTGATAAACATAAACTGGGCATGGGTGCTGAAGTCAGGTTTCATGAATTATTCGATCATGGTAAGTCCATTCAGGCTAGTTCTAGTAGTGATAGTGCTTTTGTTATCAATTATGCGCCCCTTCATTTTGGTGGAAACCAGCAGTATCATGAAAATCCGATGGAGTTTGCTATCTATCTGCAGGACAAAATGGAATATGACATGATGATTATCAATGCAGGTCTTCGGTATGAATTCTTTGACCCACGATCCAGAATGCCGGCTGATCTTAATAATCCACAAATAAACCCATTGTATCCAGGTGGTTGGGTTGATTCGAAACCATCATCGCAGCTCTCACCGCGTTTGGGTGTTTCTTTTCCAATTTCTGACAGAGGCGTATTGCACTTCTCTTACGGACACTTCTTTCAACCACCGTCCTTTCAACAGACTTATTTGAACCATGAGTACAACATTAACGGAGGAAACGGTGTCAATACTCAGGTCGGGAATGCAAATCTGAAACCAGAGAGCACCACAAGCTATGAATTTGGACTTCAGCAAATGATTAGTGATGATGCGGGTTTTGAAACAACTATTTACTACAGGGACATCAGAAACCTGATTGGTGGTGAAATTCTCAGAACTTATGATGGCCTATATTACTCAAGATACATCAACCGTGATTATGGAAATGTTAAGGGATTAATTGTGTCATTAAATTACCGGTTGGCAAAAATGCTGAAACTGAAATCAGATTATACTTATCAGATTGCAGAAGGTAACTCATCAAACCCTGATCAGGTATTTCAGGCGGCACGCGATAATGCGCGATTTATCGAAAAACACGTGACTCCTCTTAACTGGGATCAAAGGCATACCTTTAATTTATCTGCAATAGTTAATGATGAAACATTTGGCATGTTGTCATTCATTTTTGGCTATGGCTCAGGCAACCCTTATACCGAAGACGTTCGCCATACAGGTGGTATGACGGTATCAAACGGAGGTACAAAACCTTCAACCTATTCTTTCGACTTCAGATATGATAAAGGAATCGAAATTTCGGGATATCGGGTCAATTTATTTGCCCTTGTGTACAATGTGTTTAATATCAAAAATGAATATGGAGTTTTTGCTTCAACAGGCCGTGCGACTGAAGATATTGAAGCAAATAGGCAAATAGCAACCGATTATACTGTTGCAGGCTATAACACTATTAAGGATTATATCAATGATCCAACCCGGTATTCCGGACCCAGAACCATTAAACTTGGCTTGAATTTTTCCTTGTAAGCGTGGAGTAAACACATGTTAAAATATATTTATATAATAGTCTTCATTCTGACTACTTTCCAGACTGAAGCAGTTTTTTCGCAAGCTGTCGACCCGGAAGCGGCCCGGTACCGCAATGACCAGATGGGAAGTTACATCCACCGTAAGGAGGGTATAATGGACGGAAACCTGGTTAAAACCCTGTTCTACAACACGGGTGAAATTGCGCAATGGCCGTTTTCGCCTTCAGGTGAATGGCCAAAGGGAAGTGGTATTGACTATGTGGATGGCATTTGTATGATTGTTACCGCCAGAGCCAAGTCGCTTCGTACAGACAGAGAACGGTACATGTATCCGGTTGAAACCTTTTACAGGGAAGAAATGGATATTACAACAACTGTTCCAGCTAATCTTGTCAATGAGGCCTGGGGTTGGAATCCGGTTCCTGGCTATTCAAATATACAGACGACCCTTCCTGCTTCAAGCATTGAGCGCACAAGCTGGCCGGATGTCTGGCCTGCAGCCTTAAATCTTCCATCAACTTATAATGGAAACTGGTATGGGTATTTTGGTCGTGGCATTTTTAACGCTGATGTTGAAACCTTCTTTGTCATGGATGACTCAAAGGATGCTGAGTGGACAAAATTTCCGAATTTTTTCTTTCCGATTATTCAGGATGCTCCGAAGAAAACTGACGGAACCTATGATTATGCAAACGGAACCCAATGGTACAACCCTGAAATCAGGAAAGGACTTGGGCTTCGTGTTGAAACCAGAGCCTTCCAATGGTCACAACCCCTTGCTGAAGATATTATTTTCTGGCATTATGATATTTCAAATCTGGGAGATCATGACTACGATTCAACTTTCTTTGGGTTCTATACTGATACCGGATTAGGTGGAGATACAGATAACGGAGATGATAATGCCGGGTATGATTCTGAGCTTGACCTAACCTGGGGTTATGATTTTGATAATCAGATTCCGGGTCGGACCGATGTTGTTCTTGGTGTATATGGATACGCTTATCTGGAATCACCAGGAAATTCAAATGATGGAAGAGACAATGACGAAGATGGATTTGTAGATGAAAGACGTGACGATCCGGACGAAGCAACCGAAACAACCGTCACCAATGGAAAAACTCATTTCAAGGCAGATGAAGATGCTGACTGGCAACCCTTTCTTGACTTGAACAGTGACGGAGCATGGACAATTTATTCTGCACCAGGTTCCGAAACCTTTAGTGCTGAACCTCTTCTTGATGATGTGGGAGAAGATGGTGTGGGTGCATTCGATGAACCCTGGGATTCGGTCTCGAAAGCATTTAAAACCCACGTGCCCGATAACGGTGAAGGAAATGGACGTCCGAATCAAGGTGAACCAAACTACGGTAAGCTTGATAAAGATGAATCTGACCAGATCGGTCTTACTTCTGTAGTCATCGAGGAACTTACAGGAAAAACTGTACGGGATATCTGGCCACGGAATGATGAGGTCATTTGGGATCGGATGAAGTCTGCTAAATTTGATACTTCTATTCAAAGAAAGAATATTCAGATTTTGTTTGGGTCTGGACCATTTCTTCTCAGAGGTGCCATCAATACGGATGGATATGGACGTGAACGTTTCTCAATGGCTCTCTTATTCGGAGAAGACAGGGAAGATCTTGTCTTCAATAAGAAGACGGTTCAGATTATTTATAATGCCGGTTACAATTTTACCAAACCGCCGCTTACACCAATTTTGACAGCACGTGCAGGAGATAAAAAAGTGTTTCTGAGCTGGGATCGAAGGGCTGAAGAATCGAGAGACCCGATACTTGGTTATGAAGGCAACAACCCGGCCAACGGACCTAAAAAAGACTTTGAAGGGTATGCCCTTTACAGAAGCACCGAACCAGAATTCGCCGATGTTAAAACGATTACCAATTCAAAAGGCGTTGGCCAATATTATAAGCCAATTGCAAAATGGGATATTGTTGATGGCATCGAAGGGCCTGACCCAGTTGGTATTCTTGGAGCATCCTACTACCGGGGAGATGAAACCGGCTTGAGTCACGCCTACATCGATGAAGATGTAACGAATGGAGTCACCTATTATTACGCGTTGGTTTCTTATGATCAGGGGGTTTCTTCTGACACTGCCGCATTCAGAATCCAACCTACTGAAAGCCCGAAGACCATAAAAAGGGCAAACTCGGGCGTCATCACCTTTGTTGACCAGAACTGTGCAATTGTTACCCCTAACGCACCCTCGTTGGGTTATATCCCTGCTTCCTTTACGTTGGATGCCAAACCCGATCAGGGCACAGGTACAATGGATATTATTGCAGTAGATCCTGGGAAAATAAGGGATGATGTAAAATACACGGTCGTATTTGATACAACAGGTACCTTTCCGTTCTATGAAACGTCAGGTGCCATTGTCATCAGAAATGATACTGATACGCTGACAACGATAAAGTCTGATCAAATCGGGACAGATATCAATGAAAAGGCCACGGATGTTTTTGACGGCGTGTCTGTTCAATTAAAGAATTCCCGAAAAACGGCCGTTCTTGAAGAACAATCAACATGGGTTTCAGGCGATGCATCGAAACTGCCTACGCTTCAACCCTATCAGACACCAGTACCGCCCGTTTCGTTCGGACCGCTTTACTATTATTATATTAAAGGAAAGTCAACACCGAACCCTTATTACAAATATTTTGGTGGAGATTATGAGATTGAATTCTTTGACTCAATGGTGGACACATCATTCAAAGAGGAAAATAAAACTGATCACTTCTTCCAGAAACGACCGGTGAATTTTAAAATAAAAAATATCACCAGCGGAAAATATGTTGATTTTAATATCTGGCTGCCAACTGCATACAGAGATTCTGTAAATCTTATTCCTGACGGAACTACCAAAATTATTATTGTTGAAAAGGCAACCTCGGTAGAAGCAGATGAAACTTCTGAAAGATGGCCGGTGATGCTTCAATATGGTTTGCCCAGTGATGGATCGAAAACCAGGCCAAGGGCAGGTGATAAATTCAGAATTCGTGTTGAGAAAAAGTTTGTGAAAGGCGATTCATTCACTTTCACAACCAAGGCAGAATCGCTCAACAAGGCGGCAGCAAAAAAACAAATGAATTCAATTCGGGTCGTTCCTAACCCTTACATCTCTACTGCCTCCTGGGAACCTGCTCAATATAATGTTACAGGACGGGGTGAAAGAAAAATTGATTTTATCAACCTGCCAAGCACTTGCACGGTTAGAATTTATTCGCTCTCAGGAGCTTTGGTTAAAACCCTGTATAAATCTGAGTCACTGGCCACTGGTGCCCTTACCTGGAATTTGCTAAGTGAAGATGGTATTGATGTGGCTTATGGGTTATATATCTATCACGTTGATGCACCAGGTGTTGGTGAACAAATCGGCAAATTTGCCCTGATCAAGTAAGGAGTTTAAAAGAATGAAAAAAACTATCATTTTATCGATTCTGCTGGCTCTGTGTTTTTCCTTGCAGGCACAGCAGTATGTTTCAAATGTATCAAAAAAGGGAACTACCGCCGGGCAGTTCCTTCATCTGGGCATGGGTGCAAGAGCCCTTGCTATGGGATCAGCTTTCATAGCTATTGCAGATGATCCTTCTGCCACTTATTGGAATCCAGCCGGTATTACAAGGTTAAAGGGAACTCAAATGATGTTTGATCATACACAATGGATCGCTGACATCAATTACAACTTTTTCGTTGTGACACAGAATTTGGGTGATTACGGAAGTATTGCCCTTTCATACACCTCTTCTGACATTGAGGATATGGAAAAAACTACTGTTTCAGAACCGAATGGAACGGGTGAAATTTTCAGTGTGAAAGATGTCTCTGTGTCATTAACTTACGCAATTGCTCTTACAAGCACTTTTTCAATAGGCGTAACACCAAAGGTTGTCTATCAATCAGTCTATAACACCAGTGCGATGGGGTTTGCTGCTGATCTTGGTGTCTTGTATGATACTCCATTTGAGGGAATTACGCTTGGTGCCGGAATCTTTAACCTTGGGACACAAATGCAGTTAACGGGCGATGCTCTTTTTCTTGCCCATGATCAGGATCCCAAAAATTCTGGAACAACAGGTGACGCTCCCGGTTACTATAAAACGGACAAGTTTCATTTACCTGTTAACTTCAAAGTTGGTTTGTCTTACCTTGCCATTAAGGATGATCTCAATAAACTATTGGTTTCTGCTGAAGCATCTCACCCCTCAGATAATTACGAAAGTGTGAATGTGGGTGGTGAATATGTTTATGGTGATTTCCTTAGCTTCCGTGCCGGATACAATGAAATGTTTCAGCAGGATTCTGAAAGAGGTTTTACTGTTGGTGGTGGTGTTAAGCAAGCTATATATGGTGTGTTTAATGTGTCAATTGATTATTCCTACATGGATTTCGGCCGGTTGAAAAACACCCAGAAATTCTCATTAGGTCTTATTTTCTGATCAGAAGGTATGTTATGCACAGGGTTTTTGCTGTGATTCTTATGTTCCTCGCTGTTCATTCAGTTTTCGCAGCAAAACCCTACAAAGGTGCTGAGTACCGGACAAAAGCGGCCTATCTGTACGGCCGTTTTGAAGTCAGAATGAAATCTACCCCAAATGAAGGTGTTCTGTCAACGTTTTTTACCTACTTTGACGGAACACCTGAAAATCCATGGGCATCTGGTAAATGGAATGAAATCGACATTGAGATTTTAGGCCGGTACCGGAATGATGTTCAGGTCAACACCATTACCCCGAACCAGACGAACCATGTGAGCCATGTCTGGACCGATTTTGATCCTTCCCAGGATTATCATACCTACGCCTTTGAATGGACTCCCGACTATGTAAGCTGGTTTATTGATGGCATTCTTATAAGAAAACAAACCGGTGATCATATAAAAACTCTTATTCATCCACAGAAAATAATGATGAATACGTGGAATCCGGACTATGTTGATTGGGTTGGTAATTTCGAACTGAAAAGCCTTCCGGCTTTAACTTATTATGACTGGGTAAGTTACTCTGCCTATACCCCGGGAACTGGAACATTTGGTGACGGAAATAATTTTACACCAGAATGGACTGATTCTCTCACCGAATTTGACACAAACCGATGGGAAATGGCCAGTCATACCTTTATTGGTAATAACTGTGACTTTATACCAGCCAATGCTGTTTTTAAAAACGGAAAGTTAATTCTTTGTCTTACTGATGCAACCAATACTGGTTATCGGGATGTTCAGCCTCCCTCCCTTACCGGGGCTATTCTGATGGATTCAACCCTTACCGTTCGGTTTAGTGAACCTGTTGGAAATTTTAAAGCGACTTCCACCTCTGGTTACCAAATACCAGGTCTTACAGTTAAGTCAGTTTCGGCTACCAAAGACCCTGCGGTTTTTCAGTTGTCAGTTTCCAAACCAGATCCGTTAAAAACCTATAAAATTTATGCCGTAAGTCAGGTTGACCTTTTTACATCACCCAACACGATGCCAACGTCCCAAATGACGGTGACCGTTATTAAAAAACCAGTTTTCCCCTTGTATATCAACGCAGGTTCGGCAAAGAAAACCTTACAGTATCAGCCGGATAAAACTTTTACATTTACTTCCGATTATGGCGGATCTGATGGCAGGTTTTTTACCTTCTCAGGTGCAATTAAAGGAACAGATCTCGATTCTGTTTATTTGTTTGACCGCGACTATGTGGCAATGTATCAGGTCAGGGTTCCACCTGGTAAGTACAGAGTTATTCTTATGTTTGCAGAAAAGTATTATTCTGTTGCCGGAAAAAGGGTTATGGATATTACTGTTGAACATTCCGCACTACAGAAAAAGGACATTGATGTATTCGCTAAAGCCGGTGACTGGAGCGCCTATGATGTCAGTTTTGGTCCGGCTGAAGTTACCGATGGCATTCTTGATATTCACTTTTCATCACAAGTAGGGAACCCGATTTTATCTGGAATACGGGTGGATTATCTGGGTGATATAACTGATGTTGAGACCGGTGCAATTGAACAACCCGGGCAGATGAAACTGATCAGAAATTATCCAAACCCATTTAATGGCTCAACTACCTTTCAGTTTTTTTCCCCCCGGGTTACTTCCGCCGCTTATCATATTTATGATACACTTGGTCAACAGATTACTTCAGGTTTTTCGACGTTTGGGTCTGGAAGTGAACATACCATTATCTGGTCTGGAACTGATCAAACAGGCAACCAAGTAGCTTCTGGAACTTACTTTTGCCGGATTTCTTCAGGAGACCAGTCGCTGGTTATTCCCGTCGTATATTTAAAATAACAACAGGATCTGCCATGAATAGATTCGCACAACTCATCTTTTTGCTGGGGTCTGCACTAGTCGCATTTCAAACGTTTGCGCAGGAAGCTACCCTTCAGGCTACCTTTTCACTCCAAACAGTAAATGGCCTTACCGTTCCGGTTCAGAACGGAATTGCTGTTCCAACTTTTGATTCCCAAAACCGGCCGCTAATATCCTTAAACGGAGCCTGGAAAAAGCAAAGGGTAAAAGCCAGTGATGTGCTAACCTTGGTAAAAAGAACTCCAGAGGCCATTACTGCACTTGAATCAGAATCAGATGGTCGTTTTCAGTCTGGATATGACGATTCATCCTGGGAAGAAAAAGTTCTTCCAGGTGTTGAAAATACACTTTATGGCAATGAAATTGTTCCTGAATATTATGAAGACGGCGTTTGGTATCGTCGGTCCTTTTTTGTAGATGATTCCTTGAAGACCCGAAGTGCAATTCTGAAATTTTTTGCAGTCAATTATGTTGGTGATATCTGGATAAACGGGAATTATGTTGGATATCATGAAGGTGGGTATACGCCTTTTGCTTTTGATATTTCCCAATTTCTGATAATGGGTTCTGAAAATAAAATTGCCGTTCGGGTTGATAATCCGGCCTGGGGAACCCGAAATGATATTGTACCTTACAGTAAAGTTGACTGGTTCAATTATACGGGCATTATTCACGATGTACAGTTGGAATTTGTTCCGAAAGTCAGAATTATAAGGGCAGATGTTGTTCCGCAATCGCTTGACGGAACATTTTCTTTGAAACTGGTGACCGGTTCGAAAGATCATGCAAGCGGGACTTACACTGCTTCAGTTACCGCCTATTCTGCTTCAGTAACAACTGCCAACCGGTTGTCAGCTTTTGCAGGTGATCTCATCGGTGAACAGGTTACACTTCTTGGCGAAACCACGTTTCCGGTTTCTTTTTCTGCCGGCGATTCCCTTCAGGCAGATTTAAAAACACTTACGATACCCAATCCAAAACTATGGGTTCCCAAATCACCTTCCCTTTACATTTTGAAGGTGACACTCACTCAGGATGGGAATGTTGCCGATGAATTTTATACTCAGTTTGGTATTCGGAAGGTTGTCACTTCAGGCAATAAATTGCTTCTTAACGGAGTGGTTACTTTTTTCCCGGCAGTTGCACGCCATGAAGATCATCCCAGCTATGGTCGGTCAGTTCCACCCTCAATTACCTGGTCTGATTTTGAACTGATCAAATCGATGAATATAACAATGGTGAGGACTTCACATTACCCAAATCATCCGTTTGTATATCAGGCTGCAGACCGAATCGGGTTGGCTATTGTTGAAGAAATTCCGGTTTGGCAATTCGACAGGGCTGAAAACTTTATCATTCAGAATGAAAGAAGGAAAATTGCCCATCAAATGTGGCGGGAAATGATTTTCAGAGATTTCAACAGGCCGTCAATCTTTCTGTGGAGCGGACAAAATGAAAGTTTGGAATTAACCAACAGAACAATTTTTCTTCAGACTATTCACAACGACCTCGATGCAAATTACCCCGATGGCCGTCTTGTAACCCAATCAGCAGCAGCTGACCGTCCTGGTTCTGATGACAGTAGTCAGGATGTTGTTGATGTGGCAGGTTGGACGATGTATTTTGGTGTTTTCTATGGAAAAAAAGCCGAAACCGATACCAAAGCGTTTATCTCTTCAGCACAGAAATCCCATCCATCAAAACCAATATTAAATACCGAATATGGCCGTTGGGATACAGAAAGCCATAGTGAACAGGCCAAGCAAAATGAAATTTTTGATAATACCTTCAGAGCACTTGAAGCTTACGCCGGCAGAGTGAAATCAGGTAAGATTCCAGATACAACTTCGGTCATGGCTGCAACCTGGTGGTGTGTGTTTGACTGGTACAGGCACGGATCTGGTGCGGGCAACACCGGATTCCAGACCATGGGGTTATATCAAATGAACCGGTCAACGCCAAAATTGGTAGCATCCACTCTGAAGACAAGATATTATCCCTATTCACTTACTCAGCCCTGGAATACTGCTGTTGAAGGTGATGAAAACCTTTTGAATTTCAATTTGAAACCCGCTTACCCAAATCCGTTCAACCCTGAAACGACAATTGAATATACCTTAGGGTCACCTTCTCATGTTGTTTTGCAGGTTTTTGATCTGACAGGCAGGGAAGTCTCAACTTTGGTGAACCAGACTCAGGGCAGGGGAACACATCGTGCTCATTTCAACGCTTCATCGACTGAAAATACACTTGGATCCGGACTCTATTTCTACCGGATTTCTACACCGGAATTTACAAAAACCGGTAAAATGATCTTGATAAAATAAACTCATTACAAGGAACCTTAAATGACAAAACTAACGCTGACCCTTTTATTAATGGCAACTGCAATGAACGTTCATGCACAAAATTCTGATGAAAAAGTAAAAACTCTTCTCGGTAAAATGACTCTCGAAGAAAAAGTGGGTCAGATGACTCAGGTTACGTTCGATGTCATTGCCAAACCGGAAGCAGAAAATGACGGTTTCCCGGTTGATATGAAAAAGCTGGAAACAGCAATTGTTCAATATCAGGTTGGTTCGATTCTGAACACACCATATAACAAGGCGCAATCGCTTGAAACCTGGAATAAAATTATAACAGCAGTTCAGGATGTTTCCAAAAAAACACGTCTTCAGATTCCTGTCATTTATGGAATTGATGCCATTCACGGAACGACGTATACACAGGGCGGAACCTTATTTCCTCAGGCAATTAACATTGGGGCTTCATTCAATCCTGAACTAAGTAAAGTTGCCGGCGCAATTACTGCCCGCGAAATGAAAGCTTCCGGGATGACCTGGAATTTTTATCCGGTTCTTGATATCGGCCGTCAGCCACTCTGGAGCCGTTTCTGGGAAACTTATGGTGAAGATGTTCATGTGGCAACAACCCACGGTGTGGCTTATATCAACGGACACCAGGGTGATGATTATTCAAAAGCTGAATTTGCCCCGACTTGTATGAAACACTATACCGGTTATGGGTATCCGCTGAATGGAAAAGACCGTACACCAGCCTGGATGGGTGAAAAAATCCTTCGTGAAATTTACCTGCCGTCATTTGAAGCTGCTGTAAAAGCAGGTTCTCCGACCGTTATGATCAATTCAGGTGAAATTGATGGCGTTCCTGGTCATGCCAACTACCATTTACTCACAGAAATTCTTCGTGGTGAACTTCAGTTTAAGGGAATTGCTGTTTCTGACTGGGAAGATATCGTCAGATTGTACAGCCGTGATAAAGTTGCAGATTCTCCTGAACAAGCTGTGAAAATGGCAGTGATGGCCGGCGTGGATATGAGCATGGTTCCTTACAATTTTAGTTTCTATGATATCCTGGTTAAGCTGGTAAAAAATGGCGAAGTTCCCATGTCCAGAATTGACGAAGCCGTCAGCCGGATTCTGAAAGTTAAAATTGAAAGCGGACTTCTTGCTGATCCATATCCGAAAAAAGAACTGATTAAACTCTTCGCCAATGAAGATGCAACTGCAAAAAACCTTGCAGCTGCCCGTGAAACGATCGTGCTTGCAAAAAATTCAAATAACTTGCTTCCCCTTTCAAAATCAGCAAATATTCTGGTTACCGGCCCGACTGCCAACCTGCTTCAGGTTTTAAACGGCGGATGGACGGTTACTTGGCAGGGCGATGAGGAAAATCTGTATCCGCAGGAAAAACTGACTGTTCTTGAAGCTTTGAAAGCCGGTTCAAAAGGAAAAGTGACCTACGTTGAAGGAACAACTTTTACAAATCCCGTCAATATAGACGAAGCTGTTAAACAGGCAGCTTCAACTGATGTGATTGTTCTTTGTCTGGGTGAAAAAGCCTATTGTGAAACACCAGGTAATATTGAAAACCTGACTCTTGATCAGGCCCAGCTTGATCTGGCAAATGCAATGCTGAAAACAGGGAAACCGGTTGTTCTTGTTCTTCTTGAAGGACGCCCAAGAGTGGTTACTCCCATTGCTGAAAAATCAAATGCCGTTGTGGTTGCCATGCGCCCGGGAATGGAAGGGGCAATTGCTCTAACCGAAATCCTTTTTGGTGATTACAATCCGGATGCAAAATTGCCGTTCAGCTATCCAAGAAATACAAACGGTTTTACAACCTACGATTATAAACCACTTGAAGTTTATGACGGAATGGTGATTAATCCGCTTTATACTTTTGGCCACGGACTCAGTTACACAACCTATGAAACTTCTGGTTTGAGACTTTCCAAAAAGGAAATAAAAGCCGGTGAAGGCCTTGAAGTAAAAGTTAGCGTTAAAAACACCGGGAAAGTTGCTGGTAAAGAAGCCGTTCTGGTCTATTTGAACGATAATGCTGCTCAGGTTTCACGTCCGGTAAAACAATTGAAATCTTACCAGAAAGTTATGTTGAATCCGGGTGAATCTAAGGAACTGACTTTTAAACTGACTGATGCTGATTTTTCTTACATTGGTTTGCAAAACAAACGCATTGTTGAGCCAGGTAAATTTACAGTAATGGTTGGTTCACTGTCAGATTCGTTCACTTTGTTGCCCTGACGAGTGGTTTTTATAATTTAATGGGTCGTGGTTTTATATCTATGAAGTTTAAAGGATTTTTTTTGAGTTCTTTTTTATTTGGAAAAAGTGGTTTCCTTTCCTTCGCTTTTATTATCTGTTCAACCGTTGTTTATTCACAGGTTGATAAAATACTGGCAAGGGCGGGCGATATAGTAATTTCTGAAACTGAGTTTATAAACCGGTGGGAATTGAGTCCGCAGGTTGGCCGTGAACAAAGCGGACCCATGACTGATTCAAGAAAAAAACTTCTTTATACTCTTGTTTCGGAAAAATTACTTGCACTCCATGCGTTGGAAAATGGTCTCGATACCGCATGGGTTTTCAAAAGACAAATGAAAAGTATGGAAGAAATTCTGATTCGGGATCAGCTTTTTAAGGCAGAAATTGAAAGTAAAGTAAAAATTACACCTCAAATGTTGCTAGAAGCCCGAAAAAGGGCAGAATCTTTTGTCAGGGTCAGTTTTTTGCATTCTGTTTCTGCTGATAGTCTTAGTGCATTACGTGTTCTGGCAATGGCTGGTACTCCGTTTGATAGTCTGTTGGCCCGGCGACCTGAAAAAGCTGAGCAGCCAGAATATTTAGAGGTCACCTATGGTATGATGGAGAAAGATGTCGAAAATGTAATTTACACTCTGACCAAAGGTGAAATTTCAAAACCAGTCAAACGTGAAAATGGTTTTTTTATATTTTTATGCAGAGAAACCGGTGACTATCCACCCAAAACTAATGAAGCACTTAAAGTTTTTGAAAAAAAACTGAAAGACATGGTTCACATCCGGGAAGCTGACCGATATTATATTGAGTTTATGAAATCGTTTTTTGCCGGCAAAAATTTAAAAACTGACGGTAAACTTTATCAGTCTCTGCAGTCGAAATTAACAACCCGTATTGGCTATTTGTTTTCAAAGCTAGAAACCCCAAAAATTGATAAACCCATCGGATTGCCTGCCTCTGAATATCAACTCATTGAAAATGAATTCGGACCAGATTCACTCAAAATGATTTTTATTAAATATGGTCCGTACCCGGTTACCCTAAGAGACTTTTTATATGATTTGCAGTTCAGAGGATTTGGTGTTACTTCGGGGAAACCGGCTAAAATAAAAAGTGCGTTTTATTCAACAGTTGAGCTTATGGTTCGTGATGCCGCACTAAATGCTGAAGGTTACAAAAGAGGTTATCAGCTCCTGCCAGAGGTCATTCAGTCTCTTGAAATTCACAAACTCTCGACACTGTCAGAAAAAGTTAAAGGCCGTGTTTTTAGCAATGTTGAAGTTACTGATGAAGAAATCAGAACAGAATACCAAACCAAATGGTTAAAAAGTGCAGATTCTGTTGTAATGAATCTGAACGAAATCCAGGTTGAGTCAATGATGACCGGACAGCAAATTTTACTCGACTATCAATCAGGATCTTCATTTCTTGCCCTTGCTGACCAATTTAATGAAAATGTGGTTCTCAGAAGCCAAAAACATGAAACTGGTTTTTTCGTTGCATCACAAAGACCGTCAGTTGGTAATGAACTTGTTCTGCTTGAACCCGGTGAAGTCTATGGCCCGGTTCAAAGGGGAAGTGTTGTCAGTTTATTCAAAATGATCGAAAAAAAGAAAATAAATGCACCAAAGAATAAAACTGAAAAACCAATTGATCAGGTCTGGACTGAAGTAAAAGCCGAAATATATGAAAGAAAATATTTAAAAAATTTGTCCACTCTGACTGTGCAATCAGCACAAAAATGGGGTTTGGAAATGAATGAAAACGCATTAAATAGTCTGCCACTGACTTCCGTAAATATGGTTGGATTTCAGGAAATGGGATTTGGTGGCAAAATAATGGCAGTTCCCTATACATCTGAATTTACAGAATGGGTTAAAGACTGGAAAAAACTGAATCTGGCTACGCCCTGAATACTTTTTTAATTGACTGAACGGATACCATTGTGAAACTCTTAAACTTTCTGCTTTTTTTCTTTTTTTCTTTTCAGGCGTTTTCCCAGTCTGTTCCAATTCCTGAAAAGGGGTGTTATCTGGGCGCTTTTACTCCTTCTGAAATTGGCGGTCAGGCCGGATTTGAAACTTTACAGGGAAAACCCATTGCTGTTGAAATGAACTATTATGGCTTGGGTACTCCCGGTGATTTTCCGGTAGCAACTTTTAATGCGATTGTCGCCGGTGGCGCAATTCCTCACATGACCTGGGAACCGTGGGCAAGCGGAAATCCGGCCGGACCCAATTTCAATAATACTAAAATCATCAATGGCGATTGGGACACCTTTTACCGCAAATATGCCAAGTCAATAAAAGCCTGGGGAAAGCCACTTTTTATCAGGTGGGGACATGAAATGAATGGAAACTGGTATCCCTGGGGAGGCGCAAATAATGGCGGTGGCAAGCTTGATGGTTATGGTGACCCAACAAAAGCCGATGGTGTTGAACGATATATAGATGCTTACCGTCATGTTGTCGATTTATTCCGTGCAGAAGGTGTTACAAATGTAACCTGGATCTGGTGCCCGAATATTGGCGATGTTCCCAATGAAACCTGGAACAAACCTGAAAACTATTACCCGGGAGATTCTTATGTGGATTGGATCGGTTTTGATGGATATAACTGGGGAACTTCTGTCGTAAATGGTGGTTGGGCATCCTATTATATAACTTTTAACCCGCATTACCAAAAATTCAAAGGCTACGGAAAACCACTGATGATCGGGGAGTTTTCTTCCACAGAATTGGGTGGCGATAAAGCGAAATGGATTAAAGAAGCATTTTTATATTTAAAAAATGCACACACCCAGATTAAATGTATCACCTGGTTTAACATCAACAAAGAAACCGATTGGAGAATTAATTCATCTGCAACCAGTCTTGCCGCCTGGAAACTTGCGGTTGAAGATGATTATTTTATTTCTTCTGCTGATTCAGTAGCGACCAGCGTTGAAAACAATGAAACCCTGAATCCGGGTTCTTTTTCAATGGGTGATGCTTACCCGAATCCGTTCAACGGACAAACAACGTTTAGTTTGACTGTAACTGAAACATCGACAATAAAAGCAGAAATTTATAACCTGAATGGGCAAAAGGCAGGTGAATTTTCTAACCGGTTATATTCACCCGGAACCTACACACTTGACTGGTCACCTTCAGGTGATATGACCTCTGGAGTCTATTTATTTAGAATTTCCAGTGGAAATAAAACTGAACTTAAAAAGGTTATCTACCTGAAATAATTTGGCATATTTTCGTTTTTTTTCTGAATAAATCTGATTTGGCTTTGCTGTTACGGTATTTTTAAGGCTGTTTTTAAAATTTAAAATTCAATTTAATCCAGCCATAAGTACTAAATAAAAATGATGAAAAAACTTCTGATACCTTTACTTTTTCTACCTGTACTAGCCCTGGCTCAGAATCCGGCAGGAAAAGTGAACCCATTTATTGGAACTGCAAATAGCGGAAACACTTTCCCGGGTGCTGTTTTGCCCTGGGGAATGGTTTCGGTTAGTCCTCACAATGCAAATTCGCCTTCCGGTTATCTTTTTGGTCAGAATGCAATTTCTGGTTTTGGTCATGTTCATCTGAGTGGAACGGGCTGTCCTGATCAGGGAAGTGTAATTCTGATGCCAACTACAGGTGAAATTGATCCTGTTTCTGCGAATTTTAAGTCATCATATTCAAATGAAAAGGCTGAAGCCGGTTTTTATTCTGTGCAATTGGACAAATATGGAATTAAAGCTGAACTGACTGCAACTATTCGTTCAGGACTCAGCCGGTTTATATTTCCGAAAGAAAAAGGAAAGTTCAATATTTTGGTTGATGCCGGAACCAGTTTATCCTGGCGGAAGGGTGGCTCAGTTTCTGTAGTTTCTGCTGATGAAATTGAAGGGTATAATCTCACCGGCGGATTCTGTGGTTCAAAAAATCAACACAAGGTTTTCTTTGTCGCAAAATTAAGTAAAAAAGCAAAACGAATGGGAACCTGGTTGGGTCAGACAGTTTCTGTAAATCCTTCTGCAGAATCAGCAGATTCATCATTGGGTGCCTGGATGTCGGTTGACGGAAAACCGGGTGATACACTACTTGTTAAAGTGGGTATTTCTTACGTCAGTGTTAAAAATGCACGGGAAAATCTGAATAAAGAACAAAAAGGGTTTCAGTTTCAAAAAGTACGGAAGCAGGCGTTGAAGGAATGGAATTCAGTTTTGTCACGGATTGATATAAAGGGTGGTACACCTGATCAGCAGGTTCAGTTTTATACAGGTATGTATCACATGTTGATTCACCCCGGAGTTCGCTCTGATGTGAATGGTGATTATGTGAAAATGAATCAGAATGGTATCGGGAATTCAAAATCACCGCAATATACTGTTTTTTCACTTTGGGATACTTATCGTACTGTCCATCCGTTTCTTTCACTTGTTTTTCCGCAAAAACAATCTGAAATGGTAAATTCAATGTTAACAATGGCGGATGAAGGTGGCTGGTTACCGAAATGGGAACTGGCTGCAAATGAAACTCAGGTCATGGTTGGTGATCCGGCAGCCATTGTCATTGCTGATACCTGGCTCAGGGGGATCACGTCGTTTGATGTTGAAAAAGCATGGAAATGGCTTGAAAAAGGCGCAACTGATACGACACAGAAAAATCCGGTTCGTCCGGGATTGAAGTCCTACATACGAAGTAGCGGTTTTATTCCTTCGAATGACACGACTGAATGGGTTTGGGGTTCGGTTTCAACTTCTCTTGAATACAACCTGGCCGACTGGCATTTGGGGAAATTAGCAGAAAGCCTTGGGAAAAAGAAAGAAGCAGATTTATTCTTTCAAAGATCTGAAGGTTGGCGTAAAATGGTTGATCCTGAATCCGGTTTTATTCGACCAACAAATGCAGACGGATCTTTTATTGCCCCATTTTACCCTGATACTCTCGAAACTGCAGGTGGTTGGCCTGGGTCAGGTGGACCGGGTTATGTTGAAGGAAATGCCTGGAATTATTCTTTTTTCGTGCCCCACAATCTAACTGGGTTACTCGAAACTTACGGCAAAAAGCAAGTATTTAAATCGTTGAATACCAATTTTAAAAAGGGACATTTTACTTTGGGTAATGAACCTGGTATGGCCTTGCCCTATGTTTATAATTACACAAGCGAACCTTTCAGGGGAATTGAAATCAGTCGTGATCTCATGATTGATAATTTCAAAAACGCTCCTGACGGTTTACCGGGAAATGATGACTGTGGTACACTTTCAGGTTGGTTTGTCTTTTCCTCAATGGGATTTTATCCCGATTGTCCCGGATCCGGAAACTACCAGATCAGCAGTCCGCTTTGGTCTGAAGTTACTATAAAACTTGAAAAACCTTATCAAAAAGGTAAAACCATTAAAATTAAGATAAAAAACAACAGTGATATCAATACCACAGTTGGAAAACGATTTGTGAACGGTAAACAGGTAAATGACTATTTTCTTAACCATCAGACCCTTGTTAAAGGAGCCCTGATTGAATATGAGATGTATGATCGAATTGTTGTTAGAACATTTGATTAACATTCTGCATACATTAGGTTGTTTAACCTGATGTGGCACAGTTTTTTCTTTATAAAATCAGTTGCAATTATAACACTTTTTCCTTACAGGAGATTTTATGGCTTCCACGGCTCCGGCAACGGCAAATCAGGGAACGTACAATAATCATAATGGTACCAATTATACGGGTGCCCTTGTTGTTTTAACCTCACTTTTTTTCATGTGGGGTTTTATAACCAGCTTAAATGATATTTTGATTCCACACCTGAAAGCTGTTTTTGATTTGAATTTTACTCAGGCAATGATGATTCAGTTCACCTTTTTTACTGCTTACTTCCTTGTTTCTTTGCCTTCCGGATATCTGGTTGAAAAAGTGGGTTATAAAACCGGTATTATTATCGGACTTGCTACCGCTGGAATCGGGTGTCTGATGTTCTACCCGGCTGCAGGCGAGCGTTCTTATCCGATTTTCCTTTCAGCTCTTTTTGTGCTGGCTTCTGGGATTACCCTGCTTCAGGTTGCTGCAAATCCGTACGTTGCAATTCTTGGCAAACCTGAAACCTCTTCTGCCCGGTTGAATCTCACCCAGGCATTCAATTCTTTGGGAACCACAATTGCACCTTATCTGGGTGCTATGTTCATTCTTTCACAAGCTGTTAAAACAACTGAAGAACTGGCTTTGATGGATCCAACTTCAAAATCACTTTATCAGGCTGCTGAAGCTGCTGCAGTTCAGAACCCATATATTGGTCTGGCTGCCGCCCTGTTTGCAATTGCTATTGTTTTTGCACTTTTCAAATTACCAAAAATCGAAGCTGCTGATCAGCAATCTGCTGCAGGTGGCTCATCATTGGATCACATTCATGATTCTGCCTGGAAATACCGTCACCTGGTTCTGGGTGCTGTCGCAATTTTTGTTTACGTTGGAGCAGAAGTTGCCATCGGTAGTTTTCTGGTGAATTATATCAGTTTACCTGAAATAGGAAATATGGCTGAATCCGAAGCCGGAAAATACGTCTCCTTTTATTGGGGTGGTGCAATGGTTGGCCGCTTTGCAGGATCTTACATTTTAACCCGTATCAATCCGGGAAAAGTGCTCGCTGCGAACGCCGCAATTGCTGCAATTTTAGTTATTGTTACCATGCTGACTGACGGACAGTTTGCCATGTGGTCTGTTCTTATTATCGGGTTGTTTAATTCCATTATGTTTCCTACCATCTTTACCCTTGCCGTTGACGGATTGGGTAAGCATACCGGACAAGGTTCAGGTATTCTTTGCATGGCCATTGTTGGTGGTGCAATTGTACCGGTTCTTCAGGGAATGCTTGCCGATCAGATCGGTATTCACCATGCCTTCATCCTTCCCGTTCTTTGTTATGGTTTTATAGTTTATTACGGATTGAAAGGCTACAAAGCTGATCTGGCTCACGCCTGATTTTTCAATCCTCTCGGCTTTCTAACTAATATGGGGATGTTATGTCTAAATCATGGGTAGTTTTAGGAGTTGATATTGGCGGAACCACAACCAAATTTGGTTTTGTGGATATGTACGGCAAATGTTACAATGAAACTTCATTGCCCACAAGGGCAGATGAACCGGCTGAATTTTTGGTTGAACGACTTCATCAGGCTGCAGAATCCCAATGGGATGCACTTGACGAAGAATTTCAACTGGTGGGTATTGGTATTGGTGCGCCCAATGCCAATTTCTATAAGGGAACCGTTGAAAATCCGCCAAACCTGAAATGGGGAGTGGTAAATATTGTAGACCTTTTAAGGAAATTCTACGATGAAGAAATCCCGATAAAACTGACTAATGATGCCAATGCTGCTGCACTCGGTGAAATGCAATTTGGTGCTGCTCAGGGTATGAAAGATTTTATTGTGATTACACTCGGTACCGGTCTCGGGAGCGGAATCGTTGTAAATGGTGAAATGGTTTATGGTCATGACGGTTTTGCCGGTGAAATTGGTCATACAGTGGCCATCAGAAACGGAAGAGCCTGTGGCTGTGGCCGAAAAGGCTGTCTTGAAACCTATGCCTCTGCATCCGGAATCAGAAGAACCGTGATGGAACTGCTTGCTGAAAAAACCGAACCCAGTGAAATGCGGTCAATCTCGTTTTCTGAAATGAACGGAAAAGTTATCGCTGATGCTGCAAAAAAAGGAGATCCGATTGCCTGGGAAGCTTTTCAAAAAACCGGAAAAACCCTTGGACTTGCTCTTTCTGATGCGATCAATTACACCAGCCCTGAAGCAATTATCATGATTGGTGGATTGGCTCAGGCGGGTGATTTGTTATTCAAACCAACGAAAGAAGCCATGGATGCCAATACGCTTAATATTTTTAAGGGTAAAGTAAAGTTGCTTCCTTCAGGACTGAAAAATGGAAATATTGCCATTCTTGGAGCTGCTGCTCTGATCTGGCATGAAATCCTGATCTCTGAATAAGTTCTTGGATTGAAATTTGCGCGGTTATGGCTTATATAAATCAAATACAAAAATGGATGATTATGAAAAGCCTGACCGCGTTTTTTTTAGTTTTGGTATTTTGCTTCGGAAATTCAATTTCCCAACCTCTCATTATTAATGAAATTTCTCCAGCTAATTCCTCGGTTCTGAGTGATCAGGATGGCGATTTTGTTGATTGGATCGAGTTTTACAATAATTCTGATGACTTTATTTCCTTAAAAGGAATGGGGATTTCTGATGATCCCTCCCTGATCAAATTCATAATCCCGCAAGTTTATTTAGATCCTAAAACATACTTTACTGTATTTGCTTCAGACAAAAATCTTTCCTGGTGGGTTACCCAATGGGAAACCATCGTTACAAAAGGTGATGAATTGAAGTGGGTCTATGGATCGTCCCTCATTTCTGATTCATGGAAAACAAAAGATTTTTTTGATTTAAATTGGAACACAGGAAAATCGGGATTTGGCTACGCCGATGGGGATGATTCAACTATCGTTAACCCTGCCGTAAGTCTTTTTGCCCGAAAAACATTCATTCTCAGTTCTTTGGACGAAATAAACTCTTTCGTTTTAAATGTTGATGCCGATGATGGTTTTGTTGCCTACCTGAACGGGAAAGAACTTTGCCGTTCAAATTTGGGTGAATCCGGTTCGGTTGTGACCTGGAATCAGTTCGCTGATCAATCGGTCGAGGCTGTTGAGTATCAGAATGGCTATCCAGAAAAATATATCTTCAGAAATCCGGCTGACTGGCTTCAGATTGGCATAAACACATTGGCAATTGAAGTTCATAATGCTGAAGATGGTATGGATGATCTAACTTTGATTCCTTATTTTACTTTAGGCCTTTCAGAATTCCCGCCCGAGGGAAATGGTGCACCTCTTTATCTAAACCTTCCTGGTTTTGAACTTCATACCAATTTTAAACTGAATTCTGATTCTGATGGTGTGTATTTGTTTGATGCGGCCGGGGCTTTGGTTGATCAGCAAGTTTTTAAAACAGTTCCAACCGATATTTCCTGGGGTAAACAAAGCAACGGAACCTGGGCATATTTCAAAACCCCAACACCCGGTCTTGAAAATGCAGGTGAAGTAGCCTCCTTTCAGCTAAGTACGCCTAAAATTGATATTAAAGGCGGATTTTTTACATCTCCCCAAACCATTTCAGTCTCATCAGCCAATCCCCAGGAAATAATCCGGCTAACGAAAGATGGGTCGATACCAACGGGCTCTTCAGAAATTTATTCTGGTCCGATTTTGGTTTCCCAAAATTCTACACTTCGTTTTAAATCCTTTTTCCCGGGTGCCCTTGAAGGTAAAACCAGTACGCAAACCTATTTTGTCAATGAACCCAGAAATCTCCCGGTTGTTTCACTGGTAACAGATTCTCTCTGGTTGTTCAGTGCTGACAGTGGAATTTACGTTCCCGGACCCAATCCCGGTGAATTTCCATATTGGGGAGCAAATTTCTGGCTGGATAAGGAAATCCCTGCTCATTTTGAATATTTTGATGAATCTGGTACCCGCCAGGTTAGTGTCAACACCGGTGTTATCATTTACGGATCGTATTCCCGCACGTTTCCACAGAAATCCATTGCCCTTTACACCCGATCGAGATATGGTGACTCATCTTTCAATTTCCCCTTTTTCTCTGATAAAAAAGCCGACACCTATGAAGCACTGATTCTCAGAAATTCTGGTCAGGATGTGGAATCAACTATGCTTCGTGACGGATTCAACAATCGGTTGATCAAGGATTTCAGGGTGGATTATCAGGCACATAAACAAGTTGCTGTTTATATCAATGGTAAATATTGGGGAATTCATAACCTTCGTGAAAAATCGAATAAAGATTATTTCTTCGATAATTTTCAAGTTGTTGAAGAGGATCTTCAGCTTCTTGAAGAAATGGGATGGGCAACGGTTGGCGATTCTTCAGGGTACACTGATATGCTGGAATGGATCGATGCGAATCCGTTATCAATTGAACAAAATTATCAGGTCATCACCAATCAGATTGATGTCGGCAATTTCATCGATTACAATATTGCTGAAATTTTTGCTGCCAATTGGGACTGGCCTGGAAATAATGTGAAATACTGGCGCCGAATGAATCCAACCTCAAAATGGCGCTGGTTGGTTTACGGAACTGATTTCGGATTCAGTTTACTTTCTGAAGTTCAGGCTGATCACAATACGCTTGCCTTTGCCCGTGCTGATAATGTTGAAGAAGGTCCAAACCCTGCGTGGTCAACCTGGCTGTTTAGAAAAATGCTCGAAAGTGAATCATTTAAAAAAGAGTTTATTACTACTTTTTGTGACCGGATGAATTCGGTTTATCTGCCTTCAAATTCCAAAAAAGAACTTACTGCCTCCGCTGATGAAATCCGTGCTGAAATTCCCCGCCACATTCAGCGGTGGAGTGAAATCAGTGGATCATGGGAAGGGAATCTCGCAAAAATTGAGCAGTTCCTTGATGTCCGCCCAGGTTTTATGTTCAGGTATTTAAAAGAAGGATTTAATCTCTCTGATACGGTTCGCATTTCAATTGAGAATCCTGATACAGTTGCAGGTAAAATAACGGTAAATATTTTAAAGGTTAAAACAAGAAACTGGTCAGGGTTGTACTATCCTGAAGTTCCCGTTACCATCACTGCAATTCCTAAAACTGGATACAGATTTGTTGGATGGCAGGGAAGTTTGAATTCGTCAAATCCGGTTCTGGTTGTTAATCCGGCAATGGGAATGACTTTTACTGCGATTTTTGAAAAAGTGACTGGTGAATTGCCTCAACTTGTGATCAATGAAATTAATTACAATTCAGATGCGGCCTTTGCCGTTGAAGATTGGGTTGAAATCACAAACAGTGGTTCAGAATCTGCCGATCTTACCGGATATATATTTAAAGATTCTGAAGACGACCATCAGGCAGTTTTTCCCGCTGGAACCATTTTGGCGCCCGGCGGTTTCATTGTTTTGGTAAGAGATACTGTAAAATTTGATGCAGGTTTTCCTGATGTTCAGAACCGGATTGGGATCCTTTCATTTGGTCTTGACAAAAATGGCGAAAAAATACGGTTGTTCAGCAACGACAACCGCATCGTTGACTCCTTGACATACAATCAAAAGGCGCCATGGCCAACGGAACCGGATGGAAAAGGTGCAACTCTTGCCCTGAAAGATCCGAAACTTGATAATTCAGTTGCAGAAAACTGGGCATCAAGTCTGGGGCATGGGTCTCCGGGAAGGTCAAATGAATTTTTGGTATCAGTCGTCTCTTGTCTTGAAAAGCCATCCGGACTTACACTATTTCCGGCTTATCCAAATCCGTTTAATCCTTCAGCAACTGTGAAGTATTATTTGCCAGAACGTTCTGTTGTCTCAATTTCGATTTTTGATCTTCTTGGAAGGGAAGTTCAGAGTCTGATTGGCCAATCTGTTCAACCGGAAGGGTTTCATTCTGTTTCAATAAATGGAGTGACCTTACCTTCAGGAATTTATTTTATCCGGTTAACTGCCGGATCATCTGCCCGGGTCAGCAAATTGACCTTGTTAAAGTAACAGTTCCCGGAAAAACCGGGGACTTCAAATATCGCAATCTGGTTTAAATATCGTGAAAAATGAAGTATTAAGAGTAACATACCGTTATCTCCTGATTGGAGTTTGTCTGGTTGGTTCATTTTCTGTAAATGGCCAATCGGTTCTGATCAATGAAGTTGTTTCAGATAATCCCGGACAACTTGTTGATAGTGATGGCAATTCACCTGATTGGGTCGAGTTAAAAAATTCTGGTTCGCAAAGTATAAACCTCAATGGCTGGTTTCTTTCAGATGATCCCGAAAATCCGTCAAAATGGAGATTTCCTGATTTCGGTCTGATTCCTGGCGAAAGAAAAGTGATTTATGCTTCAGGGAAAGATCGTATTCCTGCTGTTGCCGCCTGGAATCCTGTTATTATTCGGGGGGATAATTGCAAGTATGTGATTGGGTCTGCAGCAATTTCTCAAACCTGGCGTAATCCAGCGTTTTCAGATGCATCCTGGCTGAATGGTAAGACTTCAGTTGGCTTTGGTGACAATGATGATGCTACTACAGTTGCCAAGTGTATTTCAGTTTTTTTACGAATCAAATTTACAGTTACTGATACCTCAGAATTGAACGAAGCTTTGTTTTTTGCTGATTATGATGATGGTTTTGTTGCCTGGCTGAACGGCAAGGAAATTACAAGGGCAAATATGCCAGGTGCAGTTGGTACTCTTCCGGCATGGAATTCCCCGGCATCGTCAATTCGTGAAGCAGTTATTTATACTGGCGGCAAACCTGATGTGTTCACAAATCCTGCAATTAAATCTGCACTTTTACCCGGCGAAAATGTTCTGGCAATTGAAATTCACAACTCTGATGCAAATTCATCAGATCTCACCATTATTCCCTATTTGGTTTTGGGCTTTTCTGCACCCCAAAGCGGATTGCGGCCTGTTCCGGCCGTTTGTACATTGCCACCGGTTGAATATCATACCAACTTTAGCCTGAATGCTGGTGGTGAGTCTGTATTGCTTTCTGCACCTGACAGTTCAATCGTTGACCAGGTAACAGTTCCTGAATTGTTTTCTGGTTTTTCATGGGCACGAATTCCTGATGGCAGTTCAACCTGGGGATTAGCGGGCAGGACTACGCCATCTGAAATAAATCCTTCTTCTGGATTTATTGGAATCGGCCCGGGAACAACTGTTTCGGTAGCTGGCGGATTTTTTTCCTCACCCTTTGCAGTTCAGGTAACCTCACCAAATCCTGATTATGTAACCCGTTATACTCTTGATGGCAGCGTTCCTGTTATCACTTCACCTGTTTTCCCGACTGATCTAATAATCAAAAAGACGGCTGTTTTAAAAACCCGAACTTTCAGAACTGGCTATTTCCCAGGGCCTGTGACGACAGAATCCTATTTTATTGCAGATGTACATAACCTGCCGGTCGTTTCAATTTCTGTTGATTCAAACTGGTTTTTTCAGCCGGATACCGGCATTTACGTGATGGGACCCAATGCCTCAGGCGGATTTCCGTACTTTGGTGCCAATTTCTGGTTGGATAAAGAGGTACCGGTTCAGTGGGAATATTTTGATAAAACCGGAACCCGGGTTACTTCTTACCCTGCCGGACTGAAAATATTTGGCATGTATTCACGTGCACAAAACCAACGCTCGTTTTCACTTTTTGCACGTTCCGGTTATGGTGCATCAGAATTCAAATATCCTTTTTTTGATAATAATCCTGTTCGCACTTTCCAAAGTCTTGTTTTGAGAAATTCTGGAAATGACTGGGCTTATTCAGGAATTCGTGATCACCTTACTTCTGAACTGATTGGCCCGCTTGAGGTAGACAGACTGCAGTCAAAACCGGTGGTAGTTTACTTGAACGGTAAATACTGGGGTATTTATTTCCTAATGGAAAAAACGAGTGAACATTTAATTGCAAACCGTCATCAGGTTAATAAAGATGCAATTGAAATGATTGAACTCGGTTCTGGTTGGGGTGAGTATCATTCTGTTTTGGGTTCAGTTGATTCATGGAATAGTTTTATTGAATGGATGCAGAATAAGGATATGACTGACCCATCAGTTTCAGCCTTAATTAAGTACAGGATGGACGTTCAGAATTTTATGACCTATCAGTCAATTAATATTTTTGTTGCAAATAATGACTGGCCGGGAAATAATTATAAATTCTGGCGATTGACCTCGCCTGTTACGCAATGGAAATGGTTGGTTTACGATACCGATTTTGGCTACGGTTTGTTCAATTCGAATGCCTGGCAGTTGAATTTTATTGAATTTGCATCAACAGAATTTGGTGATCCCTTTTGGCCAAATCCACCAATTTCAACCTATCTTTTCAGAAAGTTGCTTGAAAATGAAGAATTTAAAGGCATGTTTATCAATACATCTATGGATTTGATGAATACTGTTTTTAAAACCGGAAATACTTTATCAGTGCTTAACCGAATCAGCACAGGAATTTCGGCTGAAATCCCGGCACATCGGTTACGGTGGCAATCTGATATGCAAGGATCCTGGTCAGATCAGGTAAATTCTGTCCGCAATTTTCTTACCAACAGAAATCAAAAAATGATTCTTCATTTGTACCAATTGATCAAAAAGGGTGGAACCTCTTTGGTAACACTCTCTACTGATTCTGCAATGGGTAGTATTCGCTTGAATTCAATTCTGGTTACGAAAGAAAAATGGGCAGGAACTTACTTCTCTGAGATTCCAATCACGATTTCAGCAATTCCAAATCCTGGTTTCAAATTTGTTGGGTGGAAGGGAAGTTCAACAGAATTAAATCCGGTTTTAAACGTTCTGCCGGGTTCCTCATTTTCAGTAACTGCTGAATTTGAACCAGTTACTTCTGAAAATGCCCGTGTTCTATTCAATGAAATTAATTATAACTCTGCATCAGGATCCAATACAGGTGATTGGGTTGAATTTGTCAATCCTGAAACAATAGATTCCGATATTTCAGGTTGGAGGTTTTACGATGAAGATGATAGTCATTTGTTTACCATTCCCAATGGTACGATTTTACCAGCTGGTGGGTTTTTGGTACTTGCAGAACAGCCTGATACCCTTTTGAAAAGATTCCCCGGTATAGCCGTCATTTCCATTCCATTGTCTTTCGGATTCAGCGGTTCAGGTGAATTGCTCAGGCTTTACAAACCCTCTGGTGAATTAATGGATTCAGTTAGATATTCTGATAGTTTGCCATGGCCGGTTGAGGCTGATGGTACAGGAAAAACACTGGAGAAGAGACAACCGCTTGCGCTTTCCTGGGTGGCAGAAAACTGGAAAACAGGGTCAACAAACGGAACTCCTGGTTCAATTAATAGTATCGTTGATGCACTAGCCGAAAACAAGAAAACCAATTTGCCAGATGAATTTAAGTTGACAGGAAATTATCCGAATCCTTTCAATCCGTCAACTACCCTGCAATTCAATCTGCCGGAATCAGGTTTGGTCCGTCTTGAAGTTTTTGATCTTACCGGGAAATCAATTTTCAGTGAGGAAAGAAAATTCAGTGTTTCCGGAAAGCAATATTGGGTGTGGAATGCAAGCGGATTTTCTAGCGGATTGTTTTTTTACAGGATGACCTGGAAGGAACAGAATCAAACAGGGAAAATGATTTTGATTAAATAGCAAAAAAGATACGAATTCAAAAAGGAGTTAATAATGAAAAAAATTGCAGTATTTCTTTTGGTTACTTCCATTATTTCAGGTTGTTCACTTATGAGACCCACTGTAACAGTAAAACCCGGGCAGACTGAACAAAAGTTTACAGGTAAAGTAACCCGTGATGTAAATATGGGTTATCAACTTTACATTCCTGACAATTATGTGACAACTGATCCTTCCCCGTGGCCATTAGTCATTTTTCTTCATGGTTCCGGTGAGCGTGGTACCGAGTTAAGTAAAGTAGCCGTTCACGGACCTGCCCGCCTTGCAAAAGAAGGAAAATCATTTCCCTTCATCCTCGTTTCTCCGCAATGTCCCGAAGGCCAATGGTGGAATTCGGAGGATGTGATCGCACTTCTTAAAGATATCCAATCCAAATATAGGGTAGATGAAAACAGGGTTTATATTACCGGTTTAAGTATGGGTGGTTACGGAACCTGGGATTTAATTTCAAAATATCCCGGTGTTTTTGCTGCTGCAGTTCCTGTTTGTGGCGGCGGTGATCCAAGAATGGTTCGTTTTGCCGTTAAAACGCCGGTTTGGGCTTTTCATGGTGAAAAAGACAATGTGGTTAATCCGCAAGAGTCAAAAGACCTTGTTGATGCGCTACAAAAAGCTGGCGGTGATGCCAAACTGACTTTATACCCCGAACTCGGTCATGATTCCTGGACTGAGACGTTTAACAATCCGGATGTTTATGACTGGTTGTTGAGTCATAAAAAAATGGACAGTAAAAAGTAATTTGACTTATATTTTTTAATGGGTTCTTTTTTGAAAGGGGACCCTGATTTTTATGGCAAGCTTTTTGCATATTAATTTAAAAAAGTATTTGTCAAAGTAGATCCTTTTTTGTTAAATCTTTGCATTGTCGTATAAAAGTTAATAAGTCTTTTCGGGGAGAATAAAATGAAGGCACTCTTCACAATTCTGATAAACGGATTCCTTTATTTCAGTGTTTGTCTCGCACAAAACCAAAACGGTAAAATCAGCGGTCGTGTTTTCGATCAGATAAACGGAAAAACAGTTCCGTTGGTAATTGTGCTGCTTTATGACGGTGACATTCAGACCATGTCTTCAAGAACCAATCAGAGTGGAAATTTTAGTTTTGTTGCTCTAAACCCGGGTGAATACTCCCTTAAAATTCAAAGAAATGGATATTTACCCTTTTCCCGGAAGATCAGGGTAAATGCAAATTTTACAACAAAAATTGATATTTCTGTTAAACCGGTTAATTCTGATTCAAAGCCGGTTTCTTCTCCTGTCTCTGAACAAAGCGTAATTGTTAAAAAAGAGACTGAATTATCCATCCCTGACTCTGGCAAACTTCCTGTTCAATTGGCATCTAATACCAAATCTGAACCGTTACCCATACAACAAAATAAAACAATAGATCTGCAAACCCCTGTGGTAGACACTGAAGATTTTGTTGTATATCCCTCTGAAGAGATTACAGACAATACAGAGTTTGAGTTCTTTGAAGCTGTTGAAGAACAGTCAATGCCAATTGAAGGCTGGAAGGCTGTGATGAAAAATGTGGTTTACCCACAGGATGCTTTTAAAATGAATATACAGGGAACCGTTTATCTGAAAGCATGGATCAATGAGCAGGGTGAAGTGAAGATTCTTCAGGTTCAAAAATCAATCCCGATGCTTGATATTGCTGCCCAGGATGCGGTCTATAATACTAAGTTTATACCCGGAAAAATTGCTGGTAATGCAGTTGCTTCAATATTGACTATTCCTGTCGCATTCCGGATCGGAAAATGAAAAAATGGGTATTTATCTTGACTGGATTGTCCATTTCTGTAATGGCTTTCAGTCAGGATATGACCTATCAGGGTGGTCGTGGAAACCATTTTCCGAAGAAAAAATATACAAATTCTCTGATTCCGGCTTTTGCTGAATCAAAATCAAAATTACCTGAACCTGTTTTAACTGATAACCCGGGATACGTTGAATTATATTGGAAATCCTGGGAACTTGCCTTTACCCACTTCAAAAAGCCTCCTGCAGGTTCTCCCTTTGTTTCAGATTTTATTGATGAAGCATTTTCTCCTGCTGTTTTTCAGTGGGATACCTTTTTCATGATCGAATTTGCCCGTTACGCCCATTCTATTTTCCCGGCTATTCAATCCCTTGATAATTTTTACTGCCGCCAATGGGATGACGGGTTTATTCACCGTGAGATTCAGGAAAAAGATGGCATGGAATTCTGGTTTGAAGGTCCTCAGCATGCTGTAAATCCGCCTTTGTTTGCATGGGCGGAAGTCGAATCATGGAAAATATCAGGTGATAATTCCCGGTTTAAAAACGTGTATCCGGCTCTGGTCAAAAACCTTGAATGGCTCGAAAAAAACAGAAAAGCTGATCTGTCTTTCCATCATTTGTATTGGAATACCGGCCTGGGTTCGGGTATGGATAATACGCCACGGGGCGGATCGGGTTGGGTGGATATGTCTGCTCAAATGGTTCTGGCTTACAACAGTCTGGCTATTGTCGCAGATGCGATTGGAAAGTCAACTGAGGCTGTTTCTCATCGGAAAAGGGCGGAAGATATTGGTGCTGCTATCAACAAATGGATGTGGAATGAGCAGGACGGACTTTATTACGACATCGATAATGATGGGCATCAGATCAAACATAAAACGGCAGCTTGTTTCTGGCCGATGATCGCTGGTTTGTGTTCTCCGTCTCAGGTTCAAAAGCTCATGGATAATCTGAAAAACCCGCATACGTTCTGGCGGACAAATGTTTTTCCTTCTCTTGCAGCAGATGAAGAAAACTTTCGTGGTGACGGAATGTACTGGCAGGGTGGAGTTTGGGCGCCGACTAATGTCATGATCATAAAAGGTCTTGACCGTTACGCAGGCCTCTATAATACTACTGAATTTGGCGTTTTGGCTTCAGAACGGTATCTCGATAACTTAGTTGAGGTTTACAGGAAAACAGGCACGATCTGGGAAACCTATTCCTCTGAATCTGTTAGCAGAGCCTTTTGGTCAAAACCAGATTTTGTTGGTTGGAGCGGATGTGGTCCCGTTCAGCTTTTAATTGAGAATATTCTGGGTTTTCGTCCTGATGGTGCAAATAAAAAACTGGTTTGGTACATGAACCGCATTGATGAGCATGGAATAAAAAAACTGAATTTCGGATCAATAACAGCCTCCCTTATCGCACAAAAAAGAAAAGATATCAATTCCGGAACTCAGATTTCAATAGAAACTGATGCCAACTTTGAATTAATTGTTTTTCTGAACGAACAGAATTCCCTTCAATTTAAACCTCAGACTTTCCAGATTAAAAAAGGGAAGCAGGTTGTGAACATGACAGCAGTATCCCAATAATTAACTTTTTCCTCCCATTTTCTATCAAATATCAAATTGATAAGAAAACGCCATTATCATTTTGATATTCATATCAAAATGATAATAATAATGGAAGCCTTTCCAGTAAAGTTCCACTATTACCCGGCATTTCACACCACTTTATCTTTTGGCATGATTCCTGTCAATCTTTACTAAATCGCAATCAAATGTAACCGTATTTCGTACGAAGTGGTTCATCATTTTCTCTGAAACTAAAAAATGTTTATCGAGAATCGGGTTTGGAGTGCCTGTCGAATCGTCGAAATGCCAGGTTGTCTGTTTAACTTATCACTGACCACATATCACATATCACATATCACTGATTATCCATGAAATTCAAACTCCTGTTTTTTACCCTGATTACTTCTTTTCTGCTTTCAGCACAAACCCTTCCGTTCCAGAATAAAAATCTTCCTGTTGAAGAACGGATAAAGGATTTGGTTTCCCGGCTCACAATTGAAGAAAAACTTGATCTCCTTGGCGGAACTGGTTTTGATAGCAAACCGGTTATCCGGCTTGGCATTCCTGCTATTCGAATGACAGACGGACCTCTTGGTGTTCGATGGGGACAGGCAACTGCATTTCCATCCGGCATTTCAATGGGTGCAACCTGGGATACAGTTCTTACAAGAAAAGTTGGTCAGGCGATGGGGCTTGAAACTCTCGCAAAAGAACGTGATATGTTGTTAGGTCCTTGCATCAATATTCACCGGGTTCCTCATGGCGGACGTAATTTTGAGTCGTACGGTGAAGATCCATTCCTCTCTGGCCGCCTCGGTGTGGCATGGGTTAAAGGCGTTCAACAGATGGGTGTTCTTACTTCAACGAAACACTTTGCGGTGAACAATCAGGAACATGAGCGGATGACAATTGATGTGAAAGTTTCAGAACGTGCCATGCGTGAAATTTATTGGCCGGCGTTTGAAACAATCGTCAAAGAAGCTGACACCTGGACGATTATGGCGTCCTACAACCGGCTAAACGGACCTTACGCAACAGCAAACAATCATTTGTTGAATGAAGTGTTGAAAAATGAATGGGGATTCCGCGGATTTGTGGTTTCTGATTGGGGTGCTGTTCATGGTGACCTTGATGTTGCCCTTGGCGGTACTGACCTCGAAATGCCGACCGGGGAATTTATGAATGTGAAAAACCTGAAACCCTTCGTTGATTCAGGAAAATTACCAGTTTCTGTTGTTGATGACAAAATTGCACGCCTGATCAGAGTGATGATGATTTCTGGTCTGTTTGACCGGGTTCCGGGTTCATTACCAACAGCTCTGAATACAAAAGAACATCAGGAACTTGCACGTCAGGCTGCAACAGAATCTATCGTTCTGCTTAAAAATGATAAGAGCTTACTTCCGCTTGATATCAACAAACTCAAATCAGTTGCCGTTATTGGCCCCAATGCAGCATCTGCCAGAACCGGTGGTGGTGGAAGTTCAATGGTGCTTCCATTTTATTCTGTAAGTCCTCTCGATGCTTTTAATGAAGTGGGTACTGGGAAATTCAAGGTAACTTATGCTCCGGGTGCCACTATCCCGGGGGATGTAAAACCCATAGAAGCAAAATATTTTAAAAACCTGAAAGCTGATTATTTCAATAACCAGAAGTTGGAAGGAACTCCGGCACTATCACGGGCAGAATCGCAAATCAACTTTGATTGGGGTGATGCTATTCCGGCACCAGAAATCGGGAAAGACAATTATTCGGTAAGATTAACCGGGGAACTTGTTCCGGAAGTTTCCGGAGACTATCAACTTGATGGTCTGAGCGATGATGGTATTCGGGTCTGGATTGACGACAAACTGATTATTGGTCGGACCATGGTCCCGAAACCCGGTCGGCAAAATATAAATTTGAAGCAGGGAAAACAGTCACGGTAAAAGTTGAGTTTTATGAAAATGGTGGCGGTGCAGTTCTGAAATTGGGCTGGGTTTTACCTGGCTCTGATTTTCTTACGGATGCTGTGAAGGCTGCAAAAGAATCTGAAATTGCAGTGATTTTTGTGGGAAGTTCTTACAATGTTGAATCTGAAGGTTTTGACCGGAAGGATCTCAATTTACCTGCAGATCAGGTGAATCTGATCAAGGAAGTTGCAAAAATAAATCCAAAAACGATCGTTGTTCTGAATTCGGGTGCTGCTGTTCTCATGTCTGACTGGATTGATGAAGTTCCTGTTCTTCTCGAAAGTTGGTTTCCTGGGCAGGATGCCGGTCACCCGATAACCGATATTCTGTTTGGAAATCATAATCCTTCAGGAAGGCTAACAACAACTTTTCCTAAATCCTGAGAAGATTGCAATGCTTACGAAAATTTTCCCGGAACAGGTAGTGTGAGTTACGAAGAAGGTATTTATGTCGGTTATCGCTGGTTTGATACCAAAGCAAAAACACCACTGTTTCCTTTTGGTTTTGGTCTTTCCTATACCACTTTCAGTTTTTCAGAATCGAGAGTCGAATCGCTTGGAAATAACAAATACCGGGTTACGCTCGAAGTGACAAATACAGGAAAACGTAAAGGATCTGAAGTGGTTCAGCTATATGTGAAACCTGTTAATCCACCAGTCGACCGTCCTGAAAAAGAATTAAAAGGGTTCTCAAAAATCACATTGATGCCCGGTGAAACCAAAACAGTTTCAATTGAACTGAATTCACGATCATTTTCCTGGTATGATGAAAAAACCGCTTCATGGGTTCTTTCTCCAGGGAATTATGAAGTCTTGACAGGTTCTTCATCCAGAAATATCCATTCGAAAGCAACATTAACATTATGAGTAAGTTTACTATGAAATTATTAAAACATCGAACCGGGGAAATATTACCCATTCTTTTGATTATTCTTTTTTCCACATCCGTGGTTTCCGCTCAGGGATTCCTCCGGACCCAGGGCACTAAAATCATTAACGATAACGGTGAAGTTTTGCTTCGTGGAATGGGACTCGGTGGCTGGCTGGTTCCTGAAGGATACATGCTTGGTACTTCTGCATTTGCAAATTCTCCAACCCAGATCAGAAATAAAATTGAAGCACTTGTTGGCACTGAAAACCGTAAACTATTCTATCAGAAATACGAAGAAAATTTTGTCACAAAAGCTGATATTGACCAGTTGAAAGAATTCGGATTTAATTCAGTCCGCCTTGTTTTTCATTGGGATAAATTGACTCCGCCAGATCAACCTGGCGTTTGGCTTGAACCCGGATTTGCCCAATTTGATTCGGTCATTGCCTGGTGCAAAACAAACGGCATGTATGTAATCCTTGATATGCATTGTGCACCCGGTGCCCAAAGTGGTGAACCGATCAGCGACAGTGACGGTCAGGCCCGGTTGTGGCAGGATGAATCTTTCCGTATCCGAACAGTAGAAATCTGGCGGAAAATTGCTGAGAGGTACAAAGATGAAACAACTGTTGGTGGCTACGACCTGATCAACGAACCGGCCTGGGATCTTGGTTCAACAAATGCTTTACTCAGGGAGTTGTTTATCAATATCACCAATTCAATCAGGGAAGTCGATCAGAATCACATTCTGTTTATTGAAGGAAACTGGTTTGCCACCGACTTTAAAGGTCTAACTCCAAAGTGGGATGACAATATGGTTTATTCATTTCACCGGTATTGGGCCGAGACAAGCTCTTCTTCGATTCAGTATTTACTTACCCTTCGTAACCAAGAGCAAGTTCCGTTATGGTGTGGTGAATCGGGTGAGAATTCGAATCCTTGGTTCACTAGTATGATCCGGACTCTTGAGGTTGCCAAAATTGGCTGGTCATGGTGGACGATCAAAAAAATAGAAGGCGCTCAAAGTATCTGGAGTGTTAAAAAAGATCCTGGGTTCGATTTGCTATTAAAGTATTGGTCGGGAACCGGATCAAAACCGAGCGTATCGGTTGCAATGACTGCACTTTATAATCAAGCTGAAAATTTAAAACTCGCAAATTGCCGGCCAAATCTGGATGTGATAAACTCGATGTTTAATCAAATTTTTAAACCTGGGTTGTATCCATACAAAAATCATGAAATTCCTGGTCGGATTTATGCAGTCGATTATGATATGGGAAACCAGAATCAAGCTTATTTTGATAAGGATTATCAGAATACGGGAGGTGCTGGTGGTGGAACATGGAATGCAGGGTGGACATATCGGAATGATGGTGTTGACATCGAAAAATGTGCGGATGCCACCGCAAATACCAACGGTTATGATGTCGGTTGGACAAATAATGGGGAATGGCTGAAATATACGGTTAACGTAAAAACTGCAGGAGTTTACAATCTTGTGATCAGGCATGCATCAGGCGGATCAGTAGGAACGATATCACTTTATACAGGTTCATCCTCACTCTTATCGACCAAAACAATACCAAATACAGGTGGATGGCAAGCCTGGAAAAGCATTGTGTTTCCAGATATTACTCTTCAGGCAGGATCTCAGGTTTTGAAAATTGAAATTCCAACCGCCGGGTACAATCTGAATTATTTGGAATTTCAGTTGGTGACCCCCATTTCTGTTGACGACAAAACTCAGCCTGAAAAGTTTAAACTGAATCCGGCTTATCCAAATCCGTTTAATCCTTCAACTCAAGTTTCATTCAGTTTGCCTGAGGCAGGACAGACAGTTCTTACAGTTTTTAATATGTTGGGTCAGCCGGTAAAAAAACTCGCAAGTCAGGTTTTCCCAGCAGGAAACCATGAACTCACTTTCGACGCTGCCGGATTGCCATCCGGAACTTACTTTATTCGCCTGGAAACTAATTTTGGCATGAAAGTCATTCCAGTTCAACTTGTGAAATAAATACCTGAAATCGCACAAAGTCAATGACCATTCCCCCTCCGACGGAGGGGGAATGGGGGTGGGTTAGAGATAATGAATATCGCCCCCTATGCAAATTTTAGAAAATTAAATTGCCCGGTTTATGACTTGTGCCACTTACAACTTACCACATATCACATATCACTTACCACTTATTACTTTTTCCCCATGAAACCAATTATTCTTCTTTTCCTTTCCCTTGCCATATTTTCCTGTGAAGACAAAACCTCTGATTCCGGTGATCCTGATGCCGGACTTCCCATCAGCGAAAAAGTAAATAAACTTCTGGCTCAAATGACGCTCGAAGAAAAAATTGGTCAGATGACTCAAGTGAACAAAAGCAATCTACTTAAAGAATCAGATATCAGAGATTATTACCTTGGCTCAATTCTAAGCGGTGGTGGAGTTGCACCTCCAAACCGTAGGGCTAGCGGTTGGGCAGACATGGTGGATCGCTTTCAGGGATATGCGCTTCAAACCCGTCTCAAAATCCCGATTCTGTACGGAATTGACGCCGTTCATGGGAACAATAATGTGTTGGATGCGGTCATTTTTCCTCACAATATCGGCCTTGGAGCAACCCGGGATGCTGCATTGGTTGAAAAAGTTGCAAAAGTAACAGCAGAGGAAGTTGCCGGTGCTGGAATTCATTGGACGTTTGCTCCATGTATTGCTGTTCCGCAGGATGAAAGGTGGGGAAGAACTTATGAAGGGTTTGCTGAAATGCCTGATCTGGTGAATGAATTAGGAGCTGCATCGGTAAGAGGACTTCAGGGTTCAGATCTGACAGCAAAAACTTCGGTTCTGGCTTGTGCAAAACATTACGTTGCAGATGGCGGTACACAAAACGGAAAAGATCAGGGAAATGTGATTCTTGATGAGGCAACCCTTCGTTCGATTCATCTTTCTCCTTATGATGGCGCTATTGGTGCCGGCGTTCAAACTGTCATGGCATCTTACAGTTCTATCAACGGACAAAAAATGCACGGAAGTGCTTACTGGCTCACATCCGTTCTAAAAAATGAAAAGCAATTCGATGGCCTTCTTGTCTCTGATTGGGCCGCCATCCGCCAGCTTCCGGGTTCAAATGATGATCAGATAACCAATAGTATAAATGCAGGACTTGATATCATCATGCTTCCAGACAATTACAAGGAATTTATATCGGCTTTGAAAAATCTGGTTGAAACCAACAAAGTACCTCTTACCAGGATTGATGATGCAGTTCGCAGAATCCTGACCGTAAAATACCGGCTTGGCCTTTGGGAAAAAACAAAAACTGAAAGATCTCTCACCGGCGCCGTTGGGTCTGATTCACACCGTCTGGTTGCCCGTGAGGCGGTTAGAAAATCATTGGTTGTTCTGAAAAATGAAGGTAATTTGCTCCCGCTTTCAAAATCCATCTCAACTATTTTAGTTACCGGAAGTCATGGTGATAATATCGGATTTCAATGTGGCGGATGGACGATGGAATGGCAGGGTGGGTCTGGTCCCATTACAAAAGGAACAACTGTTTATCGGGCAATCCAGAATGCAGTTGGAGAAGGCTCAGTCTTTTTTATGGAAAATGGATTGGATGAGACTTTATTCCCTTTGGCTATAGTTGTCATTGGTGAAGAACCCTATGCTGAAGGTGCTGGTGACAGGAATGATTTGTCTCTGAAATCGTCAGATGTTGCGATGATTAAATCCTTTAAGTCTAACGGAATTCCCGTAGTTTTGATTTTAATGTCGGGAAGACCCATGATCATTAGCAACATTATTGATGATTGTGATGCAATTGTTGCCGCATGGCTTCCCGGTACTGAAGGTGATGGAATAGCGGATATTCTATTTGGTGACTACAAACCAACCGGTAAATTGCCTCATACCTGGCCGGCTACCATGGGTCAGATTCCGGTCAACGGACTTTCAACGGGTCTGCCGGTTCAATTCCCATATGGGTATGGACTTACCTGGTGAGTTACCGGGAACCTCGTTAACTAACCTTTTCGGGAATGAAAATACCGTTGTTTTTCTATTTGGGGAGGTTGTTATCCCGGACTTGATCCGGGATCCATACCTTTTTCCAAAGCAATTATTTTTTCTAAAAAAGCCCCTCATCGAAGGCTGAAATTGTTATTTATTTGTTTATGAAATAAATATTTTTCCAACAGATTTTTTGCACCCTTGAAATGAGCTCAAATCCAAAAAGTTGGGTAATCACCATGAAAAAACTTTTCGTTTTATTTTTAATTTTCTTTACATCAACGATTCTTTATGCTCAGGATTGGTTAAAAACCAACGGAAAAGCAATCGTTGATTCGAAAGGGGATACGATTTTGCTTCGTGGAATGGGACTTGGTGGATGGTGGCTTCCTGAAGGATACATGATTCATGGCGGAAGAAACCAGTCGCCTACACAAATCAGGCAGGCTATTGATTCTCTGATTGGATCAGAAAAACGAAAAAAATTCTACGAAGTTTACGAAAGAAATCATTGCCAGAAGGTGGATATTGATCAGTTGGCAAAATGGAAGTTTAATTCTGTCAGGCTTCCTATGCATTATGAATTTTTCGCACCCAAGGATAAGCCAGGTACTTTTTCTGACAAAGGATTTACCCTGATTGATTCCCTGATTACTTGGTGCAAAGCAAATAAGATGTGGATCATTTTAGACATGCATGCTATGCCTGGCGGACAGTCTGGTGAACAAATTGCCGATGCTCATGGTGTGGCCGAATTATGGACTGATCCAGCCAACCAGAATCTTGGTGTTGAAATCTGGACGAAAATTGCGAAACGATATGCCAACGAACCGGTGATTGCCGGGTATGATTTGATTAATGAAACTCACTGGGATCTAGGAAATGAAAATACAATGCTTCGCGAGTATTTTATCCGTCTAACCAAATCCATTCGTGAAGTCGATCAAAAACACATCATTTTCATTGAAGGAAATCGTTATGCAACTGACTTCCGTGGTTTAACGCCTGTTTGGGATTCCAATATGGCTTATTCCTTCCACCGGTATTGGAATCCGAATACAAAGGAATCAATTCAATCGTATCTCGATCTTCAGGAAAAAACTAATGTTCCCCTGTGGCTTGGAGAAACTGGTGAAAATTCAAATACCTGGTTTCACGATTGCATTCAGCTTGTTGAAGAGCAGGGAATTGGCTGGGCATGGTGGCCATTGAAAAAGGTTGAAACGGTTGCAGGTCCGCTTCAACTTTTAATGCCTGCATCCTATAAAAAAGTGACTGATTATTGGGCCGGAAATGGACCAAAACCCACTCCAGAAGAATCTGAACGCGGATTGATGGACATGGCCAACGGACTTGCTTTCGAAAAACTCATCAAACAACCGGATGTCATAGATGCCATGATGCGACCCGATTACAGTAAAAAATCAAAAGCTTACAGGTTTAACCGGGTTCCTGCTATTTTCCCCGCAACATGGTTCGATCTGGGAAGACAAGGTGTTGCCTACAATGACTCATCTTATCAGTTCTACGGAGTTGGTTCCGATCCAAAGTTTTACAATACGGGTCGGCAATTAAGAAATGATGGAGTCGACATTGGGTTCAGCAATGACACGGCATTTCCCTATGAAATCATGGATACAAAACCCGGTGAATGGGTGAGTTATACCTTTGTAAATGAGAATGAATCAAGACAATTTAAATTAAGGATTTTGGCAAGATCAGAGTCGGATGCTGAGGTTGCTGCCGAATTTGGAAATGCTGAAATTGGATCAGGAAATATTAAAGCCCAAAAAAATACGTGGATTACAATTGGAAACTTTACTGCCTTACCTGGCTTTAATAAAATCAAGTTGATTGTTAAAAAGGGAAGTCCAGCATTTCGGGCGATTCATATTGATTAAATTCAATTTTACTTTTTGTTCTTACTTTTTCAGGATTTGAAAATAAAATTGGGTTCAACATACAGAAATCAAAAACAAACTGCATGAAATTTGAGCTGGAAAACTTGAATTTTCTGAAATTGGTTTTTTAAGCTTAGTTACTTTAAAAGTGGATAATTGAGTTGGGTTTGTCTGTTTCACTGTGAGCTCACCCAAGTCTAATTACCTTTCAAATTGTCTGAAACAAAAAGTTACAAACCTTGTTCAATTTGCATTCACTATAATTGAACGGGTTTTAGTTTAATGAAAACAAATTTAAACCAATAGAAGCATCGATGGAAAATTTATCGCTTGCTGAATATTCCTTTCCACGAATAAATGACTGTGCACCAATAGGTTCAAAACTGGTTGTAACCCTGCAATTTAAAAATTCAAAAAAGGAAATTTGCATTCCCCAAAAAATACTGGCATGAAGACTTAAGTAATCTTTTTGTTCTGATGAAATAAATGGGTTGGCACTGTTGTTTTGGTTAATGTATGTGCCATTCCTGAAACCAGATGAAATTCCTGCTTCAAAGCCATAAAGAAAATGAGATTGAAAAAATCCAAAGGAATTCAAATCATAGTTTACTCTCAGTCCCAGTTTTGTTTCACTTCCATCATTATTTGTACCATACCAATTAACTGTTTCGACAACTACACTATATTCATTTGGAAAATAGTTTTTCCGGGTTTTGGGTCTAATAATGAATTCAATATTATATGATCTTTGGGTATCATTATTTATGAAATAACTCCCGGAACCAAGTAAAAAACTGAAGATGGTTGCGTTTTTGACATGAGATAGTTCAGTTTGAGATTTGAGTTGGTGTTTCTGTTCACTTTGTTCTAAATTATATCCATGGTACGCTCCCCAGATAAACCCGGTCGTGGCACCGATTGCAGTTAACGCTGAAAGGGTAATAGCCTGTTCGAATCCATCGCCCTGGTTGCTGATGATTGGTAATGAGACAACAAAACCACCAAGACCTCCAATTGATCCGAAAAGTATTGAATATAACAGCGGTTTTCTTAAGGTGAACTGGCTCGTTGAATGTGTTGTGTTTGCTGAATCGGGGACCAATTGGGAGACTGCAAGTGTTGAATCAGAAAGAGGTTGGGCAAACGAATTTGAAGTTGAAAGGGTCAGGAGAAGAAAAATGAAAAAAATAGGTTGCTTCATAAATTGTGACCTTTTTTTATTGGTTCAAAAGCAGCAAACTTAATTCCCGTATTATAATGTTTTTGTGGGAACCTGGGAAAGCAGAAAAGCCTTTTGAAAGGTAGTAAAAAACATAGAATCCAAGGGCACCTCTATAAACTTCAACAAAGTCATCCTCTACTTAGCTTGCCCCGAATACTTTCGGGGATGGGCAAAAGAAGTTCTGAGAAGCTCATCAATTATATGGAAAAAAAGTGATAATTATAGAAGTTCTATAATTTACTTAAATTAAATAAGAAACGAACTCCAATTAGAGAATCAAAAAATTGTTGTTCGTAGGTATCTAATTTCCTAATCCCCGTGTCAAACCAAATGGCCTTAGTATACCGTATTTTACCATAAATTCGGGCTGAATACAAATCTTGAGTTGTCCTGAAAATGGGGAATGATTCAATCGTGGCACAAACGCCAATACCCGAGGATGCCAGAATATCGTTAAAAAAACCGGGAAAATATAAACTCCGATTAGTTATTACCATTGAAGGACCCAAACCCCATTGGACCTCTGAGTCATCAAATTGAAATAAGAAAATCAAATCAATATTGTGGTTCAACAAATAATAGTCAATATCGAGAACTTCAAGTTGATTGCCAGTTTCATCTGTACGGATTGGTTTTATGACTCCATTTCTGGTACTCTTGCTATATGAGTAGTCAATTTGAATGTTGTATGTGCTTAATAATGAAGTTTCATAAGATAAACCGAATGCATAGTATTCATAAAGTGTTCGTTTTTTAAGCAATTGAAGATCGTTTTCTGAATTATAAAGAAAAAAACCAATTGAAGAATTCACCCCAACCAGGTGTTGAGAGAAAGAGAAGTCAGAGAATAAGATTATAAGAAATACTAATATGGTTTTCATCATTTTACCAGAATAATTGGTATCGTTTTTTGTGTGAATGTTTTGCTATATTTCCCAGTTACTTCCATGTGTAATGTATATGCTCCCTCTGCTAAATCATCCATTTTAATCATAACCTGTTGGCTACCCTTTGAAAATTCTTTTTTAAAATATTCAATTACCCTAACATCATAATGGTTTACTAAATACATTACTACATACGAATCTTCAGATAAATAGAAAGAAACCGCGGTAGAAGGATCCTCAATATCACTTGATTCACAACCAATTAATAAAACAAAAAAAATGAAAAGTGTGAAAATTCTGGTTGGCATTTAATCTCCTGTAATTTTAATCAAAACCTGGCTTTTGTGGTTTGTACCTGACCTTCCCAAACCCGAAAACAGTACAAAAATTGTTGAACTATTAGAAAACTTGTCGCATTCAGATCAGTTGAAAACGACAGTTAGAATTAAAAGGTCACCGTTGAAAACCAAGGTCTTTTGCTTTTTGCAGGTAGACGTTTGCCTTTTCTTCGTTTCCCTGTTTATGCCATTTTTGTGCCCATCCAAAATATAAATCACCAGATTTATCGTTCATTTTTTCTGTTTTTTCAAATAGTAATTCTGATTTCTTGAAAAACTCTTCCTTTTTTGATTTATTTCCTTCTTTATCAGCTATTAAACTATAACAGACTGCATAACCAATCCAAATTTTATAGTTATCCGGAGCATAATGAATTGCTTTTTCGAACATGGGAATGGCTTCCTTGTAGCGATCTTTTTTCTCTAAACTATAGGCAAAACCCCAATACACATCAGCATTTGTTGAATCCAATAACCAAGCTTGGTTAAACCTTTTTATTGCAATATTTGGGTCTCCTAGACCGAGATAGTAGTTACCTAAATGAATATGCACTTTACATGCTGAATCTCTGCTTCCAAATTGTTTTACAACATCATAAATAAATTTCTGATCATACCCAATAAGTTCTTGAGATTTTGGAAGGTTTCCATACATGGGAATTTCATTAATTGGCTCAGTCGTTGCGCAACCAGAAATGAAAATAATCGCAAATAAAACGGTTTTATAATTCATGAGAACCTCCAAAATAATAATGTTGTGATCTTTAAAATAAAAATTGTCTTGTAAGCAACTTTGGTTTTTTTTAGTCCAAAGTATTTGTTCTAATTGCAAATAGAACAGCCCTATTTTGGCTTAGAAGGAAATGGTTTGAACATTTCCATTGCAATATTTTCAAGGAAATTCTGGTAATCCTTTTTATTAATTCCAGGCGGGATTCCAAATGGTAATCCTCCGTAATTTGTGTTGATTGAGCTTAACACTGAATGACTTGATGATATTAAACCAGCATCTTTTGAATTTATTAACCAACCGTAAAGACTACAATTACTGTACATATTGAGCCCGTCAATCAAACTTTGTTGGTCACCTGTATAAGCATAATATACTATTAAAAACGTAGAACAATTTTCTTTTCTTGCGAATTGAGCAATTATTTTCTCATCAATGTTGAACGTCCCAAACTTTTTTTCAAATACTCTATCTGTAGGAAGTCCCGGGTTTAGCAACTTCATTTCATATCCTTTAAATTTAAAAAATTTAGGAATAAAAATACTTGCAGTTGAGATTGTGAAATCTTTGTGGAGATAATCGTTGTTATCTTCAAGTTGTGAAGATGCAATTATATAAAGACCAATTGGCTCAATGTTTTTGGTTTCTTCTGGTTTTAAACTCATTACTGAAGGAGTACAACCTAAAAGAAATAAGAATGAAGTGAGGCTAGCCAGTATTGTTTTAGGTAACATTGAAACGCCTTTATTTCTTACGCCTGGCTTCTGTGGTTTGCAAGTGAACTTAACCGAAGCCAAAAACCTTTCAAAATATGTTGATCTATCGAAAACCAGGCAGCATGTTTTTCTGCCCAAACGAGAGCGTTAGAATTTATTGGTAACCATTAAAACTAACCCATTTACTACAAAACTCATTCTTTTATAATCAAGAGTAGAGGATAGGTCATATTGGGTATGGTAATTTCTGTTTCTCAAAAAAGACGTATCTGTTATCATAAATGCTTCATAACCGAAATGCCAAAAGGCAGAGTGATCACTTAAATCAATGCCCGGTACTGATGACGGGCCAGAAAATTGGACACAATGAATTTCATTCAGATTGTCAATTTTATCTTGGTACTCATCAGCAAGATTACTTGAATTAATGTTTGAAACGGATGCAATAAAATTCGCCTCTTTCGGGTAAAGCCATTCAAATATACCGGGAGGGTATTGTTGGATTTTATCATCAGTGAAAAATCCGATCATTTCGACACTTACCATTCCCCGTATTTTTCGATTTTGTTGGTTTAATAATTCCGCAAATCGATAACTTCCCATGTTTTTTGTGCCGAAAAATGGAGGTTCTTCAAGCGAAAAAAATGAAAAAATTAAAGTGAAGTATGGATTGCCATGATCTTTAACCAATCTGGCAGCCTCAATTACCCCAGCAACGCCAGAGGCATTATCATCTGCTCCAGGTAGTTTGTCACAAGTATCATAATGTGCACCAACTACAAACGTTTCTTCTACCTGACCTGGAATAACTGCATAAATGTTTTTGTATTCATTGCCATCCACAATAAAAGTTTGTGTTGAACATGTCAACCCGATTTTTTCAAATTCCAATTGAATGAATTTAAGAGTTTTCTCAATATTCACATTTTCAGAAAAAGATCTGGATCCAATTGAATCTGACAAAAATATCACTGAGTTCTTCAACCTTTCGGGATTTGCAACTGTTAAATCGCCTGCCGAAACGGACTTGAAAATACTCACTATTGTTAATGTTACAAGGTATAATAATTTCATGATAATTAATTCAAACGCCTGGATTTTGGAGCAGGCACATAAACTTGCCGAAGCCAAAAACCTTTCAAAATGTGTTGACTATCGAAAAACCAGTTTCGTGCCGATCCGCCGGGAAACGACGGTTCAATTTATACGATCTTGAACCAAAACGTGTTTTCTAATTGAAACGCTTTAAAACGAAGTGAAAGTAGGTAATTAAGATTTTTAAACCAAAAACAAAAGGGAAACAAAAGAGTATTCTGACAGTTTGGGAAGAAATTTAATTTTTGTAACGAAGGAAAACTGACAAGAAACCAGAAATCTAAAATCCCGAAAACAGTAAGCGAAAAATGCCCAATCTTTCATTTTGCAAAACCGAAAGAAACAAAGTAAACCCAATCTACCGCTTTACTTCAGCCGTTTTTATTTGAACCAACAGAAACTGAAAACCCTTTCAACAAACGTTAAAACTTTGGAATCCCAGCCGCATGTTGCTCAGCTATGAAGCGATAGTTAGGTTGTAATTGTTTCATTTGAGTAAAACAAGTTTTTTGGTTTTAGAAGACAGCCCAACCGTTAACCGACAAAAATAAACGCCACTGGGTAAGTTATTAGCGACCCATGGATGCGAATATTGCCCGGGTGCCAAATTTTCGGAGATTAAAGACGATACCTCTCTACCTAAGGCATCAAATACCTTAAGTGATACAAACGATTTAATAGAAATTGTGAAAGAAATAGTCGTAGATGGATTGAAGGGGTTAGGATAATTTTGCTCCAACTCAAAATTTTGCGGCAAATTGGTCAAACCATCTTCTATAGAAGTTGTTGTATGTTGAAATTTTAAAATGACTGGAAAAGATCTAATATTTAATAAATAAAGTTCTTCTCCCGCAAGACTTACACCTGAAACAAAACCAAATTGACTTAAACTTGGAAGAAATGTTGGTGTAGAAAATGATGTGTCTGATTGATTTGTTCGAATTGCATACATAATACTGTCACCACGGCTCCCGGTAGTGAAATAGAGTTCCTGTTCATCATTTCCTAGCCAGCCAGCGAACTTTCTGTTTGTGTTCAGTGGAATATCGAGCATTGTTGGGGAATCGAAAGTTCCACTTGTGGACTGGCGTTTAGATACAAATAAATCATCCTTAAAACCAATCCCTTTAGTAAAATACAACCTCAAGCCATCTGGCGAAATCCAAGGATAAGCCTCGGCAGAAAAGGGAGTATTGAGTTCAGTGAGCGGTCTTATTGTTTCAAATGACAAGGATGAATCAGAGCGGGTTGCAATGTACAAATCGTTTCCCGTCCATTGATCATCAGTTGATCGAACAAAGACCATTGTTTTCTTGTCGGATGTAAGACTCGGTTGAATATTTCCAAATGTTGTATCATTAATAGAGCCAATTAATAGTTTTGGGGGTCCAAATTGTTGGCCTAATGCAACTCTTTTTAACATATACAGACGTGAAGAACTAGAATTGAACCTGGCAGACAAATAATATTCTAAGCCATCTTTTGAGAATTGTCCGGTATTTGGTCTGAAATCCAATGGGAAACGAACAGTATCCACTAAGTAAAAGTCTGAAGCTCCAGTAGTTGCCGGGACTTTTGGCAGTACGCCATTTTTTTGAAGAAGATTTCCGTTTACATCGAAATGAACTTGTGCAATTGTGCTTAATGAAGCCACAAGCATTATAATGAACAAAAATAAAATTTTCATGATGTTTGTTCCTTTAATCTTTGAAATTCCAATTGTTACCTTTTGCCTACCCTATGTGGTTTGCAAATGAAACTGAAGAAGCTAAAAATCTTTCAAAATGTGTTAAAACTATCGGAAACCAAACCTCATCCAAATTGGCTGGAAAGCGATAGTTCGAATTATTTTAAAATGAATATGCAAAATCAAAACCAACAAATGTATATTCATACTGAAAATAATAAGACTTTAATTTTATTCCGAATTGTAAATCGCGAAATAGTTGGGCTTGTGACAAAACACCAATTGAAAAACTTGGTAAATATAATTTGGTCTTGTCATCTTTTATAACTGGAAATAAAACCCCGGAGGATAAAAATGGAATAAATGAAAACCATTTTACGTTATCATTCCGAAAAATGTAACCATAATCAAATTCTAAAGATGAAAATCTTATTTTTTTAACTGGTCGAACCAGGCTATTACCATCATGGTAGTCAAAATCCCGGAATACCTTATTGTAGGAAAATTGCAAGAACATTTTTTCTTTTATTCTGAAAAAGGAAATACCGACATGGTTTCTTAAGAGAACAGAAAGTGAAACCCCATATGTTTTTTCTGTTTCAGAAGGCAAAACTGTTGATGTTTGGCTATAAATAGGATTTGGAAAGTAAATAACAAAAATAAAAAGTAGTGTTCGCATTTTGGACCGTGTAATTTGTTGGGAAAACTTTACGATGTTATGATAGAAATGAGAATAAATGAAATGATGCATAATTTGTCCTGCATTTAATAATTCTAACGCCTAACTTTTCTGGTTTTCGCATGAACTAACCGAAACGAAAAACCTATCAAAATATGGTGATTCTCGAAGACCCAGCCGCGCCATAATCGGAGGGAAGCGATAGTTAGATAATAATAGGTGTACATAATTGAACCATTTGGAATTCTTATTCTTTAAGATAGGGAGCATAAAATGGAAATATTCCTTCCACACCAATATTATCTGGAAATTCCATTTTTGTGTGATGAACATAATTCATATAGCCAAAAGCAAAACCAAAAAAGTAATTACTTCGAAATGACGTAACTCGTATGGAGTCAAATGTGGTAGTTGAAATGCCAGCACCAATTCCATAAGAAAACGGTTGTGAATTTGAATCGTTGGGAGGGAGCAATAAGGCCGGGAAACCTAATTCAGAATAAAAATTCCAAAATGAATTTAATTTATTAGAAGTAGAATAGGAATACGAAACAGTTAAATTTGCGAATGATATTTCGTCAAAAAAATAGCCAAGGCAAATTTTGGGAGTTAGGTATAAACAACGATCAAAACCGAACTCCAATGATAAACCAATGTTTCCATACGGTGTCGGTTGAGATCTTAAACCAGCAGATGTAAAAATCAGAACAAAAAGAACAATAAGTTTGCGCATAATGCCTATCCATGATTATCAAACAGCTAGCTTCTGTGGTTCGTATGTGAACTTGCCGATACAAAAAACCTTTCAAAATGTGTAGAAATACCGAAAATAAAGCAGCGCAATAAATGGCAAGAATCGATGGTTAGTGGTTAATTTTTATCAACAACAACATACTTACGGATATACTTTCTTATGTCTTCTTTGATTTCATCTGGCAGAATGAGAGTGATATTTGGATTTATCCTTGAACCGATTTCATAGATGATGAATGAATCAAGTAACCCATCTTGAGTTATAGCGTAGAGCTTCTCTAAGTATTTATCATTTTTGTTTTTATCATTTTCCTTAGATGAATAATACCCGTCAAGTAATGAAATTATTGCTTGTTTTTCTTCAGTAGTTGACCACAAACTTTTAACGGTTGGTTCCTTTAAACCCGGAATTGCTGTCTCACCAAGCCAAATTGCCTTTGCATTAGCATATGCCAACCATTCTGTTCCCCCTTCTTCTGAAAAATAAATAAAAACATCATCTCCCTTTTTCAGAGCTAATGATTTAGGCACAAATTCGCTGTTGTCAACTGTTATTCCAAGTATTTCCTGGGATCCATTTAATGCCTTCATAATGTTCTGATGTCTTGGCTTATTCAGCAGGGCTTCCCTGTAACAATCAACTGCTTTCTCATATTCGCCAAGATTTCTTAATGCCGTTGATTGAAAGTACCAGGTGGAATAATCGTTTGGATTTATGGCGTTTGCTTTTTGGTAATAACTTAGTGCAGTATTGTAATCTTTCTCTTGGAGATAACAATCTCCTAAATACAAAGCAGCTAAATAAAAACTAGGATCATTTTCAATTGCCTTTGAATAAAATTCCTTTGCGTTTATGAAATCACGTTTTCCAAAGTACTCTTCTCCCTTATTAAGAAATGTCCAGGCTTCTTCCTGAAACTCAAAACTACTTAGAGTTGATTTGTCATCTTCAGACTTTTTAACCAATGGAAACTTAACCAATGGCGTTAATTGGGGAAACATAAGCACAGAAAAGTTGGATTTTTTCAGTGAATCATCCAACTCAGATAGTGGGGTAACATTATAAGCAACTTTTGAATCGCTCATTAACTTAAATATTTGCGCATTTGATAAATATTTATCTGATTGAGCAGAAACAATTTGATTGAAAACAAATAACGTCGCGATTAATGCCAAATTGTTCAGGGTTGAAAATGTCATGTTACTACCTTTATAAATAAAACCGAACGCCTGGCTTCTGTGGTTTGCACGTGAACTTCACGAAGCCGAAAACCTTTCAAAACGTGTTAAAACTAAAAAAAACCAGCTGTGTACCGGTCAGGCAGGATGCAATAGCATAGAACTTATTCCTTGCATGTTTTTTTTATTAAATCTTTAATTTGATCCTCATCAAAGGTTGGATCACCAATTTCAAGTGATTTGTTCAAATCTTTGCAACCTTCCTGGATTCTGCCAAGTAGTATTTTATTATAACCCATGACTCGAAAATATTGACCTTGTTCAGAATATTTTGAAAGTGCAATACAGCTAAGATTGTCCTTAATAGCATTTTCATAATCTTTAATTTCAGAATAAGTTAACCCACGGTTTGAATAAGCATCAATATAATTTGGAGCAAAACTGATTGCTCTTGTATAATATTCAATGGCTAATTCAGGTTTTTTGTTTAAATAACTTAACCACCCAAGGTTTAACATGGAAATTGAATCTGATGGATTATTTGTTATCGCTAAATTCAAATAATGGAATGAACTATCATAGTTATTTGCTTCCATGTAATAAAAACCAATTGATCCTTCTACATTTGAAAAAAGAGAATCACCTAATTCATATTTCTTTAAAAAACTTATTACTTCATTATTCCTTTTCTTTTCAGTAAGGAACATTATTAAACTTGTATGGTAAATTTTAAGGGCTTTATTTTCTCTGTCATAGTTTTTGCCGATATTATAGTATAATTCAGATTCGGACATATTCCCGGTCAAATAACAATAGGCAGCAAACCCAAAATAAACATCACTTTGGGTCGAATCCAATAGCCAAGCCTGGTTAAATCGTTTGATTGATGTTTTGTAATCATCCCGATATAAATACCCCCATCCAAATTTTACATGCTCTATACAGGCATTGTGGATTCCTCCATACATTTCCCTGGATGAAGCAATAAACTCTGCATCAACTTTCCGTAGATATTCATCTTTAACCATTTTGTTATACATTGGTATTTCATTGTTTAAAACAACTTTTCCATTGTACATTGAACTAATATATTCTGCTTCATAGCGACTACAAGCAAAGTTAAGTTGAGTTATAAGAAAGCAAATAAATAGAATTTTCATTTTCATAAATTCTAGTGCCTGGCTTCAGCCGTTATTGCGTGAATCAACCGAAGCTGAAAACATTCCAAAATGTGTTAAAAACCAAAGAAACCAAGCTGTGCAACAATAAGCTGGTTGCGATTGTTAGAAAGTATAACCAATTCCCAGTTTTAAGCTATTTGTTTCACTTGGAATTTCATTTAAGTAATCTGCAAGATAAATTCCATTTCCATATAACCAGCCAGCTTGTACAATAAAATTACTGATATTAATTTGGTAACCGGTCTCTAAATTGAAATATCCATCCCAACCTCTTTTTTCTTCAGAAAACCTTAGCACAACAAAATTTGGTCTAACTGTCTCTTCACTATGGAATGATATTTTGTGCGAATTTAGGAAAATATTTGAATTGATATAGAATCCAGGAATGTATTGCTTTGCAAGAAATTTAGCTGACAAACCTAAACCAAAAGATTGGTCAGTATAATTATTTTCCTTTGTGTTACGGATTTCATCACCGGCTTTAAGTGAAATGAAATTCTTTACGTAATAATCATGTGAGTACTGAGCCAATGCTGAGATATTTACAAAAGAGTAATCGAAAAGTTTATAAGAGAGTACAACCGATTTTCCAGAATTTGGTGAGTTTGAAATTCCGAGAATAACTTCTTGTGGTAGTGCCGAAAGGGCAGTTGTGAGGGACAAAAGTACAAATGTTACGATACTTTTCATTTTTTCTCCATTGGTTTAATTTCTATTACTCCGGCGGATAAATACAATTTATGCTGCATAGCGAATTCTGTGGTGCATAAAGAAGTTCTTAACGACTGAAGGTGATTTTTGCAACCCAATCATGTGAGACCTCATCTTCTTTATCAACT